>JAZUDW010000057.1:0-9793 GCA_045639845.1 Bacteroidales bacterium
GAATGGTGAAAAGTGAATGGTGAAAAGTGAATGGTGAAAAGTGAATGGTGAAAAGTGAATGGTGAAAAGTGAATGGTGAAAAGTGAATGGTGAAAAGTGAATGGTGAAAAGATTGTATGCTAACTAATCAATTCACAATTCACTATTTACTATTCACTATTCACAATTCACAATTCACAATTCATTTGTTGTTACTTCAGTTCTTTGAGGATGGCCATGGTGTCGTCCCAGAACATCTGTACGGTTTTGATCTCTAAACGTTCGTCGGGAGAGTGAACGCCACGGAGTGTGGGGCCGTAGGATATCATATCCATCTTGGGGTATTTCTCACCGATGAGGCCGCATTCGAGTCCGGCATGGATGGCACGTACCACGGGGTCGTGGTGGAAGAGTCGTTTATATACGTCAACGGCAACTTTGAGCACACGGCTGTCGGGGTTGGGGGTCCAACCGGGATAGCCGTCGCCGTGGCTTACCTTGGCACCGATCATGCGGAAGGTGGCTTCGATCTTCTCGGCGGCATAACGTTTGGCACTCTCTACCGAGCTGCGCTGTGAGGTGGCGATATGGATGTTGCCATCGATCATCTTGATGGATGCGAGGTTGGTGGAGGTCTCCACGAAGTTGGGTATTTCGCGGCTCATCTCGAGCACACCATGGGCACAGGCGTAGAGTGCGTTGACGAGGTTCTGCTGTGTGGGCAGGTCGATGAGGCACTGGGGCATCTCGGCTTCCTCGATGGTGATGCGGAGGTCGGGCTCGGTGGAACGGTATTCGAAGCGGATGTCGTTGTCGAACTGTGCTACGAGGGCTTTGAGTGCATCGGCGTTGGCGGTGGGCACGGTGACGAGGGCGTTGGCCTCGCGGGCTATGGCGTTGCGAAGGTTGCCGCCGTCGATGGTGGCCAGACGCATGTCGAGTTTGTAGGTGCCGTTCCAGAGTATGCGGTTGAGCATCTGGTTGGCACAGCCGAGGCCTTTGTTGATGTCGTCGCCAGAGTGGCCGCCTTTGAGACCAAACACGCGGATGCGGAAGGCAGCTGTGTTGGGCTCTGCTGCCACGGTGGTGTAGGGGATATCGACGGTGGTGTCGATGCCACCGGCACAACCAATGCAGAACTCGCCTTCGTCTTCGTCGTCGAAGTTGAGGAGAATCTGGCTCTGCAACCAGTCGGTATGTAGCGCACCTGCACCGGTGAGGCCTGTCTCTTCGTCAACGGTGAAGAGTGCTTCCAGCGGACCGTGTTCGATAGTGTTGTCTTCCAGAATAGCCAGTATGGTGGCTACGCCGATACCGTCGTCGGCGCCCAGGGTGGTGCCGTCGGCAGTGATCCACTCACCGTCGAGGATGGGCTGGATGGCATCGGTCATGAAGTCGAACTGCTTGTCGGAGTTTTTCTCGCACACCATATCCATGTGTGCTTGGAGGCATACGCCAGGTGCATTCTCATAGCCAGGGTGGGCGGGCTTGCGGATGAGCACGTTGCCAACCTCGTCGGCGAGGGTCTCCAAGTGGTGGTCGTGACCGAATTTCTGCAAGTATTCAGATATCTTTTCTTCGTGTTTGGAAGGATGAGGAATGTTGAGGATTTCCCCGAAATAGCGCCATACGGCAGCGGGTTTGAGATTTTCTAAGGCTTTGTTCATCGTAATGAGGTTTAAAGGGTAGGCGGTGCGAAAAGTTACCGCTCTTATTATATATTATTCGTTTAGTTAATTAATTCTTAATTTGTTTAAGACTGTCGGCTGTAGTTTAGAACGTGGTGCTAACATCTTTATGGTTGGATAATTAACGCAATTTTTATAAAAATGTTTTTTCGGACTCATTTATTTTATGTATTTTTGCAAACGTTTTCGTCTCGTATTGCGGTGTGACGTTGAGAGGGCAATGATGTGTTGGGCATCGCAGTGAGACCAACGGTTTGTGTGAAAAATAAAAAAATATATTGTATGATAGGCGTATTGGGTAGTGGAAGCTGGGCTACAGCTATCGTGAAAATATTGTTGGAAGACAAAGATCGCATCATTAATTGGTGGGTGCGAGAACCCGAAGTGATAGAGGGTCTGCTCTCTGAGCGACACAACCCCCTGTACCTGCGAGAGGCGCAGATCGATACCGATCGTATTCATCTGAGTAGCAACATCAGGGATATAGTTGAGGCCTCGCACGAGATTTTCGTTGTGGTGCCTTCTGCTTTCGTGGATTCAGCTATGGGGGCTCTGCCCGCCGAGATGCTGAAAGAGAAATATTTTATCAGTGCCACCAAGGGTGTGGTGCCCGAAACCAACCAGGTGGTTACCGAATATCTTCACTCTAAATTCGGTATCGACCACATGAACATGTCGGCTATGATCGGTCCCACCCATGCCGAAGAGACGGCACAGGAACGTTTGTCGTATCTCACTGTGGCATCGGCCAACGAGGCTTTTGCCAACAAGGTGCGCAATCATATAAAATGTCATTATGTGCGAACCAAATACAGCTCGGAGATGGTGGCTTTGGAGTATTCGGCTGTGCTGAAGAATATCTATGCTGTGGCTGTGGGTATGGCTCATGGTCTGGGCCGAGGCGACAATATCATCGCTGTGTTGGTGTCCAATGCGTTGAGAGAGGGCTATCGGCTGGTGTCGAAGCTTATGCCTCGCGAGAATATGGAGCTGGCTGTGCAAACGGCCTCGATGGGCGACTTGCTGGTGACTTGCTATTCTCAGCATAGTCGTAACCGTTCGTTCGGTAATATGATAGGCCGCGGCTATAGTGTGAAAGGGGCCCAGCTGGAGATGAATATGATCGCCGAAGGCTACTATGCTGTGGCTTGCATTGAGAAGATGCGTGCCGACTTGGGCGTGGAGATGCCTATTGTGCAGACTGTATATAAGATTCTTTACGAAAAAGGCAACTGCCGTCGACAGATGCAGTATCTGCTGGAGAATCTTAATTGATTCTTTTTTGGGGGTGATTACTAATCACTGAAAGTCTGATCACTGTTCACTAATAAATAATAATAGAGGCACAGACCGAAGTCTGTGCCTCTTTATTTGTGGTTAATCTTTAGGATAGATTATTTTTTTGTGGCTTTGATGCTCAGGGTACCGGTGTAGTCGATGTTCTGACCCATGATGGCCATGGAACCGGTTACGTCGCTCTTCCAACTCAATACGTTACCATCGAAGGTGGCGAGGGCTTCGCTGAATACCAAAGTAGTGGAGTACTCTTCAGCGTTGTCAACCTGCTCGAGTTTCTGAACGTGGAGGCCTTCTTTGTCTGCAATACCTTTCATGGTGATTTCTGGCTCCTGGCCGTTCTTGTCGAGGAAGAGAATATCTACTTCACCATTGTCGCCGGTGGCAACAATTTTCATAGGACCATTGTCGGTTACAGCTTGAGTCTGACCGAATACATTGAGCTCTTGAGTCATCTCGGCATCATAGGTGCCTACATACTGTTCTGCATAATCTTTGCCGCAGCTTGCGAAGAGAACTGCCATAGCTGCAAATGCGCATACGATGAATTTTTTCATGTCTATTATTGTTTATCTATTATTATTTTACTTTCTTAGCTTTGATGGTCAATGCACCGCTGAAGTCGAAGCTCTGACCTATTTCGGTGATAGTCATGGTGCCGGTCATGTCGCTCTTCCAGCTGAGAACGTCACCGTCGAAGGTGCCAAGTGCCTCGGCGAAGCTCATGGACATGGACATTTCGTCGTCGTTTTCGGTCATCTCGAATTTTTGAACGTGGAGACCTTCCTTGTCGGCGATACCCTTCATGGTCATTACTGCTTCATTGCTGCCTTCTTCCAGGAAGAGGATATCTACTTCACCATTGTCGCCGGTGGCAACAATCTGGACAGGACCATTGTCGCTTACAGACTGGGTCTGGCCGAGTACGTTGACTTCCTGGGTCAATTCAGCATCATAGGTGCCTACATACTGTTCTGCATAATCTTTGCCGCAGCTTGCGAAGAGAACTGCCATAGCTGCAAATGCGCATACGATGAATTTTTTCATGATAAATGTTTTTTTGATTGATAAAAGGTTGATTGATTTGGTATAATTTCAAAAGGGGAAAAGGTGGTTACTGGTTCTCGTATTGCTGAACCTCGTTGTGGAAGAACTCCAGTTGCACACCTGCCTGACGGAACAGCTCCTCGCTCTCGGCACCTGCATGGTATTTGCGTTCGCATACCACACGGGTGATGCCGCAGTTGATGATGAGCATGGCACATGTGCGGCAAGGGGTCATCCTGCAGTAGAGGGTGGCACCGTCGAGGGCTATGCCTCTACGTGCTGCCTGGCATATGGCGTTCTGCTCGGCATGTACGGTGCGTACGCAATGGGTCGAGGTGTGGCCGTTGGCATCGATGGTCTGCTTGAAGAGGTGACCTACCTCGTCGCAGTGGGGGAGGCCGGAGGGCGAACCAACGTAGCCGGTAACTAGAAGCTGTTTGTCCTTCACGATCACGCAGCCGCTACGACCACGGTCGCAGGTGGCACGTGACGACACGGTGTTGGCCAGCTCCATGAAGTATTCGTCCCATGAGGGTCGTTGGTATTTCTGTTCTTCGGACATAGGGGTGTCGGTTTGGCTGTGATTATTTCATAATGGTGCTGAGCACCTGTTCTACTTGTTTGTGCAGCTGTTCCAAGGTGCCGCCATTGTCGAAACGAAAATCGGCTTGCTGTATGCACACATGGAGGTTCTGCTTGTTGGGATCGGTCGAATCCATCTCGCGCTGCTCGTTGGCCATGAAGGTGTCGAAATCTACATGGTCGGTCTCCGATCCGCGGAGTACGATGCGGTCGTAGCGCACATGGGCGTCGGCATCGATGGCAAAGAGGTAGAAGTTGGGTTTGCCACGGAGGGCTTCAACCTCACCAGGCGTACGTACACTCTCGATGATGCAGTTCTGTCCGCTCTCTTGGGCTCGCTGATAAAGTTGTTCCACGATATAGGATGGGGTGTGCTTGGCACGCAGGTCGTTGCCTACTAGCGTCATGCTGTCGCGATCAACGGGCAGTCCACGGCGTTCGATCTCCTCGGTGAGGAATGCACGTGCCGAGTAGTGAACAAAGTTGTGACGTTCCTTTAGATAGTCAACAATCGTTCCTTTGCCAGCACCTAAGGTGCCGGTGATGCCTATGGTGATCATACTTTGTATTTGTATTCCAGTTTGGCCAGCTCTTCGTTGGCTTTCACGATTTTTTTCTTGAGGCTCTGCTTGTAGCTTACCACTTTCTCTTGCAAAGCGGGGTCGCCCAAAGCGAGCATCTGGAGTGCCAGCACGGCAGCATTCTGAGCGCCGTTGATGGCTACGGTGGCTACGGGTATTCCCGGAGGCATCTGCATGATGGCGAAGGTGGCATCCATGCCTTCGAGCACGCTACCTTTGATGGGCACGCCTATCACGGGCAGGGGTGTCTCGGCTGCTATCACACCGGGTAGAGCGGCGGCCATGCCGGCACCGGCAATAATCACCTTCACACCACGTAGGTGTGCGTTGCGAGCAAAGTCGCTGACTTCGGCAGGGGTGCGGTGAGCGGAGAGTGCGTTGACCTCGAAAGGTATCTCCATCTCGTCCAAGAACTGACAAGCTTTTTCCATTACGGGAAGGTCGGATGTGCTTCCCATGATAATGCTTACAAGTGGGGTCATATTATGATAACTTTTGTTCGATTAAAAAATAAGAGCAATGAGTACCCAGAGCCAGTGGGCTGTGATACCGGCACAGAGGCCTGCAATGGTGTGAGCACCGATGGCTTTGGGGATGAGCTCGCGGTAACCTAGCGAGTCGAGCATGGCGGTATGGGTGCTGAGATAGCCACTCCAGCACATACCCATAGCGGTGAACACGGCAATGGTATCGTTGGTGATGATGCCCATAGTGTCGAAACGGGGCACCAGACCCATGGCGGCTCCCACAGCACCGAGTGCGGTCATGGGGAAGGCTATGAGTTCGGAAGCAGAGAAGCCGAAGAGCCATTCGAATACGAAGTTGATCTTGTCGGCCAACCAAGCAATGACGGGAACACCTTCGTAGGCCAAGCCTTGATAGCCCACGGTGGGGTCGGATGGACCGAAAGTGAGCATCATCACGATGGTGGAGATCACGAGCACACCGGGAATGATGGCCAATCCGATGCTTACACCGTCTTTGCCACCGTCGAGGATGCTGTTAAGGAAACGCATGAAGGCCGAACCTTCGGATTTGAACGAGATGAGCTGTTCGCTGTCTTCGTTGGTGTCGCCTTCGCATACGGGTGCATCATATTCGGGATAGGCTTTCAGCGTGAAACGCTGCATGAGTCGGGTGGAGATGATGCTGCCAACCACGGCTCCGAGAATGCCTACCAACGCACCTTTGCCGTAGCCAACACCGATCATGAATGCCAGCACTACGAGTCCCATGCCGAACGAGGTGCCGAAATTGGTGAGTGATGCCAACTGGTATTTCTTGAAATATTGTGCGAAGTTGCGGTCTTTGGAGAGGGTGATGATAGCGGGGTTGTCGCTCAAGAAGGTCATCACTGCACCCAAGGCGGCTACGCCAGGCAGGTTGTAGAGTGGCTTCATCAGGGGGCGGAGTATGTTCTCCATTAGGCGTACCACACCAAATTCGGTCATGAGTTTGCTGATAGCACCCATCAGAACGCAGATGGCCATGATGTAGAATACGGTCTCCATGAGTAGGTGGTAGGCTGTCTGCATAAAGGTATTGAGCATATGAGGCAGCGTCATTTTGTAGGAAAGACCTCCGAAGAAAAGGAAGAGGAAGGCAAGGAAAATCAATGCCTCAATGCTTCTTTTGGTAGTGAATTTCATTGGTTAATCTATTTTTTGTGATAAACAAATACGTTTCGAGTGAAGAATGAGATTAAAGACCCATTACTCTCTTGGCTTTCATGCAGTCTATGTTCCACGAAATACCCATGTTGATCATTACGCCTTTGCCATAGGGGTAGCTCCAGGTGGGAGAATAGATGTAGGAGTCCATCTGGTTGTAGGCCACCAGTGCATGATAGCGGAGGCTGGGGCAGTAGATGGGGTGATTCTCGAAACCAACGCCGGCCACGGTGCGAGTGCCTTTGCCAAAGAAGAATAAGTCGGCAGGATTACCTTCGTTGTGCTCGTAGGAGGTTTTGGCAAAAAGATTCCAATTGTTGTTGAGATGATAGTCGAAACGAGCCACCACGCCTTGGTAGCAGATGTCGTTGTCGGCAAAGTGGGCCATGAGGTCCACATAAAGGCTCCAGTTGTCGAAAGCCACGCGGTTGCCCAATGCCACATAGATCAGGTTGTCGCAGGCGGCGTGTTGTTCGCGCTCGAAGAGGTTGACGGAGTAGAGCGTTTGCCAATTGCCCATGTTGCCCGACCACAGAAGGTTGTAGGAGAGCGAGTTCCAGGGGTATGAGGCGAAGCCGTTGTTTGGCGAGTTGGCGATATTGGCAGTGAATGAGTGTTTGCCGTCGTTGGAGAAATAGGTGGCGGCAGCACCGAGTTGGAAACAGTAGAAGTTGTCCCATGAGATAGAGTTGTAGTAAACATCGATGGGCGCAGCGTCGTATTCAAAACCACCTACGGCTATGGCGTCCTTACCTAAACGGAAACGCCAATTCTGGTTGGGCATGTAGGAGATATGGAGAAAGTCGGTGTTGTCGAAAAACTGGGAGCTGCCAGGGTTGGCAATGATACGCTGGCGGAAGTAGTACGACACTTTGTCGCTCAGTTTGCCACCCATGTGGAGGTTGAAATATCTGCCGGCAAAGCCATACTGTTCGGATTCGTCGTCGTAGAAAAAGTCGGCACGTGCCTCCAAGCGAAGTGTGTTGATTTCAACATTAGAATTGTTTTGTGCTAGCACTTTTGTGCTACCCAAGAGCATGCAAGCCATCAATCCGATGGCAAATAGTTTGTTTATTTTCAGCATAGTATCAGTTTGACTTCTTTTAATATTAATTTGCAAAGTTACAAAAAAATTTGTTAATTCAAATATTATATGTAATTTTGCACCACGAATAATAAAGATTAAACGATGAAAAAGAAATACACTATCAAAGCATTATGCCTTGCAGTAGCTCTCTTTGTATGCGGTACTAACCTCCATGCTCAGACTGCGTTGGAGACTTCTTTCTATTTGAATGGTATTGCTCCTATGGGCGAGTTTGGCAAAAGTGCCAGTCTTAATGCCGACAATCTTATGGGCAAAGACCAAATAGGTACCGCTGCCGCTTTGGGTTTTGGTGTTGGTGCCCGTGCCAGCCTGCCTTTCGATATTGGTGTAGGCTATGTGGCTCCTTTCGCTAATGTGGATGTGATGTGGAATCAGGTGAAGAGTTCGTTGCGTGAGGCTTATGCAATCAATCAGGCTGGTGCTCCCAATTACTATAATATCCCTATCATGCTGGGTGTGCAGTATCGTCATCCTATGGATCAGTATGGTATGCAGTATTTGGTACCTTTTGCTGAGTTTTCGGTAGGTTACAATATGTTTAAGGCAACCTCCGAGGGTTGGAAGAGCAACGAGTCTGCTCCTTACAATGTGTATCGTACCAATGGCACCATGGCTTGGCAAGTAGGTGTTGGTACTTTCTTTGGCAGCCACGTAAGTGCAGGCTTGCATTATTATAGTCTTGGCCGTCATAGCATCACCTATAGCGACCGTTCTCACGATTATGCTAACCTCGATGCTGCAGTGGAACGTCGCACTGTTGGAACCTTGATGCTTCGCATTGGTTTCCACTTCTAACAGAAACTAGCATTACAAAGTATAGTTAATATCTAGAGCTCGATCCTTTGCCGGTTCGAGCTTTTTTTGTTTGTGTCTCTTTCGATAGTATAGTCAAATTATCGCCAACGCTATAGTACTGTAAACGGTTTACTATAGTACTGCGAAGGGTGTAGCAGTACTATAGTAAAGCCAACGCAGTAGTACTGTGATTGATTTGCAGTACTACTGCATTGGAGAAACAATAGTATTGGAAGGTCGACGCAGTACTACTGTGGGCGATTTATAGTAGTGCTGCAATAGTTTATTGATATGCAACTTTGTGAGATTAAATAGTCTTTTTGTTGTTCTTTTGGTTTGCTATTTTTGTTGTTTTTTGGTTTTTGTAATGATAATACTGTGTGGATTTAATGAATATATGCCTACTTTTTTTATAAAAACGGCTGCCAATGTGTGCGGTAGAATGCAATTGAATATGCATACAACACACATCCAAATCTTTAACCAGTTCGTATGGGGTGTTGGCAAAGAGGCTGCGTGGCCGCTCTAAGAACTTAGTTATGTGTACGCAAAAGATAGGCAAGATACGAGGGTGCGCCTGTCTCGAACCAATAGCTCCCTGATTCTAGTCGGTCGAATGTGTTCAACACGCTGAATGGATTATAGACACCTTTTGCCTTTGGGTGGAAATGATATCCGTCGTAGCGTTGGCGAAGCCGTTCCACGCATTCAATGTTGGTCATATTGTTTGCTTCTGCTAGGCAGTCTATCTGGGTGAGGAAGTTTTGTAATAATTCTTGTTCTGTGATAGAAGATAATAACGGTTGGTGTGAGTGGGTTCATACACCTGACGTGTTTTATCCACATAAGGATAACCGTCATTGCGAAGGGTCTCAAAACACTGTATCCCTATTGTGAGTCGCTGTGAAGTGGTGTTCATAACTAAATAGTTGGATGTGGGTTCTATAAATTCATTTTTTGACCTAAAGATGGCATAGTGCTATGGCCAGCGACCGAAGAGGAGCTAACCCTTTGTTCCTCCTTTTAGGTTATTTAACTTCTTTTACA
>JAZUDW010000058.1:0-13286 GCA_045639845.1 Bacteroidales bacterium
ATATTAATATATATAGTAAATTAGAAGTAGTCATGGACGAAAAGGTAAAAGAAATTCTAACCGAAGAACTCTCGAAAGAGGTGGCAAAGAGAGCCACTAAAGAGTTGCGTAAAGCAACTGGAGGTGCCACTACCAAGAAGCGTTCGTCCTCAACATCTCGTTCTGCTTCTGTTTCTAAAAAGTCCACTTCATCCAAGACCACTACCACTTCATCCCGTCGCACTACCGCTGGTGGGAAAACAAAAACATCCACCAAGTCTTCCTCAAATAGACATCGTACTGCAGACAAGCCACTTTCCGAACAACTAAAGAAAGAAGCTATGAGTGCTGTGGAGCGTCAACTAAAGAAAGATGTCCGCAAGCAGTTAGGTGCAGAAGCCGCCAGTGCTATCAATACGGGATTGAGAATTATTAAGAAAATAATCAAAAGCAAAGAATAAGACTCTGTGCTGAATAAATAGAAAGGATAAGACAATGCATATCGCTATCGCAGGAAATATTGGTTCGGGTAAGACCACACTCACCAAGTTATTAGCCAAACACTATGGCTATCAGTCGCTCTTTGAAGTATCTGATAACAACCCATACATCAATAGTTTTTATGAAGATATGCGTCGTTGGAGTTTCAATCTTCAGATATATTTCCTTCACACCCGCTTTAAACAATTATATGATATTAAGAAATCAGGAATCAATTTCGTGCAAGATCGAACCCTTTATGAGGATGCGTATATCTTTGCACCTAATTTGCAGGCGATGGGATTGATGAATACCCGTGATATGGAAAACTATCTGGCTATCTTCGAGCTTCTTTCTTCGTTCCTCGAACCTCCCGATCTGCTTATCTATCTCCAGGGAGAGGTTCCTTCGCTGATCCGTCAGATTCAAAAACGTGGTCGTAACTATGAGAGTGGTATTCGTTTGGATTATCTTACTAGTCTCAACGAGCGCTATGAAGAATGGGTGGATGGCTATGAATTAGGTAAGAAACTCGTTCTCGATATTGATGAGTATAACTTTGCCGACAATCCAGAAGATTTGGGCCGAGTTATCAATCTCATTGATGCCGAATTCAACAGTCTCTTTATTCAGCCCGAGAATATTATTCTTCCCAGTAGTATGGATGATTAATCATAAGGATGCTTGCAACAATGAAGATTTTAGGTGTTATCCCCGCTCGTTACGCTTCTACCCGTTTCCCTGGTAAGCCTCTCGCCATGATTGGCGACCGTCCGATGATACAATGGGTGTGGGAAGGTGTGAGCAAGATCAGTCTGCTTTCCGATGCTGTTGTCGCAACCGATGATGAACGCATTTTTGATTGTGTTCGTAACTTTGGTGGAAAAGTAGTGATGACAAGCTCTCAGCATCGTAGTGGTACCGATCGTTGTGGCGAAGTACTTCGTACGATGGGTGTCGAGGCTGCTCAGTACGATGTGGTGATCAATATCCAAGGCGACGAACCCAATGTGGCATGCAGTCAGATTGAGATGGTTGCATCCTGTTTCTTCGATCCTACCGTCCAAATTGCCACACTCAAGAAACGTATCCAGACCCCCGACCAACTCTTTTCGCCCAATGTGGTGAAGGTGGTTAGTGATCTTAGTGGAAATGCACTCTGTTTTAGTCGTCATCCGTTACCCTATCTTCGTGGAGTAGAAGAAAGCCAATGGCTCAGCCAGTATGCCTATTACAAGCACATTGGTATCTATGCCTTCCGTCGAGAGGTCCTCCAGCAAGTAGTTCAACTTGCACCTTCACCTATCGAGAAGGCAGAAAGTCTAGAGCAGATGCGTTGGATGGAAAATGGATACAAGATAGCTGTTCGTGAAACCCAAGAGGAGAACATTTCTGTTGATACGCCAGCCGACTTGGATGCATTGCTAAAGATTTACAATCAGACTAAATAAATATTGAACACAAACTTATTTGATCTCGAAAAAAAGAAAAAACAATGAATATAACTGAACTTTTATCGGAATATCTGAAACAAGGTAAAACTGTTGACATACCCGGTATCGGTAGTTTCTGTGCCCAGCAAGTATCGGCTTACTACGATGCAGACGCTTCCACCTTCTTCCCCACACAGCAGCGTATTAGTTTCTCACCACGAATGCTGGGTGGAAGTAGTTTTGCAAACTATATTGCCGAGAAAGATTGTGTGAGTGTGGCTATTGGAGAACGCACTTGGGCCAATTATGTTGAGGCAATGAAGGCTCAGTTAGATACCGATGGACAATTAGTGCTCCATGGCCTTGGAACCATTACTCGCGGTAATTTGGGTTTGGAATTTGTTGCTGAGGAAGGATTGAACGACGAAAATCCATATATGAAAGCCGTTAAAGGTGTGAAGCAGTATGCATCTCAGTCTAATGCCAATCCCTTTGCACGTTTCGATAGCATACCTCAACCCGAACCCGAACCTGTTGTGGTTCCCATAGCTCCAATAGCAGAGTCTGCCCCAGTGGTTGAAGAACCTGTATCAGCAGTAGAACCCGAAGCCCCTGTTGTTGAAGAATCAGCTCTCGCCGAAGAACCTTCGATTCCAGTTATAGACCCCACCACAGAGATGGCAGAAGAAACTGCGCTTACAGCCCCTGAAACAGAACCCTCTCATGCTTCTGAGCCATCCGCTGCTGCACCTGTTGCAACTGAGCCCGTAGCCCAGCCCATTGAACCAGTAGTAGAGGCCACTGCTGAGCCCGAAGTTATTGAATCTCCGGTAGAAGAGCCTGTTGCTCATGATGCCGACCAGACCACCCTTGAAGGACTGAAAGAGCTGGAACGAATGCAGTCCGAATCTGTAGAGAATAATAACCGTAATCAAGGCACCCAAGATGATGAGTCCGAGAAGAAGCCCCGCAAGAAAAAAACTTGGTTGTGGATCCTGCTGGCCATACTCCTTCTTCTGCTTGGTGCCGGTGGCTTCCTTTGGAAGACAGGCAAGCTCGATACGCTTTTGGGCAACAATCCTTCCGCATCCAACCAAGATATTGATATAGAGAAAATGATCTCTGGAAGTGAAGGTAGTGAGGCTGAGACGCCTAAAGCCAATGTCGATGATGCAGAAGCTGGAGAGGTGTATGGAGACGAGCCTGCTAGCGATACCGAGTCCAATGCAGTGTCTATCGACAACGAGTCCGATGCAACGACACCTACTGCGGAAGAACCCGCTCCTACCGAGACCGCACAACCTGCCGCATCCGAGAAGCAGACCCTTCCCGCCAATACCAACCTCTTTACCTATTCCACCGATGGACTCAACTACGAGCAGAACGAGCTGGATGCCTACACCAGCGAAGTGATGGCACGAATGGATAGCTATATCACCAATTACGCCACCCTTCGTAGATACAGCAAAGCAGTAGATATGCTCAAGGCCAAATCGGCCGAATACACACGCAGCATCATGGAAGAACGCCTCGGTCATCCCAACGAGATTGCCTTCCATCAGCTGTTACCCTACAACGACTATGTACGCAACTACAACATGCCAGCTATCAAAGGTCGTAAAGCCACCCGTACCAAGGTCCTCATTCAGTCCGAGCTCATGGAATCCAAGCTGGAAGAACTCTTGAACCAAGTGATCAGCGAGAATGGCATCGAGCAAGATGCAGCGCCTGCCGTAGCACCTCGCCCCGCCCAGCCAGTCTCCACAGCCAGCTATAGCAGCCACTCCAAGAAAGGCTACGATATCATAGCCGGATTCTTCGTTACCAAAGCCTATGCCGACCGTATGGCTACCAACCTCAAGAAGAAAGGCTGTGATGCCTATATCATAGAGGTCAACCAAGGCTACTATGTAAGTATGGGCAGTGCCGAAAGCCGCACCAAAGCCGAGTCGCTTTATGCACATATCAAAGAATGGTATAAAGGCGATATCAGCATCAAGAAATTTTAATTTACGAATCATATAGGTCGGCACACGTCAATAGTCGATGTGCCGACCCGAAATAATAGCAAATAATCATTCATGGGAAAACATAAATTAGAGCGTTTCGCTGAGAATCTCACCTTCCCCAACCTCTTTCAGGTAAGCTACGAACTGCTCACCACCCAAGGTTTTGAGTGGAGAGGCCGTTGGAGTGAGTTTTTCGGCAACGACAACCCCATTGTGCTCGAGTTGGGTTGTGGCAAAGGCGACTATACTATAGCTTTGGCACGTCTCCATCCCGAGTGTAACTATATCGGTGTCGATATAAAAGGAGCCCGACTCTGGCGCGGTGCCAAAACCAGCAATGAAGACCAGATGAAGAATGTGGCCTTTCTTCGCACCAAGATAGAACTCATAGACCGTATGTTTGAGGCCAACGAAGTCAGCGAGATCTGGGTCACCTTCCCCGATCCTCAGCCCAAGAAACCCAACAAACGACTCACTTCCCAGCGTTTTCTAGACACCTATCGTCGCATCCTTCGTCCAGGTAGCATCATCCACCTCAAGACCGATAGTCGAGAGCTCCACGACTATACACTCCTCGAAGTTATTCCCGAAAACGGACACAACCTCCTATTCCATACTGCCGACCTTTACCACACCCCCTATGAAGGCGAGGCCAAGATGGTGCAGACCTTCTACGAGCAGATGTTTCTTGCCGAAGGCAAGCCCATCACCTATCTGCAGTTCACATTAGGCGAAAAGCAATAAGCCCATCGTGGCAATAATAAATAAGTAAATAAATATAATTAATAACCTAAATCATTTTTTACTATGTCAGGACATAATAAATGGTCTAAGATCAAAAGAGCAAAAGGCGCAGCCGATGCTAAGCGCTCCAAACAGTATTCCAAGATTTTGAAAGAAGTAGCAGTAGCCGTTCGCGAAGGCGGTCCCGATCCTGATGGTAATCCTCGTTTGCGTTTGCTTATCCAGAACGCCCGTGGATGCAACATGCCCAAAGACACCCTCAATCGTGCTATCTCCAAAGCTTCCGACAAGGATGCTGCCGCTATGCTCGAGCTCACTTTCGAGTGCCATGCACCCCACGGTATTGCACTCTTCATCGAGTGTCTTTCCGACAACAATATGCGTACCGTTGCCAACGTACGTAGCATCATGAATAAGTTTGGTGGCACCATGGATCAGAATGGTAGCCTCAGCTTCCTCTTCACCCGCAAAGGTGTCTTCACCATTCCTCGTGCCAACGTTACCATGGATACCGACGAACTCGAGATGACCCTCATCGATGGTGGCCTCGACGAGATGGAGATCGACGACGAGTACATCACCCTCTACACTGCCTACGAAGACTTCGGCAACATGGTGAAGATGCTCGACGAGCTGAAGATCGAGTGCGAGAGCGCTGAGCTCCAGCGTATCCCCAACGCTACCCGTGCATTGGATGCCGACAACACCCGCAAAGTGCTCAAGGTTATCGATATGCTCGAAGAGGACGACGACGTTACCAATGTATTCCACGATCTTGAAATACCCGAAGATTTTGAGGAATAAAGAAATAGCATAACGCCTTATTTTCCCCTTAGGGCTATGTGCCGTCACGAGACATCGTGTGAGGCCCATAGCCCTTTCTTTTTTTTCGTCATGAAACTATACCTTGTCCCCACACCCGTAGGCAATCTGGCCGACTTCACCTATCGTGCCGTCGAAGTGCTCAAGAGCGTTGATCTCATATTGGCCGAAGACACCCGCACCTCGCGCGTGCTCCTGCAGCACTATGATATTGCCACACCCATGCAGGCCTATCATATCTTCAACGAGCATCAGACCCTCCGCAACGTCATCGACCGACTCCTCTCGGGGCAGACGCTCGCGCTCATCACCGATGCAGGCACCCCGGGCATCAGCGATCCGGGTTTCCTCTTGGTACGCGAAGCGGCCAAAGAGGGCATCGACGTAGAGTGCCTCCCCGGGCCTACAGCCTTCGTCCCCGCTCTCGTCGATTCTGGTCTCCCCTGCGACCAGTTCACCTTCATTGGATTCCTACCCCACAAGAAAGGACGACAGACAGCCCTCGCCCATCTCGCCGAAGAACAGCGCACCTTCATCCTCTACGAGAGTCCTTTCCGACTAGTCAAGACCCTCGAACAGCTCGCCGCCGTCCTCGGTGCCGATCGTCAAGCTTGCGTATGTCGCGAGATCAGCAAACTCCACGAAGAGAAAGCCCGTGGCACCCTCCAGGAGCTTCATACCCACTTCTCTCAGAAAGAAGTCAAAGGCGAGATCGTTATCGTGGTAGCCGGTAGCAGCCACATCGCCTCTGCTCCCGAGTCCGGTATCGACCATCTGTCCTAGTCCATCGTCCTATCCACCCAAGGGTAGGGTAGGGTTGCCCCCCTCCACAAACCTCTCGTACTGCCAATCTGTCACCATACTCCCTTTTTGGCATACCATTCGCTTCAGCGTCGCATTATTGAAAAAATTAAATAACTATATACAATGAAAGGCAATATTAACGTACAGACCGAGAATATCTTCCCGGTTATCAAAAAATTCCTTTATTCAGATCAAGAAATTTTCCTTCGTGAGATAGTGTCCAATGCCATCGATGCCACCCAGAAACTCAAAACCCTCTCATCCATGGGTAAAGTGCAAGGCGAGCTTGGCGACCTCACCATCGACGTAGCTGTGAAAGATGGCAAGCTCATCATCACCGACCGCGGTATCGGTATGACGGCAGCCGAGGTGGAGAAATACATCACCCAGATAGCCTTCTCTGGTGCCGAAGAGTTTCTCGAGAAATATAAAGATAAAGGAGAAAACCTCATTGGTCATTTCGGTCTTGGTTTCTATAGCGCCTTCATGGTGAGCGATAAAGTAGAGATCATCACCAAGTCCTACACCGGAGCCCCCGCTGTGCACTGGACCTGCGACGGTTCGCCCGAATACACCATGGAAGAGTGCGACAAGCAGGAACGTGGCACCGATATCATACTCCACATCACCGACGAGAGCAAAGAATACCTCGAAGAGCGTCGCATCGTTGATCTCCTCACCAAATACTGCCGCTTCATGCCCGTAGCCATCCGTTGTGGCGAAGAGAGCGAGTGGGTCGATTCCGAGACCGAGAAAGACAAAGACGGCAACCCCAAACGTGTCGAGACCAAGAAACCCCGCATCATCAACAACACTGAGCCCGCATGGACCAAACGTCCTGCCGACCTCACCGACGACGACTACAAGAAGTTCTATCATGAACTCTATCCCATGAATTTCGAAGATCCCCTCTTCCAGATTCACCTCAACGTCGATTACCCCTTCAATCTCACCGGTATCCTCTACTTTCCCAAGGTCCGCAAAACCATCGACCCCAACCGCAACAAGATACAGCTCTATTGCAACCAGGTCTTCGTAACCGACTCCGTTGAAGGCGTAGTACCCGACTACCTCATGCTCCTCCATGGTGTGCTCGATTCCCCCGATATCCCCCTCAATGTGTCGCGTAGCTACCTTCAGAGCGACAGCCAGGTGAAGAAAATCTCCTCCCACATCAGCAAGAAAGTGGCCGACAAGCTCGAGCAGATGTTCAAAGACGACCGCAAAGACTTCGAAAACAAGTGGGACGATATCCAGATCTTTATCCAATACGGTATGCTCACCGACGAGAAATTCTGCGAGCGTGCCCTCAAGTTCGCCCTCCTCAAGAATAGCGATGGCCAGTATTTCTCCCTCAAAGACTACCGTGAGAAGATCGCTCCCCTGCAAACCGACAAGGACAAGATCGTGGTCTATCTCTATGCCACCGACCCCGTCGAACAGCACGCCTATATTGCCAAAGCCAAAGAGAAAGGCTACGACGTCCTCATTATGGACAGCCCACTCAACAGCCACTTCCTCAACCTTATGGAGCAGAAAGAAGAGAAGAGTCGCTTTGTACGCGTAGATAGCGATGTGGTCGAAAAACTCATCGCCCACGAAGACTCCATCCCCGAGCGCCTCACCCAGGAAGAGAAAGATAAGCTCAAACCCATCATCGAAGCCGACCTCGACACCAAGAAGTTCACCGTGATGCTCGAGAGCCTCGAGAGCACCGACCAGCCCATGACCATCACCCGCAACGAGTTTATGCGTCGTTACAAAGAGATGAGCGAGACTAGCGGCTCCATGAGTTTCTATGGCGATATGCCCGAGACCTACAACCTCGTGGTCAATATCAACCACCCCCTCATCAGCCAGGTGCTCAACGATACCGATGCCGACCATCAGCACCAGCTAGTGCGTCAGCTCACCGACCTCGCCCTCCTCTCCAACGGCCTTCTCAAAGGCGAAGCCCTCACCAACTTTATTCAGCGTAGTGTAGATATCATTAAATAAACATGGAGGAGACTGGTTGCTGAATTGTTTGTTGTTCAATTGAGTATCCGATCTCAATATACATAAATCGTTCGACAAATCAATAACCCAGTTGCCAATCCACATTGTCAGAGGGACTGCGTCCGAGTCAGGAAGCAGTCCCTTTTTGAATGAATAATGTTTTTTTGCTTGTTGGTTGAATTGCTGATTCGGTTAGCTTCACTTCGTACCAAAGGAGCAATTCTTTCTCAAATCACCAATAATCCATATCCCACAGAAGTCTAAGTAACAAAGAAATTGTGTTTTTTTTGCAGCCTGTTCAAGAAATTAATACTATTTTACATCAGTTATATGATTCATTAATAATATATTGCAAGATGCTTTATGCCAAGGTCTATTTCACTCACCCTTATTCCTCTTGGGAGAAAGGTCTCATTGAAAATACCAACAAGCTCGTTCGACAATTTATTCCCCAAAACACTGATATCTCCTCTCTATCTGACGAATACATCCTCTTTATACAGACTGAACTCAACCTTCGTCTCAGAAAACTTTTGAACTTTTCTTCCCCAAAACAAAAATTCTTGCTATCTTTGCACAACGGTGTTGTACTTCGAAGTTGAATCTAAGCTTTTGTCGGCGTGTCTTGTAGGTTATAGAATACTGATTATTTAGTAATCAGCGAACAGTGATATCTGATTACTAAAAAACACAATCGAATCATTTTTTTATTCACTAAAAGAACTCTTTTGAAACGTCAGCTGCTCATATTTCTCCTGCTCATACCTATCCTGCACCCCTGCGGGAACGCCTTTGCGCAGTCGCTGCTCAAGGCACAGGGCGACATACCTGCCGATTTCAAACACACGGCACGCTATTGGTACGAGAGCCAGCACCCAGCCCATCGCTACGGCAGCCTCATGCCTCCCAACCATGCCGATACGCTTATGTACCACTCTTGTCAGCTGGCCACCATGCTCTCTTCTGGTCGTTGCCTCTATGGCGACAGTATCAGCCGCTGGGTGCAGCAGCAAGTTTCCAACATTCAGCCTGCCAATTCTATACGATGCTACCTCTATCGTGATCCCTCCGATAGTATCGTACCTGCTCGTCTGTGGCACCACGAAGTGCTACTTTTCACCCCCCGTCTGTTCGAACATTCCCCCATCCGCGTCATTCAACTCCTGGCCGAGGCCTTGTCTCTGTCTTGCCCCAGCGGTATCGATACATCAGGCTACCATATAGTCCAGACGGCCGCATTGCGCGAGCTTCGCTATCTGGAACATCTGTATGCCGATTCCGTTGTCGATACCATACCCTCCTATTGTACACAGAACTTTACCCATGCAACCCCCGTCATCTGCATCTCGCCAAGCTATCAGGTGCTCGATGCCGATGGCCGTCGCCTTCCCCGCCGTTCCTATCGCCGGCAGCAACAGCTCTCGAATGATATGCTGCTCGCCACCCAGTCGGCCTCCCACCCCATGCTCGACTATAGCCCCCGCGGCCTTCGGCAGCAGTCGTCGGCCGACTATTACAACGACTACAGCCTCCTCTCCGACTGGGCTGTAGCCCAAGCCCATGGCAGCCATGCTGTGCTCTCCCCGTCGGCCGACATCCTCTTTGCTCGTCTCGGCACCCCGTGGGTATTCATGGCCTCGGTCCACGACCAGGAAGGCCTCATTGCCTCCTTTCCTTGGGCTGCAGCCATACTCGGCACCGTCTATCCTCCAGCCACAGTGGGCCTCGTTACCCATATGTTTTCCCATGTGGAACAGACCGATGTCGAAGCCACCATTGTCCATGGCACTTGTGGCGATACGGCGTCCCATGTGCATCACACCTATCCCCTTAAAGACGAACACAACTATATCCGTACCACCCTCTACGACATTTACCGCCCCGATCAGTCCAACCCCGGCTACCTGGGCCACAGGCTGGCTCTCTCGCTTGGCATCGAGCTCGGCACCCCCGGCCTCGCCTCCGTGCTGGGTAGCGCTGCCCCCGGTGCCGCTTTGCGACCCTTCGAGCTCAACCCCTCGCTCGGCATCGAGCACTCACTTGCCCGTCACTGGTCGGCTGCCATAGGCCTGGAGCACAACGCCACCCACCTCTACCTGCCCCCGTCGGCCTCTGCCGCCCCCGGCACGCAGGTCTGGTGGCCCGTAGCCATCCAAACGCTCGACGCCACCCTCCGCTACTACCGCCACCCCAGTCCTGCACCCGTGGGCGGCTACCTCGGTGCCGGCCTCACCGCCACCCGCCTCGCGCTGCGCAGCCCCCACCCGCAGCTTGCCACGGCAGCCTCTCAGCTCAACCCCTACTACGCCCTCCGACTCGTGTGGGGACGCAACTATATCTACGCCAGCCGCACCTTCCTCCAGTTCAGCCTCGCCTACGATTTCCCCTTCGTGGCCCTCATGGGCCCCTGGTCCGTGTGGCGTCATAGTACTCCCCCCACGCTCACCAACGTAGTGGTGAGCGATATATGGCACCAGAATTTCTTTTCTGTAGGACTCAAATTCGGGTGGATGCCCTAAGCGATGATGAAAAATATCTAGTGTCACCAAAGCATGAATACTAGACATCCACCACTTTTTTATCACTAAACCGTTTTGTGGGAGAAGAAAATCGACGAAGGTCGCCACATCCATTATTCGTCTGAGTAGCCTTCGTTGGCTGCGGCTCTTTTTCCGTGACGTGATGCTCCGCTGGCTTGTTCCAACTCCATCTCTCCGAAACGCAACGTTATCCCGAAGGAAGCGTAGCGACTTTGGAACTTCATATCAGTGTTGCTTGTGATGTTTGGATTTGCGTTTGTGGTGCTCCATCTGTTCCAGTTCAGCACATCGTTCACACTTGCCGATATGCTCAGCTTATGGTGCCAAAGATCGGCGTGGAGGCCTAGGTCGATGCCCTTTCTGCTCAGAGTAGTGCAAAAAAGTCTTTGAGTAGGACTGTTGTAATACATGGTACCATATAGTTGTAGCTGGTTCCATAGCTTCACCCACGATGCCATACGCAGCGAGCAACACCACATTCCATTGTTGAGAACCTCCCCAATGTCGGTTCGCCTTAGGAAGATATGATCGTAAAACAATGATGCGTTAACTTTTACATTCACCAGTGCACTAGGCCTATATATAGTATGCATATCAATACCACTGTTCCATGCGTTGCCAATGTTCACAGGTTGGTCGAAGGTTGCGATGCTTTGAAAGTATTGGTCGTCATATACAATATCGGTCAGTACATCTTGTGATTTCGTTTTTTTCAGATAGAAAAGGTTGATGCCAAGAGCCCCCCATCCGTCTATATACTTGTCCCATTTGGCTTCAATGTGGTGCGATGAGCCGCACGTCAGATCTTTGTTTCCTGTTGTGAAACCATCAAGGCTGTATATGCGTCGAGTGCTGTAGTCAGATCCGTTTGGCACAATGCGTCGGCGGGTGTAGCTCAACGAGATGGCATCGCTGTTGGCAAGTCTGTACGATAGATGCAACGATGGCAGCAGCGTGAAGTCTCGATAGGTATAGTTGTGTTGAGGAGCGTCGGGGTAATAGACCTGTCCCCATTGTACTCCTCCGCGGATTCCACCTTTAAAGGTAAGCTTGTCCCATCGGCGGAGTATGCTCGTGTAGATGTCACTTTGTGCAGAATAACTGTCGCTTTGGCACTCCAGCCATGGATATCTTGCATAACCATTTATTCCCAAAGTATCGAAGCGCGTGTCCTTTCTGAGATGCGAGCAGTTGCCCTCTAAGCCCAGTTCCCATTCATATGCAGTCAGGTTGCGGTCAGTGTCCCGCTGGCCGAAAGGACGTAAGTAGTAGGCTTCCACCCCGTGAAACCACTCTGTGCCGAGGTGCTGCTCTCGGTAGGTCATATCGTTTTTCGATGGTGACAAGAAATGTCTTTGACCATTGATCACGCTGTCGTTGTGCCAAAGACTGCCATAGTATCCTAGCGATAGCATGTGGCCTGTGCTGTCGTCGAATCTCCGGTCCACCCAGATGCCGTCGAACATCCCTATGGAAGGAAATCCCGATGCCTTCTTTGTCATGCGCTCTGTGAAAGAGTAGTCACCAGGATGGTATAGATACTCCGTGCGTTCTCTCTCTTCGTAGCTCGACCATCCGGCCCACATGGGGAAGCCGTTCAGCCAGAAGTAGGCCGTGGTGAGGCTGTCGTAGTGGTAGGCTAGATCAAGCGAAAACAAGGTGTTTATGTTTCTGTCGTTGCGTTGTCTTCTATAAGTATCACTTCGTGACGTGTCATTCCCAAACCATGTCAAAACCTCATGCCCTTGCGTGAGGGTCTGCTCGTGGGAATACCCCATGTTGGCATACACATCCATTTCCCACATGGCGCTGTTGTATATATACGATATCCATGATAAAAAAGTAGGTTTGCTGTTGGCGTTGAAGCCCATGCTTACAAATCGGTTGTTTATAGTTTTGTTTTGCAACACAATGTTCACTACGGCCTTGCCGCCGCCATAGCGTGCCGAAGGATTGCTTATTACCTCTATCTGTCGTATGCTTTTGGCTGGCAGGGTCTTCAGATATTGTTTCAAGGCTTCGGCATTCATTCTGCTCTCGCGACCGTTGATCCATATCTGCACTTCCTCTACGCCTCTCAGCCTGATGGAGCCTTGCGCATCGGCCTCAAGGCCGGGGGCGTTCTATAGCGCATCCATAGCAGTGGCATTCTGAATGCTGGGATCGTCTGCTGTGCTGTAGATAGCCTTCTCGCCATCGGTAGAAAAAATCGGACGCGATGCTACTACTGTCACCTCCGAGAGCGTCGTGCCGCGTAGCAACGCTATCAAACCCATGTCCATGTGTCCAGCTGCCGATATGGCTTGCTCCCATGTCTCGTAGCCTACCATCGTCACATGCAGCGTGTAGTCTCCAGCCGACGCTTTGATAGTAAATCGTCCTTCAAGGTCCGCAACAGCACCGGCAACCAGCATGCTGTCTCCCGCTTTTTTTATCGTCACGTTGGCAAAAGGCACAGCTTCGCCCGTCTTATGGTC
>JAZUDW010000059.1:0-17493 GCA_045639845.1 Bacteroidales bacterium
AGTGTCGCAGATTGACGCTGAGCGCATCGGAGCCTGCGGTGCCTCTTTCGGCGGCTTCAGCATCTACTGGCTTGCTGGCCACAACGAGAACCATCGCTTCAAAGCCTTCCTGGCACACAACGGTATGTTCAACTTCGACCAGCAGTGTCTCGAAACCGAAGAACTCTGGTTCACCAACTGGGACCTCGGTGGTGCCTACTGGCAGACCGACAATCCCCGTGTTCGCAAGTCCTTCGCTCAGTCTCCACACCTTTTCGTAAGCAAGTGGAACACTCCTCTCTGCGTAGTGCACAGTGAGTTCGACTTCCGTATCGTGGCCTCTCAGGGTATGGCTGCCTACAATGCCGCCAAACTCATGAACCTCGAAGCACGTTACCTCTACTTCCCCGACGAGACCCACTGGGTACTCAAACCCCAGAACAGCCTCCTCTGGCACCGCAACTTCATCGACTGGTTCGATAAATATCTAAAATAATATTTTAGTGAACAGTGAGGCTCCCTTTGGGCGCTGTTGAGTTGTTTATATGTTGATTTGATGATTTGATGACTCCAAATAAACAGTTAAACAGATAAACAGCGACCAAAGGGAGCCTTGCTGATTACCAATTATTTTTGGTTTTATTTTGAATTAGAGAATGATGGTGCATGCACCATCAAAGATATTCTCATTAATTCAACAACTCAGTCATGTGGAGTTTCGATAGGATAATTTACCAATTCACGACTAATTTAGGATCCTTTTATTGTAATAATATTAATGAAAGATTAATGGTAAATTGATGGAAATAAATGTTTCAAAAAGCTTGGCTAAACACGAACTGAGGTTGGCGACCAACGAGGAGCCAATTACCATTGATTGAACACGAATTATCATCAATAACGATGCCGTCGGAACATCTTCTGCTGTCGAGAATTGATTGTCGAACCAATTGCCGTGCTGTTTATGTGATGATAAAAAAATAAATTGGTACGATTTTGCTTTAGATTGTTGAGATATTTTGGAGTTGAGACGAGGGAGCATAGCGGGCTAGGTGACTGAGGAACAAGTTCAAAATAGCCAACAGGATGAAGAAGTACAGTGGACTTCGATAGTGTCCCTGCAAGGATTGCGCAGCGGAGTAAGCAAAACGGAGAAATGTGTGTCAGGTTTTCAAACAATAGTATCCCAATTTATTTTCTCATCATCACTATAGTCAGTTCCGTTGATGAGAATCAGTTAAGAATTATTATGACAGAATAATCCAATTATTATTATCAGCCTCGCAATAATTACCCATGCCTCTCGTTACACCCACAGTTTAATCTAATTATCCATACCCATGAGTCATACCAACTTTAGAAAAGCTACCGTCGAAGACACCGCCCTCATCCTCCATTTCATCAAAGCGTTAGCCTCCTACGAGCGTATGCTCGACGAAGTGGTAGCCGATGAGGCCACACTCCGACAGACTATCTTCGAGCAGCATGGTGCCGAAGTCCTTTTTGTGATGGAAGATGGCAAAGAAGTGGGCTTTGCACTCTATTTCTTCAACTTCTCCACCTTCGTAGGCCGTTCAGGTCTCTATCTCGAAGACCTCTTTGTGATGCCCGAATACCGTGGACGAGGTTACGGCAAAGGCCTCTTGAAGCGTCTTGCCCAGATAGCCGTGCAGCGCCATTGCGGCCGTATGGAATGGGTGTGCCTCAATTGGAACCAGCCCAGCATAGACTTCTACCTCTCCCTTGGTGCCGAGCCCATGAAAGATTGGACCATCTACCGCCTGGCCGGCCCCACATTGCATCGTCTGGCAGAGGCGTAGCGCGGGCACCCAGTCTCGCCGCTCCCATGCTTAGAGATAAAAAAACTTTTTTTCACCATTTAAAACCTTATAACTATGTTAAACCAAAAAGTTTCCGCTCTTCTTAACGAGCAAATCAACAAGGAGTTCTACTCCGCCTATCTCTACCTACACATGTCCAACTACTTCGTGCGTCGCAACCTCGACGGTTTCGCCAACTGGTACCGCATCCAGGCCCAAGAAGAACGCGACCACGCCATGCTGTTCTACCAGTATATGCAGAACAACGACCTCGTGGTAACCCTCGAAGCTATCGCCAAGCCTGATGCGGTGTTCAACTGCGATATGGACGTTCTTCAGGCCGGTCTGACCCATGAGCAGCTCATCACGGCCTCTATTCACAACATCTACGAAGCCGCTCTTGCAGCCAAGGACTACTGTACTATGCAGATGCTCCTGTGGTTCGTGAAAGAGCAAGGCGAGGAAGAGACCAACGCACGCGATCTCATCGCTAAATACGAACTCTTCGGCCACGATGCCAACGGCCTGTATTTGCTCAACCAAGAGCTGTCCGCCCGCGAGTATAGCGCCCCTAGCCTTAAGCTATAGCAGCGCTGCATCCGTTGCCCCGTAGTGGCAACAACCAACAGAGGCTCACGCTACGAAGCTAGTGTGAGCCTCTTACTTTACCCTTTGGTAATATGCCTTCTTTCCCTTTATGCAACATTCTTATCAAAAAAAACAGCGTTCTACGAGGCCCTATGCAGCGTTCTGCGAAGGCTCACGCCGTGTTCTGCGAAGGCTCACGCAGTGTTCTGCGTTTTTAAAGATCACAATCACCACCTTCTACACACATATATGGCTATGATGTTGACCAGAAAACTCCATCAGGTCACCTCCTTTACGTCATCATATTTTACACTTTGTAGCCACAAATAGAGAAGTCAATTCTTGTAAGTGATGATGAAAAAATAACTTGGGACACAATAGTTTGACAATTTGACACGCATTTATAGAGCAGTGGTAGGTCCATTGCTTGAACTGGAGAAATGAAATTAAGTGATCATTTATTGCTGGGCTTGCTGATATACGGCTGGCTTTAGTTGGATGGCCAATAGTACGCCACGCAGGGTGAGGTAGAGGAGGAAGGCGGTCCAGAGGAGGTTGTTGGCCAGGGTATCGGTGAGCTGGTCGGCCAGCAGGTATCGGCCGAGGTAATAGACGGCGAAGAAGGTGCCCGAGGCTACGAACATGGTGTTGCGCATGGTGCGGCTGGCTGTGGCTCCGATAAAGATGCCGTCGAAGAGGAAGGCGCTGAAGCCGCAGATGGGGATGACGAGGATCCAGAAGAGGTAGGGTTGGGAGGCTTGGATGATGACGGGATCGCTGCAGAGCAACAGCAGTATCCACTGTCCGGCACCGGCATAGACGAGGGTGAAGAGGAGAGTGAGACCTATGCCCCATATCATAAGCCAGCGCACGGAGCTGCGAAGCTGCAGTGGGTCGCGGGCTCCGATGAAACGACCTACGAGCGACTCTCCGGCATAGGCGAATCCGTCCATGATGTAGGAGAAGAGGGTGCAGAACTGGAGCAGTAGGGCGTCGATGGCTAGCACCTCGTCGCTGATCTTGCCTGAAGCGGAGGTGACGAAGGTGAACACGGCAGCGAGGCATATGGTGCGGAGGAAGATGTCGCCGTTGACTTTGAAGAAGGCTCTGAGCTGACTCCACTGGAGGCTGTGGCGTATGTCGAGGTGTCGGCGGAGGAGGCGTCCGTAGTAGCGGTTGGCGAAGAAGAGTCCGGCTACGAGTCCGCTGTATTGGGCTATCACGGTGCCGAGGGCTACGCCTGCTATGTCCCAATGGAGCACTACTACGAAGAGGAGGCTGCAGAGGATGTTGACGAGGTTGATGAAGATGGCTATCCACATGGGCAGCTTGGAGTTTTGCATGCCGATGAACCATCCTTTGATAGCGTAGAGTCCCAATGTGGCTGGCGCGGCCCAGATGCGGACATAGAAATAGATCATAGCCAGTCTTATCACCTCGCTGCTTCCGTTGAAGATGGCTTTGGCCAGCAGGCTGATGGGATACTGCAGCACAATGAGTGTGGCAGCAATGAGGAGTGAAAGGGCGAAAGCACGAACAAAGATACGTACAGCCTCGTCGAGACGACGGGCTCCGTAGGCCTGGGCAGTGAATCCGCTGGTGCCCATACGGAGGAATCCGAAGTTCCAGTAAATGAGGTTGAAGATACTGGTGCCTATGCTGATGGCTCCGATATGGGTGCCGCTGAGGTGCCCTACAATAGCCATATCGACCATGCCGAGCAACGGCACGGTGATATTGGTGATGATGTTGGGTATGGCCAGCGAGAGTATCTTTTTGTTCATTGGTTTTGATTATTGTTGAAAGTGACCAGTGAGGCTCCCTTTGGTCGCTGTTTATCTGTTTATTTGAAGGAGTCAGCAAATCAACAAATAAACCGAAAGGTCAGCGACCGCAGTGGAGCTAACTGCTACACTTTTACAAAGTGGAGCTAACTGCTATACTTTTACAAAAAGGAGCTAACTGCTACACTTTTTTTACAAAGAGGAGCTAACGATTCAACAAAATTACTGATTAATGTGCCAAATGACATTCGGCTACGTTGAGGATGCGGTTGTTGGAAGGGGTGGAGATGAAGGCAACGATGTGGCAGTTGTCGGCATTCCAAGCTTCGTTGACGCTGTAGGAGAACCGTGCACGACGCTTGGTGCCAGCATGGCCGTCGGCTTCAACAACGGTTCCCATGGGGTCGGTGATGACGTCGCGGAGTATATGGTTGTGCTCGTAGTTGTCGTCGTCGGTACCGTCGGGCTGACGTTGGGTGGCTATGATGCCGTCTTCCATGATGAGGAGGGTGAGGGTGAGGGGTTCTGACACTTCCTGGAGGAACTCGAGTGATACGTCGATGTTGGCGTTGCTGCCTTCGAGGGCGCTATGTACGTCGATGGCTATCTGTGCAGGCTGTGCGAGGATGTTATCTACTCGTGCTTCGATGCCGCTGGTGGGGGTGAACACGTCGTAGATATTTCCGTTCATGGTGCGGTTTACCATGGCTGCGGGGTAGGAACCGGCTGCGAACACACCGAAGTAGTGGCTCCAGAGGTCGCCATCGTCAGAACGCATGTCGGGACTGTTGTGCAGAGGTTTGCCGAAGGTGGAGGAGTCGTGGATAGCTACTACTACCAGCCTTTCGCCATAGTTGTCTAGTGCGGCTCTGATGGATTCGTCGGCCGTGGGACAGTTTGGGCAGCGGGGACCTGTATATTTTTCAAGGAAAGCACGCTGGGTGTGATCGGCAACTGCAACGCCGTCAACCCACTGGCCTGCTGCACCGGAGAAGATATTGTACTCGTCGGAGGATATTTTGTCGCAGCTGGCCATCATGAGAAGGGCGGAGAGTGCTGCAAGGATGATGTTTTTTTTCATGAGAGAGTTTTTTTGTTATTGTTTATCTGTCGAATTGAGGATGACGAACAGTTGTATCAACATTAGAAACTGGTGGTGAGGGTGAAGGTGAGGCCGTTGGAGGCGGGTACCTGACGGCATACGCCACCGATGCAGAGGAGGCCTTCGCGCTGTTTGCCGTAGCCGAGCTGCATGCGGGTAGAGTGGTGGGTGTAGCCTACAGAGATGTTGTAGTAGTTGCCGATACCATCCTGGTAGCAGTATTGGTCGCTGAGCGATACGAAGAAGTTGCTGGTGAAGTTGTACTCTACGAGACCCATGATCCAATCGCCGCAACGTTTGTCATCTACTTCGGCGTCGTACTCGGAGTCGCTATTCATCCATTCTCCTTCGAAACGGATCACGTTTTTCTTGTTGATCTTGTAGGTGTAGTCGGCTACGACAACGTGGTTGTGATGGAGGGCGCCTGCATGGCCTTCAACGATGGGGTTGAAGATCTGGTAGCCGTAGGTGCAGGTGAGTTTGGATTTGGAGGAGAGCTTCTTGGCGATCTCGATGGTGGCGTCGGCATAGTAGGTGTCGCCGATGCCGCAGAAGGTGGAGGTGTAGCCATCGGTGCCTCGTCCGCCGATGTAGGTGGTGTCTAGCCCGGTGATGACACTGGCGTTGAGGTGGATGTCGGTGCCGTATTTACCACCGAAGAGTGTCTCTTTCTTGATCTTGTACATGAGGTCGCCTTGCAGACCCATCTCGCCGGTGTTTTGTGTGGCGTAGGGGTACATGGTAAGGAAGGCGTAGGTCTGGGTCTTGGTGATGGCGGGAATGTAGTTGATATAGAGCATCTCTCCACTCTGTGAACGAACGGATTTGAAGCCCATGTTTTCTACTCGTTTGGCTTGCACATTGGCACTGAAGCCTTTTTGAGAATAGGAAGCGGAGAGGAAGAGGGCGGAACCTTCGCGGTAGATGTAGTCGTTGATGGCATTGGGGTCTTGGCTCTTCATGGCGTATTCGCCTTTGAAGTCCCAACCGCCGTGAGTGAGATCCATGCGGAAAGATGCGGCACCTACGTTGAGGGGGAGGTTGAGCTTGTAGCCGCTGATGGAGGAGGCTATCACTTCGTCGGCCTCGTATTTGCTGACGAAGCCGGCTCCGAGGGTGACACGTGTGGCGCTCTCTTCCCAGGCTTTCACTACGCTGTTGAGGCTTACTTCTCCATCGAGACCGCGTACTAGACCTTCGCCGTAGCTCCAATAAACGCGCTGACGACCTACGAGGGCTTTGAGGGTGATACCGTCGATGGGACGATAGGCTACGTTGACACCGAGCAAGGAGTTGTCGAGACCTAGATAGCGGTCTTCGTAGGTGCGGAGGATCATGCCATTGCCAAACTGCTCATAGAAGTTGCCTGCGGTGAGGCTGATCTGCTCGCCGGCATACTGTACGAAATAGTTGGCAATACCTTGGCCTTTGTATTGGGCGTTGAAGCCGAGCATGGGATTCTGATAGGCTTCGAAACGCAGGCCGGCATTAAAGTTGCCGTTGGTGTAGAGGATGTCGGCACGGGCGTTGAGTAGCAGATT
Organism: Bacteroidales bacterium; assembly: GCA_045639845.1. GTDB lineage: Bacteria > Bacteroidota > Bacteroidia > Bacteroidales > P3 > Colimorpha. Next base: position 6,815 of record JAZUDW010000059.1, read on the forward strand.
TTCGGGAACGTCGGAAGCTCCAATGACTGAGTCGGCACGAGAAATCTGTCCGTCGAGTTGCACGTTGCCGGTCACTTGTCCGCCTAATAAACCCTGGGCTTGTGTGCTGAAGCCGAGGCCCATCATCAGCGCAAAGAGAAGGTGTTGTTTTTTCATAAGTTGTTTATTCTATTATTTTTTGTTTCGTAGATAAGGTCTGTTGTCTAAAATAGAGAATAGGTTGTATCCCATGAATGTGTGGTGCAACCTATTCCCGCTAAGGAGAATGAGGGCTATATTTTATCAATGATAGCCTACTATTCGAGGGGCTCGCCGGCGGCTACTTTCTTCACGAGTTCGAAGAGTTCTTCTTCGCTACCGTCAACGTAGGAGGTGTGTTCATATACTACTTCGCCGTTGCCGTTGATGAGGAATACGTGTGGTACATCGCCTACACCCATAGCACGTTTGAAGTCTTGGTTTTGATCAAGATATACTTCGTAGTCCCAACCACGGCCGTTAACCCAGGGCTTAACGCGTGAAGACATACGGGCATCGTCGATAGATACAGCTACGAGTTTGACACCGGTGGCTTCCTGCCATTCTTCATAAACTTCTTTGATGGCGTCGAGCTCTTTGTTGCAGGGTTTGCACCATGTGGCCCAGAAGCTTACGATGATGGGCTTGCCTTCGTTTTGGATGACGGATGTCTGAACGGTGCGGCCGTCGAGGGTCTTGATGGAAACATTCTCTGGAAGTGTCTTCTGTGCAAAAGCACCGCATGTCAGCACTACTGCTGCAAGTGTCAGCAAAAACTTTTTCATAATGGTATTTTTTTGTTTATTGATGATTCTGTTATTGTATTTTTTTATTCTTTTAGTATCTTGATGTTGTTGAATCTTGCAATGGGTGGGGTTATTGGGCTAGCAGGTCGGTGAGATTGATAAGTGCATCGCGATAGGTTGAGGCGGGCAATGACGACACTTGGTTGATGGCTTTCTGTGTGAACTCGATGATTTTGTTGCGAGTGTGTTCCAATGCTAGGCTCTGTTGTACCATGTTTACCACTTGTGCGGCTTCCTCGTCGCCGATGACGGGTTGAGCCAAAAGGGTTCGGATGTCTTGTTGGGTGGCTGGATCGGCATCACGGAAGAAATAGATAAGGGGTAGGGTCATCTTTTTCTCTTTGATATCGTTGCCGCAGGGTTTGCCGGTGTTGGCCTGAGGGGAGTAGTCGAGGATGTCGTCGCGCATTTGGAAGGCTAGACCGAACAGATGTCCGTATTGGCGAAGGGCTTTGGCCATAGACTGACCGTCGTGGGTGAGTAGGGTGGTGCCATAGGCTCCGACTTCGCAGCAGGAGGCCATGAGTGAGGCTGTCTTCTTGTAGATGGTTTCCATATACTGAACCTCGCTAAGGTCGAACTCTCTGCTGGACTGCTGCTGGAGCAGTTCGCCTTCGCTCATCTCGATAGCTGTGCGACTGACGATGTCGCGCTCGTGGGACGAGGCGAACATACAGAGCAGGTGCATCACTTTGGCTAGATAGAAATCGCCACAGAGTACGGCAATCTGGTTGCTCCAGCGGCTGTTTACGGTTTCCATACCGCGACGCAGGTTGGACTCATCGACCACGTCGTCGTGGATGAGGCTGCTGTTGTGGAGCATCTCCATGGCTACTGCCATCTTCACTTTGTAGCTGGGCACTTCATTGAGTGCTGCACCTGCCGAGAGGAGTGTGAGCAGCGGACGAAGCATCTTCCCTTTGCGCTGGGTAAGGTAGTCGTTTACACTGTTGATGATGGGCACAGAACTCTGCAGTTGGGCTCTGTATTCATCGAAGAAGGCCTGCATGGGGGCGGCAACGATACTATGTATATTGTTTAGGTCCATTAAGTTCAATATGTGTCTTGTCGATGTGTGTCGGTTCGGACTGCTATTATTCTTGTCCGTTGGCTTTGCTGAACTCGGAATAGAGTGTGGATAGTTTGTTGTAGAGGGGTTTGGTGACTTTGGTGAGTGGCAGACGAAGGTTGTTGGTGATCATGCCTTGAATCTCCAATAGTGCTTTGATGCCGGCGGGGTTGCCTTCTTCAAAGATGGCGTTCATGAGGGGCAGCATCTGATAGTGTAGGGGGAGTGCTTTCTTGAGGTTGCCCTTCATGGCGAAGTTGACCATCTCGCTCATGCATTTGGGCAGTGAGTTGGCCATCACGGAGATGACACCGGTGGCCCCCATGGCGATCATGGGGAGGGTGAGGGCATCGTCGCCCGAGAGTACTTGGAACGACTCGGGTTTGTTGCGAAGGATCTCCATTACTTGGCTCATATTGCCCGAGGCCTCTTTGATACCGATGATATTGGATTCTTCGGCGAGCTGAAGGGTGGTTTCGGCTGTCATATTGACTGAGGTGCGGCCAGGTACATTGTAGAGCATCACGGGTACGGGCGAAACTTCGGCTATATACTTGAAGTGCTGAACGAGTCCGCGCTGTTGGGGTTTGTTGTAGTAGGGAGTCACCGAGAGGATGCCGCTGATGCCGTCGAAGTTGGTCTGGCTGATGGCAGTAGTGATGGCGGTGGTGTTGTTGCCTCCGAGGCCCAGCATGATGGGTACGCGGTTGTTGACCGTCTCGACGATATAGTCTTGTAGTGCCGATTTTTCGGCGTTGGTCATCGTGGCGGCTTCGCTGGTGGTACCTAAGGCTACGATGAAGCTGGCTCCCGATGCGATGATGTGATTTATTAATTCTTCAAGTTTGTTGAAGTCAACGTCTTGTTTTCTGAAAGGGGTGACTAAAGCCACGCCGGTTCCTGTAAATAGCGGTTTTTTTACCATGATGCTATATTGATAAGTATATTATTCTTTATAAATGATAAATGTTTTCTACGTGATATGAGGTTATGATTTGTTTGCGGAGCCTTTCAACATGTCGATATAGTATATCATCTGATGTAGAAAGGTTGTGATATTAATGTTTTTTTTGTCCTTGATGATCATGTCGAACACTTTGATGTTTAGCGCCTCAAAGGGATTGGGAGTGTCGGTGGGGGTGATATTTTTGTAACACACACGGAGGTCGGCTACCGTTTTGGCAGCTGTGTAAGTGGAGAAGAATGTGGGATTTTCGACGGTGTTGATAAGCAGGTCGTAGTGTCGTCCCACAAAGCCATCGATAACGCCTTCTTTGGGTTGTCCCCAAAAGTTGAAGTCTTCTTTTTCATGACAGATGATGGTCTTTGAATGGGTGAATATATATCCTATGGATTGCTTGTCGGGTTGGAAGCCTATCATCCACACTTGTTTTTTCTGTTGCTCCATCTCTTTGACGAAAGCATAGAGCTGATTCCATTGTTGCTCTTCGCCTACGTTGAATATGATGCCGATCTGCTGTATGGCATCCATTGGAGCCATCTTCTTTTGTCGAGGATGGTCTATGATGCGTCGTAGCATCTTGTTTTGTCGGTTTTGGATCAACTGTTCAAACATAGGGGTTATTGTTGGTTTGTGGGTTCGATATCGTCAAATTGCAGTTCAAGCTGGCGTTCCAAACGGAAGCTCTTGCGGTGTAGAGGTGTGATGCCAAACTGTTCGATGGCTGCGTAGTGTGACGCTGTAGGGTAGCCTTTGTTTTGGTCCCATCCATAGCGTGGGTACTCCATGTGGGCTGCCTTCATAAAGTCGTCACGATGTGTTTTGGCCAAGATGGATGCCGCTGCGATATTCATGAAACGGCCGTCGCCTTTGACCATGCAGAGATACGGATAGTGGGTCTCGTTGATGAAACGATTCCCGTCGATGAGAAGAGCTTGTGGTTGGATGGAGAGTCGTTTCACTGCGAGGTTCATCGCGTGGAAGGATGCTCGAAGGATATTCATGGCGTCGATGTCGCTGTTCGATACCTCGGCTACTGCCCATGCCACTGCGTCGTGCATGATTTGGTCGCGAAGCAGGTATCGCTTCTTCTCGGTGAGTTGCTTGGAGTCGTTTATTAGGTCGTTACGGTATCCCTCGGGAAGTATCACCGCTGCTGCTACCACAGGACCAGCCAAGCATCCTCGACCGGCTTCGTCGCATCCGGCTTCGATCATATCTTTTCTGTATTTCTCGTCCAACATATATTTTGTATGAGTTTAGAGTCGCCACCAGTTGGCTGCGATGGCAATAAGGATGAAGAATACGAAAAAGAGATTGTATGCCCAGAATTTCTTCTTGGCACTGAAAAGCGTGATGGTACCCATAAATGCTACAGGAATGGCAAACATCTCAGGGTTGGCAGGGAGTATATGGCTGTAGAGTAGTGCCAGCGTAGATCCCAATACATACGATGCGATGACACTGTTGTTTTTACGATACATCTGTGTGCGCTCTACGGCAATGTTTCGGGAGGTGAGTAGAAACCATAATAGGGAAACTACCAATAGGATGTTGCATACCCATATGGGCCATGATGCAGTGTTGATGGCGAGATGGATGTCGGTGAGATTGAGCCGGGTGATGTACGATACGTAGTATAGTCGGTCGGTAAGGTAGTAGGTGGTGGCCGTGATGATGTAGGGGGCTAGGAAACCTAGCAAGAGCATCATCCAGTAACGCCAGTTGAAGAGTCCGTGGATGGTGAAGATGATCACCATGGGTATGAGCATCATGATTAATGGCGTATGACATAGTGTGGCAATGGCCATCAACATTGAGGAGGTGAAAATATTGTCGGGCGTGACAGATAGATCGTCGTCCACCATTAGCTGGTTGAGTGCAAAGAGCAGTATTAGGTTCCCCAATACCATGGGGGTTAGAGTCATTTGTGACGGCACCATGCTCATGGTTATGATATAGAGCAGGGTGGGGAGCAGGGTGCTGCTGCCGAGCATCTTTCGGTTGAACAGTATGAGGTTGAGCATGAAGCCTTCGACGATGGTGAGCAACAAAGCTATCAAACTAGCTAGTAATGGATGCCCCACCAAAGCTGAATACACCAATGAATATATCGGTGCATAATCGTGGCCTGTCTGCATAGCGGGTGGGTTGAGCAATGCTGGCGCCCAAAGGAGCGCTGCAGAGAGCACTATGATGATAATCTGAAGAACCTCGTTGTGTTTGAATATCTTGATCATCCGAAAGAGGGTTGTGGATATTGGGAGATAGTTGGATCTGTCTCTTACTGCACGTTAGAAGTCTTACTGTTTGATAATTTTAGCAAAGCGGATGCCAGTGCGGCTATTGCAACGAACCACGTAGAGTCCTTTGGACCACTTGCTGGTGTCGAACGAAATCTCGGATTCGGCTGTGACACTAGCAATTAGCTGTCCATTGGTGGCAAATACCTCGATGGTGCAAGGCAGGTTGGTTCCAGTAAGTATAGTCACTTGATCGGTTGTGGGATTGGGGTAAGCGATCAGTTTGACTTCAATTTGCTGTGCATCTTCGATGGAGAGGAGGTCGTAGGCTGCATTGACACAACGAAGGGCATCAATTTTACCATGACCCCATTCTACGCTCATGCTATCATTGGAATGAAGGGCGCCCGTGCGGTTGTCATTGCGGGCAGTGGTGAATATTATGTTTCGAATTTGATCGACGGTGAGGTTGGGGTTGGCTTGGAGCATCAGTGCAACCACTCCGGTGACAGCGGGGCCACTCATGGATGTGCCGCTCATTGTAGCCCAAAAATAGCGGGTGCCATTGGCTGTGACTACAGCAGAATGAGGTGCGTTGTTCTCTGCTTCGTCGCGGGAGTTTACCGACGATACTACATTGCTGCCAGGTGCAGAGATCTCGGGTTTGCAACGGCCGTCCAACGTGGGTCCGCGACTAGAGAAAGAGGTGAGGGCTCCGGCTTCGTAGGTGCCGTCGCTCTTGATTCGGTCGTAGGCGTGGGCTGCTACACTGATGGCTTTGGCCGCACATGCTGGTTCTCCAACAGCATAGGTGCCGTCGCCGTTTTGGTGGCCGTAGAATCCTCCTTGTGAGAAAGCGCAGCCGATATTGCCTGCATGGTTTTCAAGATTGCAGATGTTCCACACATTAACAGTGTTGCCTTCGGGTGCGATAGCCATCATGTGGAGCTTGATGCCGGTGGCTTTACCTACATTGAGGAGCACATGGGGACGGTTGTCGAGTGGATTAGCCTGTTCTACCATCACATTCCAATCGATGGAGATGGTGTCGTAAGCCACGCTGCCTTGATTGTAGAGGTCACCATTGGCTGTGTTGAATATAGGGGAACGGTAGATTACTGAGTCTCTGTTGTTTGTGAGATAGAAGCTTGCACCAAAGCTCTGTCCGGGTTCGCCCCAATAAATCAGTGCTTGGCCTACACCTTGGGCGTAGTAGGAGGCTGTCGAGAAAAGGGTGTCGGTATTAGATGCAAAGGTGCGCTGGAGGTGATTACGCGAATCGCCATTGTTGCCACCGCTGGTAACGAATACGGTGCCGCTATCACTCCAGTGATTGATGGCTTGGCTGAGAAGGGAAGTGCCGTCGAGGGTGCTGAAAGTGTACATACCCCAGCTGCTGTTGATTACTAGTCGTTTGCCTTCTTCGGAAGCTACGTTGCGCATCCACACTACTTGGTCCATCCAACTGGCTTCGTCGAGAAGCCATGATCCCAGAAGGTATTGAACACGAGGCGCTTGCCCAATGTATTTGGAACTGGAAGATCCTGCAGCCTTGGTGCCGCGACCACCAATGATGCCAGCCACATGGGTGCCATGCGATCCGTAACCATAGAGACCGAAGGTGTCGCCTACTGCTTCATAGAGTTGTTCGTATCCCACTAGCTCGGTGCCGTAGTCGAAACCTTGGGGGGCTGGACCAGATAGTCGGTAGTGGTCCCAAGCACGGGCTATGCGGCGTTCGGCTTCGCTATTGATGTTGGGGTGGCGGTAGTCGAAACCCCAGTCGGTGATACCTACCAATACGCCTTCTCCATTGAATGGCATGGGGACCCCAAGACCCATCTGTACGCTGTCGGTACGAGTGTCGAAGCGGGTGTTGTCACAGAACGGTGCTACTTTATGGGCTACGGAGTAATATATGATTTCATCGTCTTGTTCCAAGACATAGAGTGCATGAATGGGGGCCCGCATGGCTACGATGTCGGCAACCTGCGAAGTGACTTTGATCCCCTTCTCTTCTAAATGATGTTTGTCAAACAGGGAAGTCACTTTTGCCATCACACCTATTACGGTGCCTTGTTGGGTTTCGTGCAATGGCAATTGATTTACGAGCTGTTTGGACATTGCATTCACCGATTTTGCTTTGGAATATTCGGCCATAAGAGCACGTGTCTCAATAGAGCTTTTCTGTTGTGCCTGAGCTATAAAGGATATAAGCATCAAGGCGATAATAGCTAATCTTTTCATCGACTTTATCATAATAATTCAAACTGCAAAGATACATCTTTTTTTTGATATGGTTCTATTTTATTAAAATTATTATGATCAATTGCTATGATGGTAGAAGTTCATGAGTGGGAGTGAAACTCGGTATTGGTTGTTGTTGGTGTGTCACTGAAGAAATCAATTTTTGGTTCCATTGCTGGTTGGGACAATTATTTACTCTGTGAGTATTTGCTTTTCTTGTAAGAGGGAGCCTAAATTCCAGTTACAAGTGCAACACCAAGTAGAAAAAAAGAGCACCTAAATTTGGTTCTCTCAGGTAAAATGACTACTTATGTGTTGAATTATGAGAAGATATAATCACCTTACCAAAGAGCAAAGATACACAATTTCTGTGTGTCTGAGAAAAAAATGTCGTTGACGACAATAACAAAACTGATAAATGTCAGCAAATCAACTATCAGCAGGGAGGTAAAAAAGAACTCCAACATGCACCGCCATTACATCGCTATTGATGCCCAACAGTTCTCCGAATTGAGAAAATCAATTCCCGGGAAACAGAGAAAGCTGTCGAAAGAGGATTGGATAGACATCGAGCAGCTCCTTAAGAGACATTGGTCGCCGGAGACCATTGTTGGTACTAGAAGGCGCGAAGGAAAGACGTGCGTCTCCGTTGAGTGGTTGTACCACATTGTCAGGCGAGACAAAGAGCAAGGGGGAGATCTGTACACTTACCTGCCGCACCACCTCAAACACCGGCGACGCCAGGTAAGCTCGACCATCCCCATCAAGGATCGGGTGAGCATCGATGAACGACCCGCCGTTGTGGATGCCAAATCCCGTTTCGGCGACTGGGAGATGGATACCATCATCGGTAAGGATGTCAAGGGTGCCATTGTAACTCTCGTCGAGCGCACTTCCAAAAAAATGCTTATGGCAAAGTCCCCCAAAGGAAAGAACTCCAAGTCTGTTGCCCGTCTTGTTGTGCAGATGCTCCGCCCTTTTGAACGACATGTCCTTTCCATTACAACCGACAGCGGAACCGAGTTCTCTGACCACAAGTATATTGCCAGGATGCTTCATACCAAGGTCTATTTCACTCACCATTATTCCTCCTGGGAGAAAGGGCTTATTGAAAACACAAACAAGCTCGTTCGTCAATTTATCCCCAAAAAACACTGATTTCTCCTCCCTATCTGACGATTACATCCTCTTTGTCCAATCCGAACTCAACCTTCGTCCTAGAAAACTTTTGAACTTTTCTTCCCCTAAACAAATATTCTTGATATCTTTGCAAAACGGTGTTGCACTTCATAGTTGAATTTAGGGAGAAGTATCTGTGGCGTCTCGGACAATACTGAAGGTTATTATTCGTTATAGAATGTATGACAGAGAAGAATAATGAGCGATTGTTGAGGTTGGAGATGCTTCTCCTTGACGAGTCTCCTCGTCTTGTGGCGGCAACGTTGATAGACGAGCTGACGTCTTGTGGCGTGGACACCGTCTATGCCTTTGCTTTGCTTGTGGCTTCCGCTTTTGGATTGGATATTGAGGGAATAGACAGGCTTTTCTTTCAGCAATGGTTGCTTCCGAGTGTGAAAATGTGTTGCAATGAAGAGTTTGAGTCTAATGACTATTACTCAAAGGTGTCTTTCCCAGAAGTGAGAGTGGGTAAGTCCCAACTCTGCTACAAGAAATATTCTGCTTATGAAGTTTTCCCTTGTGGCGATATGATAAGGCATTCTGATGGGCATATTGAGGCTCCTTTGGGTTTCTTTGATCGGGATTTCCGTTATCCGGCCATACTTCAAGAAGGAAGAGAGTGGATGACTCTGACGCCAAATGAAATATTGACCATGCAACATTCTATTGATCACGCTTCTGGTGATGTGTTGGTGTATGGACTTGGCTTGGGCTATTATGCATTCATGGTGTCGCAAAAAGCATCGGTTAATTCTGTGACTGTGGTCGATTTCGATGCCGATATTATAAGTTTGTTTTGCCACCATATGCTTCCTCAGTTCGCCAACGCTGATAAGATAACGGTGTTGGAATGCGATGCCTTTGACCATGCTCGTCAGTGTGCTTTCCGTCGTTCTAACGGGGTGCCCTTCGATTATGTGTTTATAGATCTTTGGCATGATGTTTCGGATGGACTCCCTCTCTATCGCCGTATGAAGGATCTTCAGACATTGGCGGATGTGGCTACCGATTTTGATTATTGGATAGAGCCAACGCTGATGTGTTATGAATGGTAAAATCTGCTCCCACTAAGCAGTCAAGAGAAAGTGTTTGTTGATAAAAATTATACGTAATATGAAAGAGAAAGAGGAAATTGTGTTGCCTTCGTTTCTGGTGGGTCGAGACCCTAATAGTCATAAAGGTCATTTCGGCCATGCTTTGCTTATTGCGGGTTCGTATGGTAAGATGGGTGCTGCAGTGTTGGCAGCAAGGTCTTGCCTTCGTAGTGGTGTCGGGCTGTTGACGGTGCATGTGCCACGCTGTGGTGTTGATATTTTACAGACGGCTGTGCCCGAAGCGATGCTTTCAATAGATGATAATGATGCATGTTGGTCTGTGCTGCCCGATCATCTTGAACGCTATGATGCCATTGCCATTGGCCCTGGATTGGGATTGCATGATTGTACGTATCGTGTGATGGAACAACTGCTAATGATTATGCAACGTCACGATAAGCGTATGGTCATCGATGCTGATGGCCTCAATCTGCTGGCTTCGCATCAGGGTGCTTTGATGCAGTTTCTTCCTCAAATGACTATTCTGACACCCCACGCTCGTGAGTTCGATAGACTCTACTCTCGCAGTGTGGATCCACCTTCTGATCTTTTTTCCAGTTGGGGGATTCGCTTCAATGCATGCTTCGCACTTGCTAAGCAATTGCAGTGTGTGGTGGTGCACAAGGCACATAGGTCCCTTATTGTAGAACCTTCTGGCAACTATTCCAACAATACGACTGGCAATGCGGGAATGGCTACCGCAGGTTCGGGCGATGTACTTACTGGTATTATCCTTTCTTTACTTTCTCAGGTGGTGGCGCAAGGGTCCCACGGCGTGTCTGAAAAGTCCCTTCCACCCCCCTTCCAAATAGCTCGAATTGCTGCATTTTTACATGGCAAAACTGCAGAATTAGCTGCTCAAAAACAAGGTGAATGTACCCTTATAGCTTCTGATCTTGTGGAAAATTTACGTTTTATTATACGTTGATATATACAATATTAAGCGATATTTTGATATGTGATTTAAAAAAAAATTTTGTCAGTTCGAAAAATGTGTGTACTTTTGCAACCGATTTCGAGAGACAAAAATCATCTTCCTCCTTAGCTCAGTTGGTTAGAGCA
>JAZUDW010000060.1:0-25034 GCA_045639845.1 Bacteroidales bacterium
CAAAAGCGACGAGGAGGCTGCCCAGATGCGCGCCAAAGAGAAGGCGGCTATCCAGCTCTGGTACGACGAGTTTGCGCCCGAAAAGGGCTGTGGGTACCCCGATGTTCCACGAGGAACGAGATGATTAATGAATAGAAAAACAACGGTTAATAGTTTCTTTTAATATCTTTGTTGCATGATTTGGGAACCGTATGATGTTGTTGTGGTAGGTGGCGGCCATGCCGGTGCCGAGGCTTCGTCGGCAGCGGCCCGTATGGGCGCTAAGACACTCTTGATAACTCAGTCTATCGAAAATATCTGCCAGATGTCGTGTAATCCCGCCATGGGTGGTGTGGCAAAGGGCCAGATAGTTCGTGAGATCGACGCCATGGGTGGCATGTCGGGTATTATCACCGATAGGGCTACTATACAGTTTAGAATGCTCAACCTTTCCAAAGGACCTGCTATGTGGAGCCCTAGGGCCCAGTGCGACAAGCCTTATTTCTCTCATCTGTGGCGCCAGGCTTTGGAATCGACGCCCAATCTGTCTATCTTTCAGGATGAGGCGGTGGGTATCGATGTGGATGGCGGCGTGGTGTGCGGTGTGCATACGCGTATGGGTGTGACGGTGCCTGCCAAGGCCGTGGTACTTACCAATGGCACGTTTCTCAATGGCAAGATCTTTATAGGCGAGTCTTCCTTTGCGGGCGGTAGGATAGGGGAGATGCCTGCTGTGGGCCTCTCCGACCAACTGCGCGAGCTGGGTTTCTTTGTGGAGCGTCTCAAGACGGGAACGCCTGTGCGTATTGACGGGCGTACCATCAATTTTGATGTGCTTACCGAGCAGAAGGGCGATGAAAATCCTGGCCGTTTCTCTTTCACCGACACGGTGTCGGATCTCGAAAAAAGGTCTTGCTATATTGCCAATACCAACCTCCGCACGCACGATATTCTGCGTTCGGGGTTCGACAAGTCGCCTATGTTTACGGGCCGTATTCAGGGCCGCGGCCCCCGCTACTGTCCGTCGATAGAGGACAAGATTGAGCGCTTCTCCGACAAGGATCATCATCAGCTTTTTGTAGAGCCAGAAGGCGTCTCTACTAATTCTTATTATCTGAATGGCTTCTCTTCGTCGCTGCCTATGAGTGTGCAGCTGGAGGCTCTGCATAGCATTGTGGGTTTCGAAAATGCTCGTATCTACAAGCCTGGATATGCCATAGAATATGATTATTTCCCGCCTACGCAGCTTAACTATACGCTTGAAACCAAGATGGTTGAGAATCTGTATTTCGCTGGCCAGATCAATGGTACCACGGGCTATGAGGAGGCTGCTTGCCAGGGTTTGATGGCGGGTGTGAATGCTGCCCTCAAGGTGCGCGGTACCGCTCCTTTTGTGCTCAATCGCACTCAGGCTTATATAGGTGTGTTGATCGACGACTTGGTGACCAAGGGGGTGGATGAGCCTTACCGTATGTTTACCTCTCGTGCCGAATACCGTATCTTGCTACGTCAGGGCGATGCCGATCTGCGCCTCACGCCGATAGCCCATTCCTTGGGTCTGGCGTCGGACGATCGCATGAGCAGGGTGGGGGAGAAGGAGCAGCATATCGAACGTCTTCGCTCGCATATTGTGGGTGCCTCTGTGACTCCGTCAGACTGCAGCGATCTGCTGGTGTCGAAAAACACGCCTGTGCTTCAGCAAAAGGTGAAGCTGGTGTCGCTTCTGCTTCGTCCCGAGATCGCCATCCAGGATCTTTATTCGGTGAATGAGGAGCTGGGCCGCTTGGTGGACGATGTGCCCGATGCTATTCGTGGCGACGTGGTGGCCGAGGCCGAGACCTTGTTGAAATATCAGCGCTACATAGAGAAGGAACGTGAAGTGGCCGATAGGCTGCTCCGCTTCGAAGATATTCCCTTGAAACCCGATTTTGACTACTTCTCGCTGCAGGCGCTTTCGTACGAGGCGCGTGAGAAGCTGTCGAAGATGAAACCTGCCACCATCGGTCAGGCTTCTCGTATCAGTGGTATATCGCCCGCCGATGTGTCGGTGCTCCTTATATACATGGATAGGAAGAAGGATTGATGTTCTTTTTGTCTTGTTGTCTCTTCATCTTTTGATGAAAGATTATGGGGTGGATCTGTTGCTTGCTGATCCGCCCCATGGCGTTTTTGTTGTTTCCGTTCTATGTTTCTTGTGAAACATTGGGGTTAACTCTTTCTTTGTTAGAGAGTCTGGAGGTAGCGTTTGCTGTCGGGCCCTAGGTTGAACAGGAGGTCGAGGCTGCTTAGATTGGGAACGAAATCGAAGCGCTCGCCAAACACCTGATCGTAGGGTTTGATTTCGATAGGGCAGGGCAGCTTGGGCGAGATGGTGTATCGGTAGTCTTTTGGATCGTTGGCGGGTGGTATGAAGTCGGTGCTGAATTCGATTTGTGTGTCGATTTTCATCTTCTTCAGAATAAAGCGTAGCATCTCGGTGTTGAGATCGATCAGCGAGCCGTGTTTTTTGGCCAGTATGGCCTCGAAATCGTCTTTGTAGTACATGTAATAGGGCGAGGCGTTGTAGGCCGCTGTGATGGCGCGAGAATGCTTGATATGCCAATTCTCGATGTAGGTGATACCCGCGTCGCCTGTGAGGGTGTGGTTGCCGTTGGGCCGCGTGGCGGGAACAGACAATATCATGGGTCCGTTGCCAGTGAGTATCTCACAGCGGTTGCGATAGGTCTGCTTGGGGAAGGTTTCGTGCCGTTCGATGCATATTCTGTCGTAGCGGCTCAATAGGGCGATATAGGCCACGGGAGGGCAGTAGGCGGTGGAAAATAGGGGTGTGTCCATGTCTTGGCGGGTGTGGTTATGCGGTCCAGATGATAGAGAGGAGCTCGTTTTCGTCGAAATAGAAGTCGATGTTACCTTCGGCAAAGGCGATGCATTTCTCGCCCCAGTCTTCTTTTTCTATGCTGTGTTCGTTGTATCCGTGCGACACCATCAGGTTGATGAGCTCCTTTTCTGTGAGGTCGAATACTTCTTCGTCGAAGAGGGTGCTGTCGATATTGGATATCTCTATGCAATGCAGTCGTGATTCTTCTCCTTCGAAGAAGAGGGTGAGCCCTTCTTCTTCGTATTGGAAGATGGTAGTGGCCTCGTTGGCGGCGTTTTCGGTGTTCTCTTTGCTTGTGGGCTCTCCAACCAGTGCGGTGACCTCTGTCTGGGTCATGCCAAATTGCAGTTGGCCCATCCCTTTCTTAATTTCTATATTGAGTTCCATATCCCTAATTTGAATCGTTTTATGGTAAGTGGTGGTTTGTATTATCTGTTCCACAAAGATACACCTTTTTTTGATATTGGAAGAAAATGTTTCCCGGTGGCTCTCTTCCGACTGGCATTGTTTGTGCGGGTCTTTTCTCTGCGATCTTTCTCTGCCGAGTCTGTTATTGTTCTCGAATTGTCTTTGCCTCAACGAGTTGTGTGTGGTGGAATGATTAGGGGGAGGGTAGGGGCCGTATTTTGCTTTATTTTTATAGAAAAATGTTCGGACAGTGGCTGATCTGTTAATAAATAGGGTTTCTGTTGTGAATTTTAAGTGTGTTGATAATCAGTGGATAATGTGTGTTGTTTGAAAATATTTCGCAAAATATTTTGTTGATAACTAAAAATGTTGTACTTTTGCAAACTCAAATCGGACGGTAGAGTACGTCTTTGTGACTATGACTCAGTAGCTCAGCAGGTAGAGCACAACACTTTTAATGTTGGGGTCCTGGGTTCGAGCCCCAGCTGGGTCACAAAAGATTTAATCTCATAGTCCGTTGACTCAGTAGCTCAGTAGGTAGAGCACAACACTTTTAATGTTGGGGTCCTGGGTTCGAGCCCCAGCTGGGTCACAAAACAAGGTGTCAGATACTTCTGATACCTTTCTTTTTTTATGCGCACTGTTGTCGCAATATTAAATACTTGTTTCCGTTAATAGTGTTATGCGTAATATCAATATCCACCATATAGTTCGTCTGGTTGCGTTTGTGGCTGTCTTCTCGATGAGTCATTGTGTTTGGGGGCAGCAAACGCAAGAACAAATGGCGTCGTATTATTTCCAAAACAAGGAATACGACAAGGCTGTAGAACTGTACGAGTCTCTGTATCAGCACACGGGCAACAGATACTATTATCAGATGCTCTATCAGTCGTATGGGGAGTTGCTCGACTTTAAAAAGGCCAAAAAACTGGTGGAGCAGCGCATGAAGAAGCAGAAAAATGAGATTACCCTTTATGTGGATCTGGGTAAGGTCTATTGGGACGAAGGCGATAAGAAGAAGGCTGAAAAGATCTATGACGAAGGTATTGAGCGGATTCCCTTCGATACCAAGGTGGTGGATGAACTGAGCCAGACTTTTGCCAAGATAGGTCGTTTGGACTATGCTCGGAAGACTTATCTCTATGCTCGTGAGAAGATGAACAATAAGTTTGTCTTTATCAACGAGCTGGCTGCATTGTATGAGAAAGAGGGCGACTATGAAAAGATGATGCAGGAGTATTTTGGCTTTCTCGACAACTCTCCTAAGTCGATAGGTTCTGTGCAGATCGCTCTTCAGAGAGCTCTGGATCAAACGTCCAACCCTAGGCTTGCAGACGGTCTCCGCAGGGCTTTGATAGACCGCGTTCAGAGCGATCCGAACAACAAAACGTATCTCGACATGATGATCTGGTTTGCTTTGCAACAGAAGGACTTTGCTTTTGCTCTCACGCAGGCCAAGGCGGTTGACGCCCGTTTTGAGGGGCAAGGGGATGAGATTGTGTTGCATGTGGGCCAGATAGCTCAAAACAACCAGGATCTTGCCACGGCCTATGACGCTTACCACTATCTGGCAGGTAAGGGTAAGGATGGCGTTTTCTATTTCGATGCAAGGGTGGGGGAACTGAAAGTAAAGTTTGCCCGTCTGGATAGGAATTATCAGCTGTTGCCTAAGGATTATGCTTCTTTGAAGGCCGACTATCAGCTGGCGCTCGATGAGTTGGGTAAAAACCCCAAGACTGTTCCTCTTATGCGTGACTATGCCTATCTGCTGGCCTATTATGGCAATGAGGTGCAGGCTGCCAGCGATATGCTTTACGATGTGGTGGAGATGCCTAAGGTTCAGGGCGGTGTGGTGAGCCAGACAAAGCTGGAACTGGGCGATTTGCTCTTGTTTGCTGGATTCACTTGGGATGCTTCGCTGCTCTATTCTCAGGTTGAGAAAGCCAATAAAAACGACGTGGTGGGTGCCTTGGCTAAGTTCAAGAATGCCAAGCTCTCTTACTATACCAATGATTTCACCTGGGCTAAGTCACAGTTGGATGTGTTGCGTTCTTCTACATCTAAGCTTATTGCCAACGATGCCATGGAACTTTCGTTGCTCATTAGTGACAATATGGAGGTAGATAGTACCTTTGATTTGCTGGAACTATATGCGGCTGCTGATCTACAATTGTATCGCAATCAGCTGGATTCTGCCTGGATGGGCTTCGACGCTGTCTCTACTAGGACTCTTTCTCATCCTTTGCTCGACGAGGTGTTGATGCAAAAAGCCAAGATAAGGATGAAGCAGGGTAGATATGCAGAAGCCGACTCGTTGCTGGAGCGCCTAGTGGATTTCTATGCCGAGGACATACTGGCCGACGATGCTGTAATGATGATAGCCGAGCTTAACGATAATCAGTTGGATAATAAAGAACGGGCCCGTGATTTCTACGAAAAGCTTATCTTGGATTATCCTACAAGCCTTTATGTGGAACGGGCTCGGAAGCGCTATTATGAGCTGAAGAATCAATAGCGGCGGGTACCATCAGCACGCCAATGAAAAAGCAGTAGAATAGTATTCCCATCTGGCGTTCGAAGATGCTTTCGAACAAACAAGAACAGGCGGTGATGAGTACCAATGCCAATCGGTATGTTTTCCATCGTCTGGAGTCTTCGTCGTGGGTGCGTTCTATCAAAGGCAAGATGAGGCAGGCTAGTAGGATTAAGAATCCGAGTATTCCCGTTGTGAGAAGAGTGTCGTTGTATTGATTATGAGGGTTGTAGTGGCTCTTTGCATAGGTTGGACGTGTGATCATAAAGTAGTCCTCCATCACATCTATGCGGTCGCCTACACCTACGCCTAAGGGCATATTGTCGCTGATGGCCATCAAGGCTGTCTGTGTGATACCGAAGCGTGTGTCGTCGTGGTTGCCTTCGGCCACCTCGGCGATGGTGTCTGTGAGTCGTGTTGTGTATTTGGGGAAGCAGAGAGCTGACAACGATGCCAATAGGAGTATGGCACCCACGCAGATGACGCCTAATCGATAGTGTTTGTGTATTACGATGATATCCCAGATGATGTATGCCAAGAAGAGTGTCATCATCAGGATGCCAGCCCTCGATTGGATCATGATATTGTAGAGTGTGAGCTCGGTGGCTATCACGCCGATAAGCCATTTGGCTTCAGTGCTTAGGCTTTTACCTTCGCGTTTGATCTCTCCATAGGCAAATACCATGGAAAGAAGGATATACATGGTGAGGTAGCTGTGGTGGAACGAATCGAAGCTGCCAGAGAAGAAGCTGCCTATGGATGCTTTTCCGCCAAAATAGTGGACAAGGGTGAGTATGAAGCGAACCTCAAAACGCAGACATATGATCACGCAAAAGACCCAGAAAAGATGGCGCAGATGGGTCTGTTTGATATAGCTGTGGTCGGATATAAGGAAGTATAACGGTATGAGAATGAATGGTATTTTCTTGGTTGATACTTCAATGCCTTCGGGTATGTTGGAGCTATACATAAGGCTGGCCCAATAGACAACGGCATAGCATATCAGTGCCAGCATGGATAGGGTGTGTAGTCTGTCCTTGGCTTTCTTCGTGCCACGTTCTACAATGCAGCGCACTATGCTGTTTGCCATCAGCGCGTAGAGGAAGTATAGGGCTATGTTCCACGATATTACCAACGTGGCAGCAGTGAACAATAGCAGTATGTAGTCGATGCTTTGGAGCGTGCTTAAATTGTTGAATAGCGCTTTACGGTGCTCTGCAATGGTATTGGTCATACGTTAGTGCGTTTCGCTCTATGATGAGTGTGTTATTGTGTAGGTACTATGAAGATTTATTTTTGCAAAAGTACTAAAAATTAGGCTATCAAAGTGTGAATACGGATTTTTTTTGTACCTTTGCATGTTCTTAACGGTCGCCAGTGCTGTGTTGAATGCCATAGAATGAGGAGTTTGTGTGGTTGTTGGCGGTAAATATTTGTTGTCCTCCGTGCTCCTCTTTTCCCCGAGACCTCTGTTGTGGTGAATTGGTTTTGCGGCTTAGTAAAGTGTTTTTTAGAGGTCCAGAGGTGTGATATGGTAATCCTTTTTGCCGTTGTTGTGCTGCTGTTGAAGAATGATAGTTGCGATATTTAAACTGATAATCATAGAATCAATCACATGGATACAGTAAAAGCCAAGAAGTTCTTGGGTCAACATTTCTTGAAAGATGAGTCGATAGCTGCTCGCATTGCCAATAGTTTGTCGGGCCAGCAAACCCGCGTGCTTGAGATAGGCCCCGGAATGGGTGTGCTTACTAAGTATCTGGTTGCTAACGATAACTTGGATTTTCGAGCCGTTGAGATTGATCGTGAGAGTGTGGCCTACCTCAACCACCATTATCCTTCGTTGAAGGTGATAGATGGCGACTTTCTCAAGATGGACTTGACTACGCTGTTCAATGATTCTTTTGCTGTTATCGGAAACTTCCCTTACAACATATCGTCGCAGATCCTCTTCCGCGTCTTTGACCATCGCAATCTGATACCCGAGGTGGTGGGAATGTTCCAGAAAGAGGTGGCCGAGCGTGTGGCTGCTGGCCCAGGAAGTAAGGTATATGGTATTTTAAGTGTCTTGCTATCTGCTTTCTACGATATTGAATACCTCTTCACGGTGGATGAACATGTGTTTAATCCCCCACCAAAAGTAAAGTCGGCCGTTATCCGACTCAGAAGAAACGACGTAAGTTCCTTGGAATGTGATGAAAAAATGTTCGTATCGGTAGTTAAAGCAGGTTTCAATCAGCGTCGTAAGACCATGCGTAATGCATTGAAACCATTGGGCAAAGATCTTTCGCCCATACCAGACGAGCTGCTTCAGAAGCGTGCCGAGCAGTTGTCGGTTGCCGATTTCGTGTTGATAACAAAACTTTTATCCGATAATGAATAGGCAGTAATAAGCCTTTTTCAAATCTTATATTGGTGTAAAACAATGACAGTAATTATCTCTTTCCTTTTGGCGATAGCCATGGGCGTTGAATCGTTGGTGATGTTTCGCAATTGTGCCGACACCTATCCCGTGCGTCTGACTCATGGAATGGCGTTGTCTCTAATCAACGCGCTCTTCTCTACCCTCATGCTGTTCGTAGGAGTGCGCTTGTGCCAGATCTCCAGTTCCTTCACGGGTACGGGAGGCTCCAATATAGGCTTCTTGGCCATGCTGGTATTGGTAGCAGTGAAGATAATGCTGTCCAATCGAAAGAAAAACGAACCCCAGGCGTTCGATTTTCGTTCCTGGTCGGTGTCGTTCATGCTGGCAGTAGTGCTGTCTGTCAACACCCTTTTCCTAGGTGTGGGCATGGGGTATCTGTATAGTCAGCAGTGGGCCATAGTACTTGCAATGGTGCTTATGGCCCTGATGATCTTCGGCTTCTCCTACTGGGGCGTTATGTTGGGACGGAAGAACATAGAGATGCTTCAACGCCGTTGGCGCTCAATGGGGGTGTTGCTCATCCTTGCGTCGGCTCTCTTGGGATTGTTTGTTCGATAGCCGAGGGTGCTTATTCTGCTCATGGGAATCTCTATCGTTGCTTTTCTTTCAGCAACACTTTCATCATACAATTTTTACAGTCGAACTGCAATAGGAAGTAGTTCTTGTTGTTTCGCAGATAAAGATTGCCCTTGAAATCGGCATCCACCTCTTTGTTGGCCTTGAGCTGCAGACATTGCTTCAGCTCGTACCGCAGGCAGTATTTTGTGGTCATCAGCGCTTTGCCCTCATAGTCTTTGCTTACCTCCAGACCCTTTTCTTGCACCGTGGCACCATGGCGCTCGTAGAATTTTCGAGACAGGCTGTTCACCACGTTGGCTCTGTAGTCAAGCTCCGTTTCAAAATAGTGGGTGTCGTTGGCATCTGTCTTGCAGTCCGAGGGCCAATAAGCCTTTCTGCGGGCCTCTTCCAACTGGCGGGTGCTCTCCCTCCTCAGTTCGTTGATTGTAGCAGCAGCGATGAAATATAGGTCGTTCTCGCCAGTCTGGGAGAATCGGGTGTGGTATTCTTTCATGGCAAAAGGCGTCTCGCCTAGTTTTGAGAGTTGTTTCCCTATCTGATCGCGTGCTTTTTCTATGTCGCGAGCCATGCTCTTTTCGCACGTCACTTCAGCAGTGCCAATGTTGCCGTAATCGTCGGCAGCGATGAGGGAGAAGCCGTTGTCGGTATCGCCAAGGGTAAAGGTGATGTTGATCTTTCGTTCCGACGATTTTCCTTGAAGCTGTTTTTCGAAAGCGAAGTCGTTATTTCGCCACACCGTAGTGCCCACAGTGATGCTCTCGGGCAGACGGTTGGGGGTGATCGTGTTGCCATTCACATGGTTCACAAAGAACCCCTCCAGCTCTCTCTTGGGGGTGAAATAGCATAGGCCGTCGCCTGCGGTAAAGGTCTCTCTGGTCTTGATAGTAAGAGAGTTCTTGCCTATCGACACCACTTTCCCCATCAGTTTGCCTATCGATTTCTGTGTCTCCATCGAAGCCATAGGCTTGCGTTCCTCGAGGAAGTAGTTTGTAAAATCGCGATTGTAGGTACGTGAGAGATCGGGGGTGAAGAAGCATTTCGTGGTGCCATGCGACACGGGGCCGAGGTCTTCTCTCCCTTCCATGATCTGATCGAGCAACTGACGGTAGTATGCCGTCACGTTTTTCACATACGAAAGGTCTTTCAGTCGTCCTTCGATCTTAAACGAGCTGATTCCCGCATCCACCATGTCGGCTATATGGTGGCTGGCGTTGAAGTCCTTCAGTGAGAGCAGATGCTCTTGTCGGCGTAGCAGTTTCCCGCTTTCGTTGTAAAGGTCGTAGCTCGAGCGGCAGGGCTGCCCACAGCAACCTCTGTTGCCGCTACGTTCGTTGAGGTACTGACTCATATAGCATTGTCCGCTGAAACTAACGCAAAGGGCGCCTTGAATGAAAGCCTCCAGTTCCACCGAGGTGCATTCCCTTATGGCTTGCATCTGAACCAGCGAAGTCTCTCGGGCCAGGATCACCCGCTGGAACCCCGCCTGCTCCATAAACTTGATGCGCTCCATGTCGTAGTTGTGCATCTGGGTGCTGGCGTGCAGGGCTATGGGGGGTATGTCCATCTCAAGGATGCCCAGATCTTGAATGATAAGGGCATCCACGCCTATGTTGTACAGCTGGTATATCAGCTTTCGGGCTTCTTCCAGCTCCTCGTCGAAGAGGAGGGTGTTGACGGTGGCAAACACCTTGGAATGATATACATGGGCATATTTTACCAGTTGCTCTATGTCGTCGATGCTGTTGCCTGCCGCCGACCGTGCACCGAACAATGGTGCGCCGATATATACGGCATCGGCTCCGTGGTTGATAGCCGCCATACCCTGGTCGGCATTCTTGGCTGGGGATAGTAGTTCCAGGTATTTCATTCCCAATATGATATGTTACAATAGTTTGGCTAAGGCAAGAATAGTGTCGCGTATTTCGTTTTCGTCGATGGCTACATCGATCACAGGAACTCCCAATTCCTGCATCAACACACATAGAATCATGTCGTTCTCGTTCTTTTTGTCGGCCCGCATGAACGACAGCAGACTTTCGGTGTCCTTCAGTGTGTATTTGTGGGGCTTAATCATTGAAAGCATGATGTTTTGATATTCCTCGACTATCTCGGCGGGCAAGGCCATCTTCTTCATCGAGAGATACAAGGCACACCACATACCCAGACCTACGCTTTGACCGTGACTAAGCGGAGCGGCGGTGTTCATGTGGAAACTCTCGAAAGCATGGCCGAAGGTGTGGCCGAAGTTGAGAATCTTGCGTATCGAGGCATCTTGCGTATCGGCCTTAGTCACATCGTATTTAAACTGGGCACACTCGCTTATGATCTCGTTGCTGATGTCCACGTCGCCCGATAGTATCTGTTGGCAGAGCGAGTGGTACATCTCGCCATTGGCCAGCATCAACGTCTTGATAGCTTCAAACAGTCCGCTTATCATCTCGGGGCCAGGCAGTGTGGCCAACAGGTCTGGTTCTATGCACGTTATCTCGGGCAGGTAGAAGGTGCCCACCTGATTCTTCAGGTTCTCTATGTTCACGGCCGTTTTGCCGCCTATGGCAGCATCCACCATGCCTATCAGCGTGGTAGGTACGTTGATGTAGCGTATGCCCCTCTTGTAGCACGATGCCACAAAGCCGCCGAGGTCGCTCACCGTGCCGCCGCCCAGGTTTACCAATATCGTGTTGCGGTCGGCACCCATCTCAATCAGTCCGCCCCATATCTGGGTGGCTATCTCAATGCTTTTGGCCTCCTCGCCCACAGGTACTTCCAGAAACTCGGCTTCGTGGAGGGCCGTCATGCGGCTTATCACCTCGGGCATGCAGTTGGAGTAGGTGTTGCCATCCAGAAGAATGATGAATTTGCAGCCTTCGTATTTCGCGCCCGAAAGTATTCTGTTGAGGCGCGACAGCGACGATACGTGCGATGGGAGAATCAATTTGGTGTTATGTGCCATAGTGAATGTGTTGTTGGTTTGCTGAATTGTTTAAGGGGTGATGACAACCTGCGTCGGGGCTGTAGCCGATATTTCGTTGTCGATAAGCAGGGTTGTGTTAGAAGTCCAAAGCCAGCTGTATGCTCTTTGGTTTGGAGCAATAATCTTTGTAGGGGCATTCGTAGGGAGTGTAGCAGTGGTCTCCCATCAATATAACAGGCTCGTTCTTAGATGCCAAGGTGTTGGTGAACCTCAGAATCTTTTCGCTGATAAAGTCCCATTGGGCCTTCGCCTCGTTCATGAGATCCATGTATTGGAAAGGTTCGTCTTCCTGTTCGTTGCGATATACCACCGAGAAACTCTTCAACCCCTCCACGCTATGGCTTATCACATAGTGCTGAACATATACATCGTTCTTTATCACCTCTTTCACTTCCGATACGTTTTTCACCTCCATTACCTCTATGGTGCCGTCGGCATGTTTGTGGACCACGTCGGCCAGCACAAGCACCCCTTGGTATTGGAAACCCGCCTCGAAAAGCACCACCTCGCCCTCGCGGGCCAGCAGGCTTGCTGTTACCGAGGGGTATTGGTCCACCTGTCGGCCCAGCATTTCGCTCACGTCTATTCCCATGGGGAAGGTGTCCTTGTATGAGCGCTCAAACTCGCGTCCTTGGTCAAACTTCATCCTCAGTGCGGGCGGTATCACAGCCAGCTCCTTGTGGTAAGTGTCTAGGAACATGGCCTTTTCGCACTGCAGCCCTCTTATGAAACGGCTTTTGCTCAGAATGTGTGGCATAGGGCAGGGGTTATTTGTCCTCTACCACCAGCTGGGTGGTGGTACGCGAGCGTTGTTGTACCAAAATAGTGCGGTTGCCCACTATCTGATCTATGATCTCCTGCGTGTAGTAGCGTATGGTGATCAGCTTCAGATTGTCGTTGTAGCGGAGCAGGAAGTTTTTCGATAGCAGTTCCTGCAGCTGTTGCAGCAGCACTTCGTTGTTGTCTATACACAGCGAGAAACTCAGTGCCGAGTTCTGCATCAGGTTCACTCTGATATTCAAGGCTGCCAGTGCGGCAAAGATCGTCTGCAGGTTGTCTTCGGCAATAAACGAGAAGTCTTTGGGCATGATAGAGAGCAGCACCTGGCGGCTCTTCACGATGTACAGGGGGCATTGAGGCACAATGCAATCGAAGGGGCCTATCACCGAACCCTCCTTCTCGGGATTTACAAACGACTTGATGTTGAGCCTTATGTTGCTGTTCTGCAGAGGCTTCACCGTCTTGGGGTGTATCACCGATGCACCGTAGTAGGCCTGCTCTATGGCCTCGTTGTAGGGCATCTGCTCTATTTTGATGGTGTTGTCGAAATATTTAGGGTCGGCATTCAGGAATCCCGGCACGTCTTTCCATATCGTCATGCACTCGGCACCCAGACAGTGGCTCAGTATGGCGGCCGAATAGTCGGAGCCCTCTCGTCCCAGCGTGGTGGTAGTGTGCGACGAGGTGCCTGCTATGAAGCCTTGGGTCACCACCACGGGGTGCTCCTCGGCGTCGGAGGCCGACTGCAGCAGGGGCAGCAGCTTGGTTTTGGCGTTGAAACGGGTGGCGTCCCAATCCACTATGCCTTCGCGGTAGTTGGCATCGGTGCGTATAATCTCGCGCACATCCATCCATCGGTTGCTGATGCCTATATAGTTGAGGTATTCGGAGATGATGGTGGTCGATATCAGTTCGCCAAACGATACTATCTGGTCGTAGTCGAAGTTGTAGGCCGTCGGGGCCCCTTCGGCACGCATACGCAGCAGCTCGAAGTAGGTCTCTACCTTGTGCCGTACGGCACGTAGGGCCTCCTGTCGCATGGCCTCCTGGGCTATGCTGCCAGTGCTGCCGCCGGGGGCATAGAGCCCATCGATGATATCGTAGTGGTAGCTCTGCAACTGTTGCAGCGTGAGGGAACGCTCGTCCTCGTTGGTGCCTATGCCTGGTATGAGCCGTTCCAAAGCATTGGTGGTCTTACCCATGGCCGATACCACGATGAGCAGCGGTCTGCTGCGGTGCGAGGCCACAATGTTCGACATGTTTCTCACAGCATCGGCGCTGTTGACCGACGCGCCTCCAAATTTAAAGATATTCATACCCAAATGTGTCGTTTAGTGATGATGAACCTCCGATAATCCAATCCCGAGTTAGTGAGCCAGTTGGCGTTCCAGGTCTCTGCGACTGTCTTTGGCCTTGATGGTCTCGCGTTTGTCGTAGAATTTCTTGCCTCGGGCCAACGAGATGTTGATTTTGGCGTAGCCTCTCGAATCCACAAAGAGCAGGGTAGGGATGATGGTGAACCCCTTCTCCTTGATCTTGTTTTGCAGTTTGCGCAGTTCGCGACTGGTGAGTAGCAGTTTGCGGTCGCGTTTGGCGGGGTGGTTGAGCCACGATCCGAACCGATATTCGCTAATATGCATCTGTCGCACAAACAGCTCGTTGCCTATAAACACACAGTAGGCGTCGGTGAGGTTCACCTTTCCGTCGCGTATCGATTTTATCTCCGTACCCGTCAGCACCAAGCCGGCAGTGTAGTCGTCGGAAAGGTAATACTGAAACTCTGCTTTCTTATTCTTTATTTCGATGATATTCTTCTCTTTCTGTTGCGTAGCCATAGCCAGACATTATTATTATTGTTTTCTTAAACGAAACTCGTCCTTTTTTATTGTATCTCTGTTGCTGCTCGATTGTCGAATAGTGTCGGCGGCGATGTTTTTGGTTCAAGCTGGCACGGTGCGCCGAGGTGGCACAGCGAGTGTGTCGCTGCATGGCGGGGCGGCCCTGCGTGCGTGGTGCGCCCAGGCTCCGCACTGGGTCCATTTTGGCTCCATCGTAGGTCCGTTGTGACTCCACTGTATCTCCGAGGTATCTCCGACTAAGCTCCGAGGTAAGTCCGACCATCGGTCGGAGCTTTATCGGCGTTTTTCCGTTCTTATTTCGTTGATACAGTGGAGGCGGGACGGAGCCACTGCGGCAACAGGGCGGAGTGGGCTCCGAAAAAGGCCCAAACAGCCTTCCTAGGGGGCTTCGGGACCGCCGAGGGCGGCAGTGGAGACCGCTCGAAGAAAAACCTTGGTATGTGAAGAAAAAGTCGTAATTTTGCAGCCGCGTTCCCATGGTGGAATCATAAAACGAGAAGAGATGAATAAAGTGAAGATAACGGCCATACGCAAGGTGCAGCACTGCGACCTCATGGCCCGCTACGAGAATCCCATAGAGCACACGTGCGACGTGTGCGAGGGTCAGTGCTGGGTGAGCGAAGAGGGTCGCTGCCCCGAGGGGCTGTGTGCCGAAGCGTGGAAGACTATGCGCGAGTTTGTGGAGGCGCTGGCCCGTGGCGAAGGCAATTTCTACGACGGATGGATGAGGAATCCCCTCAGTGCCATGATCAGCTGCAACGACGGCTTTCGTCCCGTGAGCTTCTATATCGAGGTGGTCGAATAGGCGCCCCGTAGGCCGTACGTCTCCCTCTGATGACAAACAACGTGTGATATATCGCTATGATACTATGAATATTGAACAACTACGAGACTATGCCCTCTCTCTGCCGGGGGTGTCCGAAGACCAGCCTTTTGGCGATGATATCATTACCTTCAGAATAGGGGGCAAGATATTCGTGTGTCTATGGCTGGGCGGGGGCACTCACGATATGAAAGACTCTCGGCCCCGTTTCTCGTTGAAACTCACACCCTCCCGCAACGAGGAGCTGCGCGAACGCCACGACTCGGTGGCCCCCGCCTGGCATTGGAACAAGAAGCATTGGAGCGATGTGTATTACGAATCGATGGACGATGAGCTGGTGAAGCATTGGATCACGGAGTCGTATCTCCTGGTGCTGTCCAAGCTCCCCAAGGCCGTCCGCTTGCAATATCAATAGCTATGGAAGTACAGAATCTGCTGGATGTAAAGACTCGCGAAGAGCTCTATCGGTGGTACGAGCTGCACCACGACAAGGCGAAGGTGTGCTGGGTGCGTACCAACCGTGCCGAGAAGCCTGTGGATGGCGTGGTGGGCTATGTGGATGCCGTAGAGGTGGCCCTCTGTTTCGGATGGATAGACAGCACGCAGAAGCGTGGCGACGACGGCCGCCCCATACAGCGTTTCACCCCGCGCAGGGCTGGCGGTATATGGTGCGAGCAGAATGTGGAGCGGTGCCGCCGCCTGATTAAACTGGGCGAGATGACCCCTGCCGGTATGGCGGTGTTGCCCGATATGGACCCTTCGCATTTCGTGTTCTACGATTGGGTGATGGAGGCACTCAGGGCCGATGCCCAGACGTGGGAGCACTTCCTGTCGTTTCCCGATGCCTACAAGCGTATCAAGATATGGCGTATCCAGCACTATGCCGATACCCGACGGATGGAGCAGGCGCAGAAGGCGCTCCTCAAGTTTGTGGCCGATACCCGACAGGGCAAGATGCAGCGGGGCTGGAGCGACGGGGGAAAACTGATGAACTATTAATGGCAACGATAATATGAAAGAACGGAAAATTACTGTCAACTTGGTGATGGCTAACGTGTTTGCTGTTGTGCTGTTTATCGTTGTGTCCATACTCTCGGGCCTGCTATGGTCTGCTATGAGGGATGGCGGCTTTGTGCTGCGTGTGGCCGACGATGCGGGGGTATATCTCTTAAAGACGTCGCTGTTCGTAGTGGCTGTGATAGGCGGCATCGTGGTGCACGAGCTTATACACGGGCTCACATGGGCCTATTATGCCAGCAGCGGTTGGAAGAGTATCAGTTTCGGTGTGCTGTGGAATATGCTCACCCCTTATTGCCACTGCAACGAGCCTCTCAAGTTGCGTCCTTATATGGTTGGGGCGCTGATGCCATTGGTGGTGCTGGGTGTTGTACCCTGGATAGCAGGTATGGCCGTAGGCAGCCCGATCGTCACGGTGTTCGGCATCGTGTTCATCACCGCTGCGGGCGGCGATATCCTTGTGGTGTGGAAGCTGCGTCGCGAGAAAGCCTCCGTCACCGTGCTCGACCATCCCACCGAAGCAGGGTGTGTGGTTTACGACGAATAGATTGATAGTATGGATGTTAATACAATAGATGGCTCCAATATGTGCTCCCATCTGCGAGCCAAGCTTATGGAGGCCGACGGGGTCTATCATGCCGTATGGCAGGCCTTGCAGGCCGATGAGGAACTTACGGCCGTGGTGCGCAGCCGCCAGTTGCATATCTATCGCCACGGCAAGAAGGTGCTCGTGCTTGCGGGCAAGGCAAAGCCCAAGGTGATACGGGAGGATCGGCTCTGCGAAATGCTGCCTCAATAGGGGTTGATTCCGAAGAACGGGAGCTTTGCGGTGTAAAGATTGGTTACAACTGCCAAAGGATAGGTAGTGGGTACATGAGAAAATCAATGTACTTTTGCAGCGTGTTTTCTTATATTGAAAATGAAAAATAAATCATTGTTAGTCTTAGCGATAGCCTTGTTTCTGGGGTGTCGCCTTTATTCTCAAAATGACAGTATGATAGTAAGAATAAGCGAAATCGAGGTCTATCCCGAATATCTGCAGGAATACCTACAGCAGGCACATGCCGTTGGGGCAGCCTCTGTGAGCCAAGAGCCAGGGGTGATATGCATCTATCCCATGCAGCAGCTCCGCAACGAGTGCCAGATACGTATTCTGGAGATCTATGCCTCGCGCGAGGCTTATAGCCACCACATCGCCACTCCGCATTTTCAGGCCTACAAGCAGGGTACGCTCCACATGGTGAAGAGCCTCGATCTTGTGGATATGCGCCAGATGGCCCCCGAGACACTGCCGCTTATCTTTAAAAAAGCTCAGCAATGAAAAGATTATTATTCATATTATTAATGTTTTATACTATGACAGCGTCTGTATCAGCTCAATCGTTAACGTCTAGGCAAAAACATCTGGCCACTCTCGCCGCCTTGGAAGCTCAGGGCGACATGGTGCGACTGGAAGCGGCCGTGTGCCAGGCTCTGGATGGCGGCGTTACTATCAACGAAATCAAGGAGGCTTTCTCTCAATTATATGCCTATACGGGTTTCCCTCGTTCGCTCAATGCGCTAGGTGTGTTGAGTCGGGTGGTGGAAAGCCATCCTGGACAATGGACCGAGGGTAGGCCATGGGTGCGCCCCGCCTTGTGGGACGATGCGCAAAAGGCTCTGTCTCAAGGCACGGAGGTGCAGGCCCTTCTTTCTGGTCGTCCGTTCCACTATGCTTTTTGTCCGCAAACCGACTACTACCTTAAGTCGCACCTTTTCGGCGATATCTTTGCTGGCGACCAGCTTTCGGCTGCCGACCGTGAGGTGGTGACCGTGGCGGCCCTATCGGCGCTCAAAGGCGTGGATCCGCAACTGGCGGCCCACAAGGCGGGTGCCGTCAATATGGGTAATACGCAGCAGTTGGTCGATGAACTGTGTAGTTTCCTTGGCCAAAACGGCCTCTCGCAATGCGATGCCGCCGCCGATGCCTGTGCTGGCGCCTGGCCTAAGGGCAGCCCCAACGATGCCTACGCACAGTATTTCAAGGGCAACAGCTATCTGGCCCCCATTCGTCCTAAGAATCTGCAAGAGGGTGATGCCACGGTGCAGAGCTATGTCAATGTGACCTTCGAACCAGGCTGCCGAAACAACTGGCATATCCACCACGGGGCCCATCAGATGCTGATATGCGTGAGTGGCGAAGGCCTGTATCAAGAATGGGGCAAGCCTGCCATACGGCTCCATGCGGGCGATATTATTGATATACCCGAAGGGGTGAAACATTGGCACGGGGCCGCGAGCGGTTCGTGGTTCCAGCATCTCACCGCCCATATAGAGGTGGGGGACGTATCCAGCAACGAATGGTTGGAACCTGTTGACGACCAGCTGTACAGCGAGGCCAATCGGCAGTAAGGCCTTGCGATGCGTAAGCCCATGGGGCTTCACGAATCAAGATGCCGACTTTGATGTGGCTACAATGCAAAATAAGGATATTGCAGTAATGGAAGAGATCTATTTCAACTCCGTGCAGGAGTTCAACGATTATTATGGTTTCGAGACGCTGCACCCGCTGGTAAGTGTGGTGCGGTTCGACAAAGATGTGCCTATCACCGAAAGCATGGTGCACTATGGCGTCTATGCTCTCTATCTAAAGGAAAACAAGGGTTGCAAAATGTTTTATGGCCGTACCCCCTACGACTTCGACGATATGACGATTACCTCTTTCGCTCCAGGGCAGGTGCTCCATGTGGAACAAGCACTGTATGGCGACACTCCCGTCTTCCCCAGATGGACGGCAATAGTGTTTCATCCAGATTTTCTCACCCGCACCAACCTTGGCCGAAACATGAGCCGTTATGAGTTTTTTTCCTACCATAGCACCGAGGCTCTCCACGTGTCGCAGCAAGAGCTCGAGGTGTTTCGCGGAGTGCTGGCTATGATAGATCAGGAATTGCATCATGCCATAGACAAGCATACCCGCGAACTCATCGTGTCGAATATAGAGCTGCTGCTCAACTACTGCCTACGATTCTATGACCGTCAGTTCATTACTCGCGAAGAGATAAACCATTCGGTGGTGAAGCGGTTCTTCGAACTGCTCGACGATTATATGGTAAACAAGGCCGAGCAAGAGGGCTTGCCTACGGTGGCTTATTTTGCCGACAAATGTTGTCTGTCGAGCGGCTATTTCGGCACATTGGTGAAAACGGAGACGGGACGAATGGCCAAAGATCTGATCAACGATAGGATCCTTGCACGTGCCAAAGAACTGCTGCAGTCCGATGTGCTCTCGGTGAGCCAGGTGAGCCAGCGTATAGGGTTTGAATACCCTCAGCATTTTGTGCGATTTTTCAAGGCTCATACTGGCGCTACACCTACTCAGTGGCGTTCGGCATAGGTGGCGTGGCTTATACAAGCCTGGCATATTATTAGCAACTATTGACAGACAAATGAAATTGAAACAATTATTTATAGGCGTGTTATCTCTTTTGATACTTTGCGCCTGTACCCAAAACAACAATAAAAAAAATATGGAATCAACCAACATTGTTCTTACTCAGGAGTGGGACAAGACCTTCCCCCTCAGCGAAAAGGTGTCGCATCAAAAGGTGTCGTTCAAAACAAGATACGGTTTCGTTCTTGCTGCCGATCTCTATATTCCCAAGGGTGCTCACGACAAGATGAAGGCCGTTGCTGTGTGCGGCCCCTTTGGTGCGGTGAAGGAACAGTGCTCGGGTCTCTATGCCATGACGATGGCCGAACGCGGTTTTGTGGCGTTGGCTTTCGACCCTTCGTTTACGGGCGAGTCGTCGGGTGAGCCTCGTCGCACTGCTTCGCCCGATATCAATACCGAAGATTTTATGGCTGCGGTAGATTATCTGTCCCTTCGTGACGAGGTGGATGCCGAGCAGATAGGTATTATAGGTATCTGTGGCTGGGGTGGCATAGCACTGAATGCCGCTGCCATAGACCCTCGTATCAAGGCTACTGCTGTGATGACGATGTATGATATGAGCAGGGTGAACGGCAATGGCTATTTCGATGCCGACAATAGTGAGACGGCTCGCTATGAGGCTCGCAGAGCTATGGCTGCCGAACGCTCCAAGGCTGCATCCACTGGTACGACTGTACAAGGGGGCGGCGTGGTGGATCCCTTGCCCGACGATGCTCCCCAGTTTGTGAAAGACTACTACGACTATTACAAGACCTCCCGTGGCTACCATCCCCGTTCGGGCAACTCGAACGATGGTTGGCACACTTTCGGATGTCAGGCATACGCCAATACTCGCTTCCTGTATTATATCAACGAGATACGCAATGCGGTGCTCATCGTCCATGGTTCGGAGGCACACTCTCGCTATTTCGGAGAGAACGCCTACCAATATATGGTGGAGGGTAAGGCCGATGGCTACGACGCTGTGCGCAAACCTAATCCTGTGCCCCAAAACAAGGAACTGCTTATCGTGCCAGGTGCCTCCCACTGTGATCTCTACGATGGTGGCTACACCCACCTGGGCGGCAAGGGCGAAATCAAAAATTGTATCCCTTGGGATAAACTCACGGCTTTCTTTAACGCCAATATGAAATAATTCGGCTAGCTTCCCCAATACAATAATTGAACGAGAACGACGTTTTTCAACCACAGATTTAAAACATTATGAAAAAAATACTCTTCATCGCTACAATAATGGCCGCAGTGATCTGCGGCTGTAGCCCCAAACAGCAAGTAGAAGAAGCCCAGACGATAAAAGTATCGGACTATAAGATCCCTTATAGTGAGGTGACAACGAATCCCAAAGAGGGTAAGCAGGTGCTTATTGTGGAGGGGTCGCCCCGCCGTCATGGCAACACCGACCTTCTTGCTGATGCCTTTGCCAAAGGTGCGACTGAAGCCGGGGGCAAGGTAGAAAAGGTTTTCCTGGCCGACTATAATCTTCAGTTCCTTTCGGAAGAAGGTGCCGACAATCCCAAAGAGGCTATGCGCGAAACTGACAACTGGCTGTTGACTCAGAAATTCCTCAATGCCGATGTGGTAGTGCTCTCGTCACCAGTATATTATATGAATGTTACCGATCGCATGAAAGCCTTTATTGATGGCACCTATCTGGCCTTCGGCGACGAGAAGACGGGCGGCAAGGAATTCTATTATATCACAGCTTGTGCCGACAATGAGGATGCCACTGCCGAAGATGCTATCTTCGCCTTCCGTGGCTTCGTCTCTTGTCTCCCATCTGCTACCGAGCGTGGCTGTGTGAAGGCCATATGCATAGGAAGAAAAGGGGCCGTAGAAGGCACCCAGTTCATAACCGAAGCCTACGAGTTGGGTAAGACTATCAACAAGCAGTGACGATAGCCTCTTTGTGGGTGCAATATCCCGCAGTGCTTCGGAAACACGATTGTGCGAGCATAGTCTGCAAATAATGAAAGTGAAACGACAATATTCTTCATATGGACTACGAGAAGAGACTTCGTGATGCCGGTATTCGGGTGACTTCGGTTCGCTTGTTGGTCTATAAGACTATTTACGAGGAGATGCACAATGCCTTTTCGCTGCAAAACGTGATGGAGAAACTTGAATATGCCGACAGCTCGTCGGTGTTTCGTGCCCTCACGCTGTTTGCCGACCATCATCTGTTGCATACGATCGACGACGGCTCGGGTATGCAGAAATACTGTGTGTGCCGTTGCGGCCAATTCAAATGCCACCATGTGCACCTTACTTGTACCGAATGCCACAAAACCATCTGTCTCACCGATATCCACATACCTACGGTTACCCTCCCCGAGGACTATCTGATCAAAGAAGCGGAATTTGTGGTGAAGGGTGTCTGCCCCGAATGCCAGCAGAAAATGCCAAAAGGCGAGTAGCATTCGCTGAGGTCTGGAGCGTGTTTGCCCTTCGTTTGCAAAACAATCGGTGTATCTTTGCATTCTGAAAAGAAAAAAAGAGTAATTCTATTATGCAACAGATATTCAATCTTGTAAATGAGATGTCGCCCTACCTTCTGCTGGGCTTTTTCCTGGCGGGGGTGATGCATGCCTTCGTGCCCAGCATGGTGTATAGTCGTTATCTTGGAGGCAAAGGATTCCGTTCGGTCTTCTATGGTGCTCTGTTCGGGGTGCCGCTGCCGTTGTGTTCGTGCGGTGTTATTCCCACGGCTATGTCGCTCCGCAAAGCAGGTGCCTCCAAGGGCGCCACCACATCGTTCCTCATAGCCACTCCCGAGACGGGCGTAGATAGTATCATAGCCACCTATTCCCTTTTGGGTCTGCCTTTTGCCATACTGCGTCCCATAGCCGCCTTCTGCAATGCGCTGCTTGGCGGATGGCTCATCAATAGGTTTGCCGACGATGGTGAGGCTTCCGTAGTGGATGAATCCGATACGCAGTGCTCGTGTGGCTGCGGTCATCCCGAAGAGCCTGCCACCTTCCTAGGCAAAGTGCGCGAGGCCCTCGTCTTCGGCTTTGTGGAGATGATGCAGGATATAGGCAAATGGCTTGTGATAGGCCTCTTGGTGGCTGGATTGATCACGGTGTTTGTGCCCGACGATTTCTTCGCCCTCTTCCGTGGCAACACCCAGCTCAGCATGCTGCTGGTACTTTGCTTGGCCATACCTATGTATATCTGTGCCACTGGTTCCATACCCATCGCTGTGGCGCTGATGCTCAAGGGGCTCACCCCAGGTGCCGCGCTGGTACTGCTCATGGCAGGCCCCGCTTGCAATATGGCCTCGATACTGGTTATCAACAAGGTGATGGGGCGCAAGACGTTGGTGCTCTATCTGGCCTCTATCTTCGTCATGGCTATCTTTTGGGGTCATGTGGTGGACTACCTGTTGCCCGCCCAATGGTTCCAGGCAGGTGTGCTCAGCGCCAGCTGTTGTGGCGACGAGGGTACCTCGTGGTTCCGTATTGCCAGTAGCATCGTGCTTGCCCTGCTCTTAGTCAATGCTTTCGTGTTGAGAAAAAAACATCATCATGAACATATCACCCAAAACAACGCTCTTATGAAAACATATCACATCGAAGGAATGAACTGCAACCACTGCCGTGCCGCTGCCGAGAAAGCCATCCAGGAGGTGGAAGGTGTAGCGTCGGTGACCGTTGATCTTGACAAAAAAGAAGCCCGTGTAGAAGGCACCGCCTCCAATGAGGACATCTGCAAGGCTGTAGAATCGGTGGGTTTCACCTGCACGCTGTCATAGAACCGAGAAGGTAGAGGACTGTCTGGATTGAACTACAGGCAGCCCTCGTATCCCTCGTATTTGCTATTTCATAACGATAGGAGGCAATGATTAGACAATGTTTCATCATCTTTGGATGTCTTGCCGTGGGCGAACTTGTGGTGTGGCTCACTGGCATCGGCATCCCTAGCAGTATCATAGGTATGCTCTTGCTCACTGCTTTGCTGCAACTGAAGGCAGTGAAGCTCGACTGGGTAAAAGGGATGTCGGATTTTCTTATCAAGAATATGGGTTTCTTCTTCGTGCCTCCTGGAGTGGCTGTGATGCTCTATTTCAACGTTATCAAAGCCCAATGGCTGCCTATAGTGGTGGCCACCGTGGTGAGCACCGTGCTGGTGCTGGTGGTCACAGGATGGACCCATCAGTACCTCCGCAAGGCGGCAGCTTCCAAAACCGAGAACGCCACCCCGCATTCGGATGCCGATAATGGCATGCGTAAGGATATTACTGCAAACAAAAACAACGATCGCCATGGAGATATTGAGCAATAACATCGTCCTCTTGTCCCTCACCTTTGGCATTTATCACCTGGCCCGACAGTTGCAGAAACGCATAGGCTGGGTGGTATTCAACCCCATACTGGTTACCATTGTCGTACTCATTGTTTTCCTGAAGCTCACAGGCATCAGCTATGAAACCTACGAAGAGGGCGGACGCTATATCGACTTCTGGCTCAAGCCAGCCATCGTGGCCCTCGGCGTTCCTCTCTATCAGCATCTTGGACAGATACGCCGTCAACTGTTCCCCATACTGGTGTCGCAACTAGTGGGGTGCCTGGTGGGGCTGGTAAGCGTAGTCGCCATAGCCTCGTTGATGGGAGCCTCGCACGATGTTGTCGTGTCGCTGGCACCCAAGTCGGTCACCACGCCCATCGCCATGGAGGTGAGCAAGGCGGCGGGAGGCATACCCTCGCTCACAGCCGCCATCGTAGTGTGCGTAGGTATTTTCGGCGCCGTGTTCGGCTTCAAGATACTCGAAGTGTGGCATGTCAAGAATCCCTATTCCCAGGGTATCGGCATGGGCACAGCCTCGCATGCCGTGGGCACCTCCAAGGCCATGGAGAAAGGCGAGACCTATGGTGCCTATTCCTCGCTCGGACTCATACTCAACGGCGTGCTCACCGCACTGCTGGCACCCCTGGTGCTGAGGCTGATGGGTTTCTCTGTTTAGCAAAGTTTGTAAATGTCGATATTATTTGCGTACTTTGTGCAATAGTTTATTAAACGCCTGCTTGCGTACAATGGGTTGATTCCGATGGGTGTATATTGCTTAATCCCCGGCATCGATTCGGTTGAAGTGATCGGAAAAATAGGATAATCCCAATCAATTTGCGAAGCCTACGCTCCTTTTTTTCGAAGAAAGCTACCCTTCCCCATCGCATATATGAGCGTCGGTGTTTACAGATCAATCAGTATCAACACAACATGAAAACTAATAGTATATGAATTGTCCGCATAGACCCACAAAAGTAGATAAATCCCAATATTTTGAGTGCACCTGTCCCAAGGAGTGCCCTCGTCATGGCCAGTGCTGTGCCTGTGTGGCCCACCACCGAG
>JAZUDW010000061.1:0-10573 GCA_045639845.1 Bacteroidales bacterium
CAGCGAAATCGATCTTACCGTTAGCATCAACAGTCACATTCTCCAAGAGAGCATTGCGACGGATTGCGTTGTAGATATCAGGCTCGCTGTCTTTATCGAGGTTAATCACCTTAGCATAGCAGCCGCCCTCGAAGTTAAACACACCTTCGTCGTCCCAACCATGCTCGTCGTCACCAATGAGGAGACGTTTAGGATCAGTGCTGAGGGTAGTTTTGCCAGTACCGGAGAGACCGAAGAAAATAGCAGTATGTTCGCCATTCATATCGGTGTTTGCAGAGCAGTGCATGGAAGCGATACCCTGAAGAGGCAGATAGTAGTTCATCATAGAGAACATACCCTTCTTCATCTCGCCACCATACCAAGTGTTAAGAATCACCTGCTCGCGGCTGGTAATATTGAAAGCAACGCAAGTCTCGGAGTTAAGACCGAGTTCCTGATAGTTGTCAACCTTAGCTTTCGAAGCAGTATAGACAGTGAAGTTGGGAGCAAAATCCTTCAGTTCTTCTTCGGTAGGAACAATGAACATATTCTTAACGAAATGAGCCTGCCAAGCCACTTCCATAATGAAACGGACAGCCATACGGGTGTTCTTATTGGCACCGCAGAAAGCATCAACCACAAAGAGTTCCTTGCCACAGAGTTCCTGCTTAGCGAGGTCCTTAACGATAGCCCAAGTGCTTTCGCTCATGGGGTGGTTGTCGTTTTTGTATTCCGGAGTAGTCCACCAAACGGTGTTCTCGGAATTCTTGTCCATCACAATATACTTGTCTTTAGGAGAACGACCGGTATAGATACCCGTCATCACATTGATGGCATCCAGTTCGGTCTGCTGCCCTTTGTCGAAACCAGTGAGACCTTCAGCGGTTTCAAATTTAAAGAGGTCTTCGTACGAAGGATTGTAATGAACATTCTTCACTCCGGTAATACCAAGAGCTTCAAGAGACTTAATGATATTTTCGTTCATTGATTTGATAAAAAATTAGTTGTTTTGAAATATTTTTAATTATTCATTTTAGATTTAATAGCGGCCTGAGCAGCAGCCAAACGAGCCAAAGGCACACGGAAGGGGCTGCAGCTTACATAGTTGAGACCCGTCTTGAAGAAGAATTCCACAGAAGCAGGATCGCCACCATGTTCACCACACACACCGCACTTGAGATTTTCGCGAGTATCGCGGCCGCGGGTAACACCCATCTGTACGAGCTGACCTACGCCCTTTTGATCGATAGTGTTAAAGGGGTCAGCCTTAATAATCTTCTCATCAACATAAGTCTTGATAATACCGTTCACATCGTCACGGCTGAAGCCATAGGTCATCTGAGTAAGGTCGTTGGTACCGAAGCTGAAGAACTCAGCCACCTCAGCGATACGGTTTGCCATGAGGGCAGCACGTGGGATTTCGATCATGGTACCATACTTGTACTGAACATGCACACCATAAGCAGCCTCTACTTCAGCTTTAATACGGTCTGCCAATATCTTCTGGTGTTCAAGCTCGTGAACGTTGATGGTGAGAGGCACCATGATTTCCAGCTGAGGATGATAGCCTTCCTTCATCAATTCACTGGTAGCACTGAAGAGTGCGCGGAACTGAGTCTCGGTGATTTCGGGATAGATGATACCGAGACGCACACCACGAGTACCCATCATGGGGTTCACCTCGTGCATAGCGTCAACGCGAGCCTTGAGGTCCTCGAAGTTCATACCACGATCCTGTGCCACTTCGCGTTGTTTTTCTTCGTCTTGGGGCACAAACTCGTGCAAAGGAGGATCCATGAGACGGAAAGTAAGAGGTTTGCCATCCATCACTTTGAGGGTAGCCTTTGCCGAATCCTTGATGTATGGTTCGAGCTCAGCAAGAGCAGCCACGCGAGCTTCGTGAGAATCGGAGAGGATCATATTGCGGAGTTTCTCCAGAGGTTCAGCGCTATTCTCGCCATAGAACATATGCTCAATACGGAACAAACCGATACCTTCAGCGCCGAAGTCGATAGCCTTCTGAGCATCAGCAGGATTGTCGGCATTGGTGCGGACACCCATGGTACGATATTTATCAACCACACACATAAACTGAGCCAACATAGGGTTCTCAGTAGCGTTCATGGTCTTGATCTGTCCCTTATAAACATAGCCCTTGGTTCCGTTAAGGGAGAAGATATCCTTCTCGGTATAAACCTGACCATTGATGGTAAGGGTCTTAGCATCAGCGTCTACCTCAATACCATCGCAACCTACGATACAGCACTTACCCCAACCACGAGCCACAAGAGCAGCATGAGAGGTCATACCACCGCGAGCGGTGAGGATACCATCGGCAGCACGCATACCTTCTACGTCTTCAGGATTAGTCTCTTCTCTTACCAAGATACAGGGAACACGATTAGCGCGGAATGACTTAGCCTGCTCACTAGTGAAGGCCAAATAGCCGATAGCGCCACCAGGACCTGCGGGGAGACCCTTGGCGATAGGGCTGAAATTCTTCTCGTCCTTAGCATCAAGAATGGGGTGGAGCAGTTCTTCCAGCTGACTGGGGCTGATGCGCATCACCATTTCTTTCTCATTGATCATACCTTCCTTAAGCATATCGGAAGCCATAGTGAGAGCAGCCAGACCCGTACGTTTGCCCACGCGGCACTGGAGCATATAGAGATGCTTGTTCTGAATGGTAAACTCGATATCGAGCATATCGTGATAATGAGACTCAAGAGTGTGACGGATGTCAACAAGCTCTCTATAGATCTCGGGCATCATATCCTGCAGAGAGGACATGTGACGGTTCTGCTCATTTTTAGTCTCGTTGTTGAGAGGGTTGGGGGTACGAATACCGGCCACCACATCTTCGCCCTGGGCGTTAACGAGCCACTCGCCGTAGAATTTGTTATCGCCAGTAGCAGGGTCGCGGGTGAAAGCAACACCGGTAGCGGAATCATCGCCCATGTTGCCGAACACCATCGCCTGGACATTGACAGCAGTGCCCCAATCCTCGGGAATACCTTCAATAGCACGGTAGCTCACTGCCTTCTTGCCCATCCAGGATTTGAACACAGCCTTGATACCGCCTTCCATCTGGGCGCGAGCATCGTCGGGGAACTCAGTACCCAGCACCTCTTTCACTTTCAGTTTGAAGTCTTCGGCCAGCTGCTTCAGGTCGTCGGCGGTAAGCTCGGTATCCTGCTTATAGCCGTGAGCCTTCTTGTATTCGTCGAGCATATCGTCGAGATTCTTGCGGATACCTTTGCCGTCAGCAGGCTCAATACCCTCGGATTTCTCCATTACCACATCGGCATACATCATGATGAGACGACGATAGGAATCATATACGAAACGGGGATTGTTGGTGCGTTTGAGCATACCAGGGATAGTCTTCGAAGAGAGACCGATATTGAGAACGGTATCCATCATACCGGGCATAGAGATACGAGCACCCGAACGACAGCTAACGAGCAGAGGATTCTCAGGATCGTCGTATTTCATACCCATGATATTCTCTACATTCTCCATGGCTTTCCAAACCTCTTCCATCAAACCAGCAGGAAGCTGGCTTTCATTGTTATAATATGCAGTACAGCATTCAGTAGTGATAGTCAAACCAGCAGGCACAGGAAGTTCCAAAAGGCACATCTCGGCCAAGTTAGCACCCTTACCACCAAGCAAATTTTTCATGTCGGCTCTGCCCTCGGCAGTTTTGCCACCAAAAGTGTAAACGTATTTAGCCATTTTTACTACTAATTATTTATTATTAATATATTTGTATTTTCTCGATTATTTACAAACGATTTGCAAAGATAGCATTTTTTTTCCAACCAGCGACGAACTTTTTCCATCACCTTGTTGCCGAGTCATCGATCCCAATATAGAACACATTGATAACATACGAATTATAAGCATACAAAAAAAACACCACAATACTACCACCAATCCATTTTTTGCAAGCGCCCTAGCCTCTCATACACTACCAAAAAACAAGCAAGGCCTCCTACATAAAGAGACCTTGCTTCACCATAAGCCCACATACTGCCGAAGCATTATCACAACGGCGTGCAGGCAGAAGTTATTGGATGTTCAAAACTATTTAATGGAATCTTTGAATTCCTTAGCAGGTTTGAATTTAGGGATCTTGTGTGCGGGAACAACAACAGCAGTACCTTTCTTGATATTTCGACCGATCTTCTCAGCTCTTTCGATGATCTCGAAAGTACCGAAGCCACGGAGGTAAACATTTTCACCATTAGCCATATTGCTCTTCACAGCTTCCATGAAGCTTTCAATAACTACTTGAACGGCAACTTTCTCAATGCCGGTTTTTTTTCCAATTTCTGATACAATTTCAGCTTTAGTCATACGAATATTATTTTAACAAATTTGAAAGTACAAAAGTACATGATTTCTGTCACATAACAAAAAAAAATTACAAAAAATATCAAACACCACTGATTTTCAACACCATTCCATAGTAAATAAAACAACCGAAGACAATGCAATCACTTTATTTTCATCAACCAATCAGCAAAAAACGCAACATTTTTGATGTTTTTTTTCAAGGCATTCTCCCCCAATAGACTCATTGAAAAGCCTGATTTTTTTACAATATGAACGCTGATTTTTTTAATATTGCCATCTCCGCCACCATCTTCGCAGCCTCTAGAAGCAGCAAAAAAACAGCAGGCAAACAACGCCTTCGCACACCCTCACATGCCGGATCACCAATCATGAAGCACCGTTCATCAATTAAGTGATGATGGAAAAACAAGTTACTATGAAATGAGACATTGTCACAAGTTATTTTTTCATCATCACTAAAGTCCGTCAGCCGCGGCAATAAGACACGGATGCTTCCACACAAAGAAAAGATCAGCCCCAAAGGTAAAGCATTTGCAGATCAACTAAAGAAAGCCTCCATGACAAATATGATTCAGTTCCCGGGCTACTACTGCTGATTGTTGGCCCACT
The DNA here is from genome assembly GCA_045639845.1 of Bacteroidales bacterium. GTDB lineage: Bacteria > Bacteroidota > Bacteroidia > Bacteroidales > P3 > Colimorpha. The sequence continues at coordinate 4,951 of JAZUDW010000061.1, forward strand.
TATCTTTATCCTGCTTATCCTTTTCTTTCTTTTTGGCACGATACAAGAGGAAAGCGCCCAGCAAACCAAAAAGGAAAGTATTGTTGACCTGCCCTGCCACTCGATCCACGGGGGCTTCGGCAACCGACATTGCTATCATCCCCAAAAACGATATCGACCCCAACACGATAAAAATCCATCCCCATATTTTCACAAGTCACCTCCTTCGTCTGTAAAATCGACATCCGTCTTATGAGAACACCACACGATAATCATGCCTATCAATCCCAAAAAGAAGACCAATGCAGAACTCCATCCGCCCCCTATTTCCCGTTTGGAACCGACGCCATAAAATACAACGGCAAGAATCAACCTAAAAAACAGTCGAACAACAAATAACAACAATGATTCATCCATAAAGCATTATTTTTTTTGATAATAGACCAGCATTAGTGATAATTAAAATAAATTGGTACGATTTTGCTATAGACTGTTAAGATATTTTGGAGTTGAGACGAGGGTGCATAGCGGACTATGCAACTGAGGCTCGACTTCAAAACAGCCAACAATATGAAGAAGTCCTGTGGACTTCGATAGTGGTCCGTAAGGATTGCTCAGCGGAGCAAGCAAAACGGAGAAAAAGGCGTGTCAAGTTGTCAAACTATAGTGTCCCAAGTTATTTTTTCAACATCACTTATTATTCATGCGGACTAATTAGTTTATTCTAACATTCAGTTTTTCTTCAGCCTCGGCCTTGAGAAGTTCAAGCAGCCTGAGGTTGTTTTTGTTTTCGGCCACCAGCGTCGATATCCTCGAAGCCTCGGCCACCATATTCTCATCAGGTTCGAAACGATCGGGATGGCACCTCACTATCAGTTTCTTGTATAGTTCCTGGGCATAGAATGTGCTGTTGATCACATTCTTGAAATCCACCTCACCCTCGCCCATCACCCTGCGTTTGGCTTCAGCTTTGGCATCGGGACGGGAGACACAGCGAGCCACCAGAAGAGCCAGCACCAAGGCACCTTCAGCAATAGAGACCCACATCCACCAGTTGACAGGCTGATGCTGAGCCGCCGATAGCATAGCAACGCTATCGGCAATAGTTTGTAACGTAGTAGTGTGCATGATAATAAATAATTATTGAAGCATAATAAAATCTTTAAGTTGCCAGCGAGAGCCATAGTTTCCACTGTCGGAATGCACCTCCAGTGTATCCCAGCCAAGCACCACCATACGGCGCACCAGCACATCGTCGGCAAGAATCGAAGCCCCCAGAGCCACCATCTCGTCGCGCGAAAGCTGGCGTCCTGCAAAAGCTTTGATCCTAAACCCACTATACAAAGCATTGGAGAACTGATGTTTGTATTCTCTGCAGCCCTTCGATATGCTCGCTTCTAAGAGCACCGGCACCGTACCCCCCACAAAAGCCTCGCGCGCTTCGGCATTGAAACGGGCTATCAATTTTGATCGTGAATTACGATCCTGAAACCAACCCACTATACGGTTGATGAAATTCGGTATTACAGCCATTGAATATTATTTATTGATTTATAATCATAAAAACAAACATTCCTATTGGAAATCTTTTTGCAAAAATAAACAGAACACTCCTGCACCCACACCATTCGCAAGCCTTGCAAAATCACCCTCAAACAGCAAAAAAAACATAAAGGCACCCTTTCCGACTGCAGAGACACCTCATCACTAACATCCTCGCCACAGCACCCATGCAGCACCAGCCACCCTACCCCACCGCACACTATCGAATAGCACTCAAACGAAAACAAAATATACTATTATCTTATTTTTACATATTCGATGCACCTCCACGCAGCAGAAAAAGCGCAACACACCGACTATTAATTATCAGCACATTGCCCACCAACCATCAATAAAAAAAGCACAAAACGTCAGCCGATTCAAAAAAAAGTTGTAATTTTGCCCCCGTTTTTAAAATTAATACTTAATATTATGAAACGCTTCATCATTGCCATCTTAACCCTCTTCCTCGTAGCAGGTATCAACGATCTGCAAGCTCAAAGCAAAGGGACTGGCAAAAAGACGAACACCTCCAAATCATCGAAAGCCAAGAAACCTGCTCCAAAGCCCAAGCCGGTCGATACTCCACTGCCTGCAAACAGCAACGACTGTATTTTCGCCATTGAGTTGCAGCCCGATGTCACCTTCGGTCCCACCACCGCCCCTCAAGGCGCTGGCAGAGTGCAAGATGTGATGAGAGACAAAAACAACCCCTACGTATTCGAATACGAACACAATTCGGTATGGTATAAATTCACCGTTCCCTACAACGGCAATCTGGAGATCGCCATCACTCAAAACAACCCGAAGGACAACTACGACTTCCTCGTGTATAAATATACCGACAACTATTTCTCCAACCACATCATCGAAGGCAAAGTGAAGCCCGTAGCCGCCTGCCTCAACGCCGTTGATAGCGCCGCCAAAGCCGGTACCCCTCAGTTGGGCATGAAAAAAGACGCCTCCAAACTGTTCATCGATAGCAAGAGCCGCGAAGGCTTCGTGAAGTCCATACCCGTTCGTAAAGGCGAAGTGTACTACATCGCTCTCGACAACCAATCGGCCAACGGTAGCGGCCACTCCATCAAGGTATCCATACAGGTTGAATCGTACGAACCCACCATCATCTTCTGGGACAACGACGAGAAAAAACGCGTAGAGGTAGATCTGCTCATCCTCGAGAAGAACACCGACAACCGCCCCATCGTGAAAAACGCCCACTACCGCGGCGGCAAGGTGAAATTCGTTCCAGGATTCAACTACACCCTCTATGCCAAGAAAGACGGATACTTCTCCGTATATAAAGACTTTAACTCCAATGTATTCCGCGAAGACACTCTGCTCCGCGTGCTCATGAACAAGACCGTAAAAGGCACCACATTCCCCATCTCCGACGTCTATTTCGACGACAACGGCGACCTCCTGCCCGAATCAGACACCGCCCTCATGAACTACATATCCATGTTCCGAAACCACAACGACATCACCTTCCAAGTGAAAGGTTTCGTACAGTCCTATGGCGTAGATCTGCAGCGCGACATGCAGCTATCGCTCAAACGAGCCCAGTCCGTCAAGAACTTCTTTGTCCAACACGGCATAGCCGACAACCGTATCACTGTGGCTGGTATGTCGCAAAATGAGATCAAGCGATCAGCGGCAGCAGCTCTCAATAAAGGGCAGGCTTTCAGTGCCACCAAGATCAAACTAGTCATTACCGGCATTCAGCCCTAATCCTCTTGTACCGATACTACGACAAAGAACAAAAAAAAGGATAACGACTAATTAAGAAACTCAACCTACGATATGAGCAACACAAAACTCTGTACTTTAGCACTCATCTTCTCTGCCTGCGCCCTTTTCTGCTGTTGCGAAGAGCCCAATTCTTCTTTCGACGAACCCATCGACTACGCCACAGCTGTCATAGGCTCTTGGAGCGTTGACCTCGGACAAAGCTACGAGTCGTACACCGAAGCCGGCACCACCGACATCGAATATATGGAATGGGCAGAATCCATCACCCTCACCTTCGATACCAACAACACGCTCACCTATCTAGCCATGATAGGCGTAGAAGACACCTGGCAGGACACCTATTCCATTCACGGAGACACCCTCTACTGGGATGTGAAGCCCTATGTGATCAGCCAGCTCGACAACAGCCGGCTGGTGATGGAATACAGCAAGACCCGTACATTCAACAATGCCGGCGGCAACGAGGTGACAACCAACGTGACCAAGCATTACGAAATGACCCGTCTGCCATAGTGATCGGACATCAGGTTCAATGTCACACCAATAGAAAGCCAACAACAGAACCTATATTTTTCATAGATAACAAATAGAATTTTCCAGAAAAAAAACAAGACCACTTCAAATGAAGAAAACACTCATAACATTAGGAATATTAACCCTTCTCAGCCTCACTTCGTGCAATAAGGGAAAAACATGTCGCTGCACCGTTTTGGGCGAACAGACTATACGGATTATCGAACTCGACAAAGGCGACTGCAAAGACCTCCACTTTGTATTCTACGACCGCGACTTCCTCCACCCCGACCTCACCGACTCGGTGCTCTGTACTGATCACGCTTGGGAATAATTCAATATCAGTAATGAATGTGAGTGATGGGTAAATAGTGATGCTTTTGAGTAACCAGTGAACAGACAATACTGCCTAGAACATACATCTGTCCAGTCTCTGATCACAAAACAATGAACCAAACAACAACCCATCAAGGAGCACAAAAAAGAAACACACATCTCATCACTGATCAACAAAAGAAACACTTGCCGGATCACTGATCACTAAAAAGAAACCATTCACCAACCTTATCCCCTCTATTAAGCCAATGAAAACGCGCAAAAAAATACTTATCATAGCAACCTTTATCCTCGTAGCAGCCTTCGGAGCTTGCCAAAAAAGCCGCTACTGCCGCTGCATCACCACCGAGACCCCTGTACCCGATACCGTTATCGTCAACATGGAACGGAACATGAGCTGCAAACGCATCATGAACATGGGAACCGAAGCCCTCGTCGATGGACAAACTCAAGTCACCGTCCACTCCTACACATGCGAGAAGATTCATAAGGACACCGTTCCCACCATAGCCCACCTTCCCTACGAGGACTAAAGAAACAACACTGTCGAATAGGATAACTGAACAGTGATCAGTGATGAGTGATCAGAGAAAAGACAAAGGTACAAGCCAGTCTGTATTGTCTGATCATTGTTCACTGATCACCCCCAAAATAATCACCCAACTCAACACCTTCTAAACTCCCTCCCCAACGCTCCTTCATGCACTCATCCACTCCTTCTCGATACAGATCCTCGCACGGAGCTACATGCGTAGCCCTTATGTTGAAGTATCTGCTTTCGGCACTCTTCTTCTTCTCGGCAGCTGCCAAGATAGCCAGTATCGACGCCTTCGACCTCTACATATACTCATTCCACCTCTTTTCCTATAGCCTCAGCGCACTCATAGCCCGCATGGCCATCGCTGCCGAGCTGGTGCTCGCATTGTGGCTCACCAGCGGATATCGAAGTCGTCTGAGCTTCGTAGCCACCACCACCTTCCTTGGCCTCCTCACCCTCTTTCTGGTCTATGCACAGCTCATCGGGCGAACAGACAGTTGCCACTGCTTCGGAGCTCTGCTACCCTTCACACCCCTCCAGTCCATCGTCAAGAATGCGGTGTTGCTCATCATCGCCTTTGCCGCCTGGCACTGGCACCCGTCATCCAGTCGCACCCATTGGGTTGTAGCCCACTATCTACCCCTTGTGCCCCTCTTTCTGCTGCTGGGTCTCGCACTCATGGGCCGAGCCCATTTGCGCAACATCGACGCACTATGTCTCACCATTCTCTATTCCCTGCTCTCGCTCGAGTCTGTCGTCTCCACCTTTGGCTGGAGCCGTCGTCCCTGGATCATAGCCCTCTTGACCCTCGCTCCCATCATAACCGTGGTGGTCCAATACCCGCCCTATGGATGGTTCTCCTACCACGGACAGCCTGTGGTGAACAGCGAAGCCTACTATCAGAGTCTGCCCCACGCCTCCACCATCGGAGGCCCCTCCCCCACCTCGCAACGTCAGCTAATA
>JAZUDW010000062.1:0-24778 GCA_045639845.1 Bacteroidales bacterium
TGTAACGCTGCAACTCGGTATTTACTTTTCTATGATACAGTACTATATTCATATTCTTTATCTTTGGCCCTCTACCTGATAAGCAACACGGTGCCTTTGAGTACTCGGGGACAACCTTTTTCGAAAATATAATTCATTATATATAAATAGGCATCTTGCGGCATATCCACACCTTGATAAGTGCCATCCCACGTCTCGGATGGATCGGTGGAATAGAACAGAAGGTTGCCATTGCGCGCAAAGATGGCTAAACTATAGCCTTGACTCGACAAGAAAGCTGCTTGTGGGCCAAACCGATTGTTGGTGGCCTCGCTAGGCATGAATGCATTGGGCAACCATACCACACTGGCTCTCGAATAGACAGCTATTGACGAAAGGAGACTGTCGGTATTCACACCATCGGGCGACCCCTCCGCAACAATACGATACATCATGGGCTCACTGATATCTACAAGAGGGTCGATATGCGACAGTGTAGGGGTGGCCACGACTTCTGTCCAATGAGAAGAGCTCTCTGCTTTGCGAAACAGCTGGTAGTGTGCAGGACCGTCCCATGCATGATAGGCATTCCACTGAAGGAGCACGCCATTGGGTTGCTCGGTGGCCACTACCTGCACCGAACTGGCCTCGGGAGAGAACCGCTCGTTGCGACCGCAGCCATCAAGACAGCCTATCTTGTAGGTATAGATGTTGTAGCGAGGCTTGACACTTCGGTCGGAATAGATCAACAAACCGTCGGGTTTGTAGGGGAGGTGAGCCACAAGGTCAAAGGAACCAGCACCTATCTTTCGATAAAGAGCATATCCTTGTGCTGGCTCGTAGGTGGGATCGACGGCCATTCTGACCACTATGCCTTCTTCATTTTCCATCACACTCACACTCTGTATAGACAAAAACTGAGCGGTGTCGGCAGTGGAAAACGAGGCCTCGACCTTGTTGGAAAATACTTCATCGCCGTCGCCTCCCAAGGCCCTAATACGGAAGGTGACATTGGTTGCATTGGCAGGAATAGAAACAGTGGCATTCAATTGGTCGGGGGTCAACGTGTTTACGGTATTGAAACCACCTCCGTTGACCGATCGCTGTATCTCATAGCCCAACAGACCGCCTATCATATTCTTATAAGGGGTAAAACTCAGCAAAGCATTGCCGTCGCAATCGGATGCCGACAAGGTCAACACCATATTGCTCACTGGATCAGTGAGGGGCGAAGCTGTATAACAGGTATCGAAAGCGTAAAGGCGATACGAATGAGTCTCGGTGACAGGAAATTGATTTACTACAAACGATGTTGCCGAAGCATCCCACACTGTATCGAGCTCCATACAAGGCTCACCACTACAGATGAAATAGCCCATGATGTCTGGATCGGGGCTGAGATCCCACTGCAATACAGCCCGTTGAGGGTTGCCTTCTACCGACACACGAAAGCGTGAGACACCCTGTGTGGGTTCGATACGATAAAAGGCCATGCCTTCTATGTTGGATGTGGCCAAAGTGTCACCAGCGCGACCCTGCACATAATAAGAAACCACACGAGCACAAACAGTACGGGGCAGCTGTTCCGAAAAAGAGGTTTGGGTGGTCGTGGCCACAGGAATAAAAGCGTCATCTCCATCCACTTGACGATACACATAGAAAGTATCTATGGCATGGGGCGTGGTCCACTCCAACAAGGGGTGTCCAGTCCATCCTCCCGAAGCCTCGTCGGCCTGGCTCAAGGAAAGTTGTATATTATTCGATTCAACAACATTCTGTGCCTTTACATTCGTAAGCGGTAGCCATACAAAGAGCAGTGGCATCAACCATAACGTCAACAGTCGTTGCAATTTGACCAGCTGGGAATAGCGGCCACCTTTGTTCATCAACGCACTGTGTTTTCCACGCTCAACTATGCATCCTTTGTCGAGCACCAATATCTCGTCGGCTCGTTGGATAGTAGAAAGACGATGGGCAATAACCAAAGATTTACGGCCTATCAAAGCGCTACTTAATGCCATCTGTACCTCATGCTCGGACTGGCTGTCGAGGGCAGAGGTGGCCTCATCGAGAATAAGCAATTGAGGATTGGTGTAGAGTGCGCGAGCTATAGCCAAACGTTGACGCTGGCCGCCACTCAAAAGGCTGCCGCCATCTCCAATAACAGAATCATACCCCAAAGGTTGCTGGACAATGAACTGATGCGCATTGGCAATCTTTGCTGCCTGTCGTACCTTATCCATATCTATAGGACCGTCAACACCAAAGGCAATGTTGCGGGCTATAGTATCATTGAAAAGTATGGTATCCTGCGACACAATACCTATCTGTTTTCTAAAATCGTGCAGTGGAATATTCTGTATATCGGTACCACCGAGAAGAATAGCCCCCTGCGTGGGCGAATAAAAACGCGACAATAAGTCGGCTATAGTACTCTTACCACTGCCCGACGATCCTACCAAGGCCACCATGGAGCCTTGGGGAATAGAGAAAGAGATATGGTTAAGCACCTCGACATCGGGACGATAGTGGAAACAAACATCTTTGAACTCTATATCGCCCTGAATAGATTCTTCAAAGGACTGTTTGCCTGCCATATTTGTTTTATTCTCCACCTTGCCATCATTATCTCCTCCTAATGAGCAGCCACAATGATCGTATTGAGGATCAACGGCTGCATATTCTTCACTCTCGGGAATAGCAAGAAACTCAGCCAATCGATCGGCACAAGCATGACCTTTCTTTATCTGAGAGATAGCCGTTGTAAGTTCTTTGGTAGGAGGTATCATCAACACAAACATCATCAAATAACTCACAAACAGCTCTGGCGTCAGTCCACCTTTATTGCCCAAAATAAGCCAACTGCCGAATAGGAGAATCACAATGACAACGGTATTACCCATGGTGTCGCTCACAGGAGATGCCAGGTAGATACGACGGAACATCTTTGTACGGCCTTCTGTGTAGTCTCTATTGGCAGCCGAAAAGCGTCGATTGCTGAATTCAACAGCACCAAAAGACTTGATGACTTTAAGACCCGAAATAGTCTCCTCTATCATCGACATCAACATGCCACCCTTCTCTTGAATGGTTTTCGACTTTTGCTTCAACTTGTGCGAAATACCACTGATCACAATGCCAACAAAAGGTAAGGCCAGCAACACTACCAATGTGAGTATAGGACTGATAAGGATCAGCATGATCAGATAGAGGATCAGAGAAATAATCGACACCACCAGAGACTGAACACTGCCCAAAATACTCTCATCGTATTCTACTATATCGTTGCTAAAACGACTTAGAATGTCACCCCTTCTTTGATGGGTGTGGAACGATAGTGGAAGGTGGATGGCATGAGCAAACAAATCATTGCGGATATCTCTCACCACCAATGCCCGTATGATACCTATCTGAAGATTGGCCAGATAGGTAAAAACATTCTTCAAAGCATAGAGAACGAACACCATGAGAGAGAAATAAAGCAAGGCCTGCATGGTGCTGTAGCCAGAAAAAAGCACATATACATCTTGCAACGACCTACTGATGATGTTTCCCTCTTGCATAGCCGTCAAGGCATTGTTTGCACCACCATCGTCGGCACCAAATAATAATCGAAGAAAATCGGCCACACTCAATGCCGTGGCCATAGTGAATACCACACTCAGCACTACCATCAATGCATACAGCAATACCCTTACCCCGTAGGTACGCAGGTATCGAAGAGTGAACCTATTTTTCAACAACTTCATAAGGCCTTGTGTTACTGTATGGAAACTACGACAATAATCTAAAATGCGGTGGTAACTACATACAACAATGCCCCCTCTCTGTTGGTCGAGGGGGCATCGGTATATGATTCTTAGAGCTTATAACCGAGATAGTTATGAGGTGTGATGCAACGAATGCGTTCCTTCACATCGTCGGCCACGTCGAGCGTATCCACAAATTCACTGATCGTCTCGGCAGTAACCTTGGTATTGGTACGGGTGAGTTGCTTCAAAGCTTCGTAAGGGTTGGGGTAACCCACGCTGCGAAGAATAGTCTGGATAGCTTCGGCAACAACAGCCCAATTGTTTTCAAGGTCGTTGTAGAAAGCCTGCTCGTTGAGCAAGAGCTTGCCCATACCCTTCTCCAGCGAAGCCAGAGAGATCAAAGTATGAGCGATAGGAACACCCACATTGCGACTTACGGTACTATCGGTAAGGTCGCGCTGCATACGAGAGATGGGGAGCTTGTGTGCCAAATGTTCGAAGATAGCATTAGCCAGACCCAGGTTACCCTCGGCATTCTCGAAATCGATAGGGTTCACCTTGTGAGGCATAGCGCTACTACCCACCTCACCAGCTTTGATCTTCTGTTTGAAGTACTCCATCGACACATAGGTCCAGATATCGCGGCAAAGGTCGATCAAGATAACATTGATACGTTTACAATTGTCGAAATAAGCAGCCATGTTGTCGTAGTTCTCAATCTGGGTAGTATATTGGAGACGCTCCAAACCCAACGAATTAGCCACGAAACTATTTCCGAACTCACGCCAGTCGAAGTCGGGATATGCTGCCAAATGAGCGTTGAAATTACCCGTAGCACCGCCAAACTTGGCATTGAAAGGTATCTGGGCAAAATAATCCATCTGACGACGCATACGGTAAGCAAACACCATAATCTCTTTACCCAACGAAGTGGGAGAAGCTGGTTGGCCATGGGTATGTGCCAACATAGGAATATCTTTCCACTCCTGAGCCTTTTCCTCAAGCAGCGAAAGAATCTTCTGCAAGGCAGGCATCAGCACCTGTTCGTGACACTCCTTGATAGACAAGGGCACCGACGTATTGTTGATATCTTGCGAGGTAAGACCGAAATGGATAAACTCCTTGTATGCTTGAAGTCCCAATGCATCGAAATGACGCTTCAAGAAATATTCCACTGCCTTCACATCATGGTTGGTAGTCTTCTCTATTTCCTTGATTTCGGCAGCATCGTTGTCGGTGAACTGCTCGTAGATAGCACGCAGTTTAGGGAATACAGAGCTATCGAAGTCTTTTAGTTGAGGCAGAGGAAGTTCGCAAAGAGCGATAAAATATTCAACCTCTACACGTACACGATATTTGATCAAAGCTCCTTCCGAGAAGAAACCAGCTAACGACTCAACCTTATTGCGGTAACGACCGTCAATGGGAGAAATGGCATTCAATGCGTTCATATTATTATTGTTTTTATTGTCTATCAATCTTTTTCAAACCAGGCATACAGATCATCTATTCCGCAGCCTTTATGGTTTCTATGCTAAATCTATATCAACTCCTTATTGTTAAGGAAAGTGTTTTGTTGCAGCATCTTAATCACTTTCTTGTTGCATGCACACTCACGGAGAGCCTCAGCATACATAGTATTGTGCATATCCGTTCCAAGAAACTCCACCCATCCATTTTGCACCATTTGGAAAGCCTTTTGCTGAGCAGCCTCGCCATAGAAGCCCGAGAAGGAAAGCAAATTACACTGCAGATACACACCCTGCTCTTTCAGCGTCTTCAAAGTAGTGCTGGTAGCATTATAGTAGGGATAACGCTCGGGGTGGGCCAAGATAACTTCGTAGCCCTTCATCTGAAGGTCGAACACCGTCTGCTCCAAACCCATACGCACCTGATGGAGAGAAAGCTCAATAAGCAGATACTTGTTCTTCTTTCCTATGGTATTAAACTGAGGGTTCTCCATACGGTCCACGAAGCCATCATCAATGCGGTATTCGCCGCCCACACCCATCATTTGCATCGTGACGCCGTTCTCTTTCAGATCGGCACACAGATGAGTATAAAGCTTCTTAATATCCTCTTCCTTATTGGGGAAACGAGGGTATTGGAAGTGCGGAGTAATATACATCTGTTTGAACCCCAACTGCTTCATGCATTGGATGCACTCCATCGTCTCTTCAAGACTCCTACTGCCGTCGTCCACCTGAGGCACCAGATGATTGTGCATATCTATTCCCAACGATTCAAAGATAGGTTCGGGGTTTTTATTCTTTTTCTTAAGAAAATCAAACATTGTCTAGTTGTTTTTTTGTAATATTTTCGGAGTAATTCTAGTTGATTCGAGTTATTTGCGCCCCCAGTTTACGGAGACGCTCGTCAATATGTTGATATCCGCGGTCTATCTGCTCGATATTGTCAATGCGGCTCGTACCCTTGGCACTGAGGGCGGCAATAAGCAAGGCCACACCAGCACGAATATCAGGCGAAGCCATCTTCACGCCACGCAAAGGATAGGCATGGTCGAGACCGATAACGGTGGCACGGTGAGGGTCGCACAAAATAATCTGGGCACCCATATCGATAAGTTTATCCACAAAGAAAAGACGGCTTTCGAACATCTTTTGATGAATAAGCACGCTGCCTTTGGCTTGAATAGCCACCACAAGGGCAATACTGATCAGGTCGGGAGTAAAGCCAGGCCATGGAGCATCGGCCACGGTCATAATAGATCCATCCATGAAACGTTCAATCTCATAATGGTCTTGACCAGGAACATAGAGGTCGTTGCCACGTTGCCACACTTCGATACCCAGACGGCGGAATACCTGTGGTATCAAACCAAGATGTTCCACTTGCACATCCTTGATAGTGATATCGCTGCGGGTCATAGCAGCCATGCCGATAAAACTACCCACTTCGATCATATCGGGCAGCAAACGATGGCGGCAGCCGTGCAACTCTTTCACACCATTGATGGTGAGCAGATTGCTACCCACACCTTCTATCTTGGCACCCATGCGGTTCAGCATAAGGCAAAGCTGATACACATAGGGTTCGCAAGCCGCATTCATAATGGTAGTGGTGCCATCGGCCAAAACCGATGCCATTATCAGATTGGCAGTACCCGTCACACTGGCCTCGTCGAGTAGCATATAGCAACCCTTCAATCCGTTGGGGCTCTCTACGCTATAGCCAATACGACGTTGTTCCACCACAGCACCCAGCCGTTCCATACCGATGAAATGGGTGTCGAGACGGCGTCGGCCTATCTTGTCGCCTCCCGGTTGGGGCATCAAAGCCACACCGAAACGAGCCAACAGGGGGCCCACCAGCATGATACTGCCACGCAGAGCAGCAGCTTGGTGCACATACTCATCGGAAGTGAGCATGTCGAGATTGATATTGTCGGCACGAAAAGTAAAGCTACGCTCATTCTCATCCACACTGTTGCAAGTCACCTTTACACCCAGCAAAGCGATAAGATCGATTAGCTTGTTCACATCACGAATATCGGGGACATTGTTTATCGTCACCTCCTCGGCCGTGAGCAAAACAGCACTGATCACCTGCAGCGCCTCATTTTTGGCACCCTGAGGCACAATCTCACCATGGAGTTTATTTCCGCCTATTATCTCGAACGAACTCATATTCTTTTTCGGTTTATACAAAGCCCTTTGTCAGACACCACGCCGATATTCATCATCAAGCGCGGGCAGGTAAAGGCATCTTTATTTTCTCTTTTTCTTCTTACGACTCTTCTTACCCTCATTGAAAGAATCGTTGGGCATCATATACGACTCCAAACGAACCTCCACGGGGCTGGACGACATGCGACCTTTCGAAATGCGTTGCATCTGATTGTCGATTATATCGTTGTTCACCAGGTCGCGGTTCCAAGTCAGATAAGACTTTTTCATCTGTGTAGTAAGAAGCACGTTAAGAAGGTCTTTTTCCTCGCTGTCATCCATCTGCGACACCTTCTCCACCATTTGTTCCAGGCAGCGGCCATAGTGACGGTACTGGATCGTCTTCTGTTTATAAGCCAATCTGCGAGGAGAGAACACCACACTTTCGTTGTGCGACAACTCATAAGGACAATCCACATCAAGTTTCCAATCGGACATGATCATCAGATGATCCCACAAGCGATGCTCATAATCCACGCTATCACGATTCTGAGGGTTCACCTCGGCCATCATCTTCACGATAGCTTCGGCAGCCTGAGTGCGCACTTTACGGTCTTCTATAGTCATAGCAAAACGTATCATCTTGTAGATGTTACGTCCATAGTCATTAATTTTCAGTTTTTCACGCTTGGTGTTGTATTCCATAATCTCTAAAGAGCCTTTTTCGTTAAAAAAAATCACAATTTATCGGCAACTATCAATAGCCCCAGCCGTAACAGCCGCCCCAAGGCATGGCCATCGGTCCTGGGCCGTAGCCACCCCAGCCATAGCAGTAGGGGTTCTCCCACATCATACGGCCTAGGGCGCCAGTGTTGTCGCGTACAATATTCACGTTAAGGTCCAAAAAGCTGCGATCGCCTATGCGGTAACGCATGTTTGCCGACACACCGTAAACATCAAGTTCGTAGGGGTTGGGTGTAGGGTTCCACACGGGATTGGCAGCGCCACCCAGATAGAAAGCCGAAGCCGACACCCACAATCTATCGGAAGCCCGATACTCCGCACCTACCGAAAAGCCACCCGTCACACTGTTGTTGCAAAGCGGTGCCATGCTGCGAGGCTGGCCCCACGCCATAGGGTCTATGGTATTCATCACCATAAAACCAGTCTTGAGGGTCCATTGGTCGTTAAAACGATAATTGATCGAAGGAGCCACGCCAAAATAGCTGCGGGTATGCCCCCAACCGCTGTTGACCCCTGTGAACACATTGCCGTGAACCTGCAAACGATCCACAGTGTCTGTCAACGATATCTGTTTGCCTTTGCTAGGCAGGGTGGTATGGGTATCCCTCTGGCCCCAGGCCAGCACCACCATACAGAGCATCAGCGATATAGTCATTATTCTTTTCATAGTTTTGTCATTTTTTGATTAGGCATATTAATCTTTACCTTGTTTACAAACGCAAAGTGCCGCCTTTTATTGTATATAATATAAAATATCATACACCAACTGCCTAATAGCACACCCACCAACCATGGTATGAGGGCAACGAACATATGGCAGATACCAATAGCGTACAGAACAAAATCGACACTATTGGTTGACGGTATTATTCAAAAACTTTAATGATGATGAAACAATAAGTTAGCCCCATTCAGTCGCATACATGAACAGACTTAGTGATGATTAATAAAAAAACTTGAGACAATGTTTCAAGCTATTGTTTTCATCATCACCAACAGCCAAGATCCTTGAAACATCATCTTTGTGTAATACATTGATATTGTTCTATCGTCACACTATTTTCTTTCAAATTTTATCGGTGTGCCTTTCTCGAAGATGCGAAACATCTCGGTGAGCTGGGAGCACTCGCCCTCCCTGTAGGTATCGAGCACCAGTTCGGGTATGTCGCCACGGATGCTGTAGATGTTTACGAACTGGTGACCAGCCACCATCAGCTTGCCGTCCAGCAACGATACTGGATAAAGCGTACCCTGCGAACGTATCGAGCCTAGGGCCACGATTCGACCCTCATCGTCAAGAGCAAAGAGGCTCGCCTCGATAGCTTCGAGGTCGGTCTTTTCGCTTTCACCGAAAGTCTCCTGCGACACAAGCAGTATCTTGCGGCCTCCCATCTCAGCGTAGGCAAATGCCGCCGACCTGCTGAAATGATCGCAAAAAGCCTCGAAGGCATCAGTGCTGTCTTCCGTTTGCTGTCTGTCGGTACAGGCCGTCATGGCCAACAATGCCAACACGACATATAGGATCGTCAGTCTCTTCATGGATTTTTCTCTATCGGATAATGTGTATATCAAAAAAAAAACTAATCATAGACAGGCACCGCCCAGTCTTGAATTGTAAACGTGGAAGTGAAGTTTTTATTATATCCCGTTGGGCCGACTATTTTCGCTTTTGCAAAAGCCGTGCCGAGTGATAATAAATCTATTCGCATGCACCAACCAAGGCACGAAAGCACCGTATAGGAGGCAAGTACAATAAAAAGAAAGTGCCATGCTCCCCATAGCAGAAGCACAGCACTCGATGAACAAAAAGGGAGTAAGCCTTTCCGTACTAATCTACATAGATAAGCTTATACACCTTCGATCCAAGGCCAATCGTCTCAGCATAGTCAACAGTGTGGGTACCATGCAGTTTGGCGATACGCTCGTGGAGAGGAGCAGGATCGTTGTTCTCGTCGGCCTTCACATTGAAGAGAAGGTCCAAGCAAGCCTGATCCAAAGCCACAGGGTCTGTAGAAGCAAGGATGCCAATATCCTGAATCTTGGGATCTTCGGGCGAGCTGTCGCAGTCGCAATCCACCGACATATTGTTCATCACATTGATATAAACGATCTTGCCATTGAAGTAGTTGTGAACAGCCTGAGCAGCAGCAGCCATACTCTCCAAGAAACCATCCTGATTGTCAACATGAGCCCAGAGCGAATCGGGGTCTTCGGTATAACCTGCCGTGTGGATATAAGTCTTTCCTGCAGTAGAAGCCACACCGATCGACTGGTTTTTGAGCACGCCACCAAAGCCGCCCATAGCATGGCCTTTGAAGTGAGCCAGACTGATCATATAGGTGTAGTTTTTGAGGTGCGAACCCACGATGTTGTACTTCATATGGCGGGTATCGGCCACAGGGATATGCATCGTATCCTCCTCGTCCATAATATCCACCTTGGCAATCTGGTCAAAGCCGTGAGCCTTGATCGTTTTCCAGTGGTCGGCGCTGTAGCGGCGCGAACCAGCATAGGCAGTATTGCACTCCACGATAGTGCCATTCACATGACCCACCAACTGGCCTATCAGTTCAGGTTTCAGATAGTTGTGGCCGCCCAGTTCTCCAGTGCTGATCTTCACAGCCACCTTGTCGTCGGTAACGGGAGTCACACCCATGGCATCGTAAATACGTACCAACGATTCGGGCGAAATCTCACGAGTCATATACACCACTACGGTGTCGTTGGTCTCAGGTTCAGCCTCGGGCTGATTGGACTGATGGCACGAAGCAAAAGAGAAAGCAGCCGCCATCATAAGAAACAGATACTTGATTTTCATTTTTATTGTTGTTTTGTTTGCCTCAGATGATTGCAACGTTGGCATTGCGATGCCCCAGGCACCATGCCATCGACATACCGACGTCGTGGTAGCGCCATGGAGCCTGCACACTCTTCGTCACAATATCATCCATTGGTTTGTTTTTAAATTATATTATCACCTACAAATAAACTAACCCCTTTTAGTACAGACTTACATACATTTCTTGCAACAAGCCCCTGCTGCACCGTGGCAGAAAAGGCACCGCGCAGGCTATTTTATAAATCTTCTTCGTCCAACTCCTCGTCGTCGAAGTTGCCATCCTCACCCATAAAGCGTACAGCCCAGTCCAGGTCGTTGGAGTGAAGATATTCGCCATGATACTGTTCGGGATCGATATACACCTCAAGCAGCTGTGCAGGACCCTGAGAGAAGAGATCCACTATCTCGGCAGTAGCAGGCACCAGAAGGCACTCGCCAGCATGGAGAGGCGTGATAGTATCCATCGTCTTCACAGCAGCAATACCCTGCGTGCAGAGATATATCACAAACGAGTCGAGATCCGAGAAGTCCTTACGCATAGGTTTGGTAAGGGGAATAAGATTGGTGGTAAAGTGGGGGCATTCCACCAAAGTATTTGTAGCATCAACTTGTTGATTATAATGCGATTTACCATCTTTCAACTCACTGAAGTCAATAGCCTTCATAGCCTCGGCAGTGTGGAGCTGACGCAGCTTGCCGTCGTCGCCCTTGCGGTTATAGTCATAGATACGGTAGGTGCAATCGCTACTTTGCTGTATCTCAGCCAGCAGCAATCCGCTTCCCAACGCATGCACACGGCCTGCAGGAATAAAGAACACATCGCCCGGCAGAGGATGTTCCACGTGTAGCAAACGCTCTAATCCACCTATATTCAAAGCTTTCTGATATTCTTCGGGAGTTAAGTCGGTATTGAAACCATCAATTATCTCCGCACCCTCGTCGGCATCCATGATGTACCACATCTCCGTTTTGCCGAAATCCATACCGCGCTCGCGAGCCAGGTCATCGTCGGGGTGCACCTGAATAGAGAGCTTGTCGTTGGCGTCGATAATCTTCACCAGCAGCGGGAAATGATTGCCGAAACGGTTGTAGTTCTGCTCGCCAACCAACTCACCCATATATATTTCCAGCACTTCGTCGAGGGTATTTTCGGCCAAAAAGCCATTGGCGATCACCGACTCGTTGCCTTCCACAGCCGAAAGGGCCCACATCTCTCCGCAGTTGGGCAGCGGATCGTAGTCGAAGCCCAGTTGTTTGATCTTATTGCCGCCCCAAATCTTATTTTTGAACAGGGGCATGAATTTGAGGGGATAAAGATTGGTATCCATATATGATAATCTTTGTTTTTAAATCGAAAAAGCACATCATCGTCTGTTTGGGTTTCGCACAAACAGACTGTCGAAAAGATGGTTGAGTTCCCACACACGCACATCGCGACACACGATCACACCCTTGGGATCAACCACAAAGATGGAGGGCAGATACTCTATAGCCAGCGAGGTAGCCAGCGGGCTGTCCCACACAGCCTCTTCGCGATCAATATCGATAGCATGCACCAGTATGGGATGACTATTGCTTTGATAGGGCAGCGCTGCCTCGTCGGCTTCCTGCGCCACCTGCTGGCAGTGGTGGCACCAAGTGGCACCGAAGCACAGCACATGATACACATTGCCATACAAGAGCGAGGAGAAACTGAGGTCCGTGCCCAAAGTGTCGTGATAATGGAAATTGGGCATTTCACTTCCCTCTGAAGTCTTTGCCAGATTGCTGATACGCTGATCCAGCAGGCGGTAGTGGTAGGCGCTGAGAGCGTCGCTGTTCAGCATTCGGAACAGTACCTGCTGGCGAGCCAGGGGCGACATAATCAGATGCTTGTACATCAGCAGCGGTGCCCAAGGTTTGAAAGCATTCATTCTCACCTTGCTCTCCAGGCACAGCTGCACCTGTATGGGATCCGACGTCTCGTTGCAGGATTCGAGGGCATAGCGGTATTCTGTGGTAGCAAGTGACCCCACCACGAGCGACGACTGGGGTGCATCGACATTGAGCGTCACCGTCATCACACCGCTTTCAAGAAAAAGACCCAGCGGGTGCGCCATGGCAGGATGACTGATCTCGGCATATATAGGGTTCAGCACCATCAGCGAATAGCGGAAGATAGCATTGTCGCGATCCGATGGCTTCACGGTTACAACCGAATCGATGGAATGGTACAGCGTGAGCGTAGGGCTCTCCTTGAGCTCCTTCGATGCCTTCACTCTCAACACCAGATTTTGAGCACACGCCATGCTGGCAGCCAGGCATAGCACCAGCATACAAGCCACCTTTGCACAACTTTGGCAGCGCCGCATCACAAAGGAGACCATTCTTTTCATCGATAGAGAGTGTATGCTAACCATTAAGAACAAAAAAGTGCCAATAGCCCTGCCCACTACAGCAAGTCAATCGGCATAAATACAATCGTATCATCGTTACCAACCCTCGCCCCAGGCGTCCGTGCAGACGCCCTCCGAGAGCCAACACCGCACATGCTACCATCGTCCACAGACGGTGGCAGAAAGCATAGTGCACTACAACGACGGTGCAGTACTATTAGTAAGTATGATAGGTGGAGCCGTTCTTCTTGTTATCGCCGTGCACCTTGTAGTTCTTATTAACCACTTTGGACGACTTGGTCTTGTTGACATACATATTGCTGGACGACTTACACGAGGTGGTAGTACAGCACACACCCATCAAACCAGCTATTAACATGGCGACAGAAAGCTTCTTTGCAACCTTTTTCATCTCATTCAACATTTTTATATTTCATTTATTACCAGCAAGGTTAAAAGCCATAGAGCGGCATTGGTCACCAACGCTGAGAAAGTACAAAGTAACGCATTTTTTTCGGATGTTGCAAATATAAATACTTTTTTTTTCGTGGTGTGGAATATTTTGTGTACTTTTGCACTTTCAAACCAGTGATGTAAAAGTATGAAGAGAGATACAGCTGCCAAAATATACGAATGGGCCTCCTACGTGATGCTACTGGCTGCCACTGCCTTTTTTTTCATAGCACGCGAACGTGTGTCTATCACATTGATTGTGCTCATGGTATCCATCTTTCTGCGTGCACTCATGTATCGCACCCGCTGCAAAGCCTACGAAGAGGAAAACAGCGACCTGAAACGCGATCTGCGACGCCTCACTGCCGTGCTGAAAGAGAAAGAAAAAAGTAAATAATAATATAAAAATAAAGTAAAATCTTATTCCTATGGCAACAACCACCGATATTAAGAATGGTCTTTGCATCGAATTCAACCACGACATCTACACCATCGTAGAATTCCTTCATGTTAAACCTGGCAAAGGTGCTGCTTTCGTTCGCACCAAGATGCGCAGCGTAAAAACTGGCCGCGTGCTGGAAAACACCTTCCCCTCGGGTGCAAAAATCGACGTTGTTCGCGTTGAGCGACGCCCCTACACCTATCTCTACAAAGAAGGCGATCTCCACATGTTCATGCACACCGAGACCTACGAGCAGCTTGGCGTAGAAGAGTCTATCATCAACGCACCCCAGTTCCTCCGTCCCGACCAGTATGTTGAAATCACCGTTCATGCCGATACCGAGACTCCCCTTATCTGCGAGCTTCCTCCTTTCGTAGAGACCGTTGTTACCTACACCGAACCTGGCTTCAAAGGCAACACCGCCACCAACGCTATGAAAGACGCTACCGTTGAACCTGGCGTACAGATCCGCGTGCCCCTCTTTATCGAAACCGGCGAGCGTATCAAAGTAGATACCCGTACCAACGAATACTCTGAGCGTATCAAATCGTGATAGCATCACTACGACACTCGTTTTCCTTTCTTTAGATTAGAGAAAACCACGTAGCTATTCATAACACATGGAGCAACCGAGGCATCTAGTGCCTCTTTTGCTCCTTTGTTTTTACCACCCTTTATCTCTTCACCTCATCTATCCGCCTCATGAAGAAAAGTTTCCTCGCCCTCTGTATCGGCACCCTCATGCTCCTTGCAGCCTGCCACCATGCCGAGCAGAACAACACCACCGCTACCCAAGGCACCAACTATGCCGCCGTAGATATACCCGCTTTCAATGCCGACTCGGCCTACGCCTTCACCGCCGCACAGCTGGACTTCGGATTCCGCGCACCTGGCCACAAAGGTCACGACCTCTGCGCCTCCTATCTGGAAAAAACCATGCGCCAATGGTGCGACACTGTGATCGTGCAACCCTTCAACACCACTCTCTGGAACGGACAGGCCGCCAAGGGCAAAAACATCATTGCCTCCATCAACCCCGCTGCCGACAAGCGTGTGCTCCTTGCCGCTCACTGGGACTCGCGCCTCTGGGCCGACCAAGACCCCGACAGCAACAACCACCGCAGCCCCATTATGGGTGCCAACGATGGTGCCAGTGGCGTAGGTGCACTCATGGAGATGGCTCGCGTGATGTCGCAACAACGACCCTCCGTTGGCATCGACTTCATCTTCTTCGACCTCGAAGACCAAGGCACTCCATCGTGGGGCGACAACTACGACGACAACACCTGGTGCAAAGGCTCCCAACACTGGGCTCAGAACCCCCACCGCCCGTACTATAAGGCCGTGTATGGCGTGCTCTTCGACATGGTGGGCACCGACCATCCCCGCTTCACCAAGGAAGAGGTGTCGCGCCGCTTCGCCCCAGGCATCACCAAAAAGCTGTGGGAAGCCGCCGCTTCGATGGGCCACAGCAACGTATTTATCGATGATGACACGCCTCCCATTCTCGACGACCACATGTATGTAAACCAGATCATGAACCTGCCCATGGCCGACATTGTGCAAAACAGCCCCGACCGCAGCTTCTACGAGCATTGGCACACCGTTCGCGACGATATCAACTCTGTGAACCGCCAAAGCCTCAAGCTGGTGGCCGACGTGACCATGAAGGTGATCTATGCCGACTATCCTGCCCAACAGTAACAGCACCCCTCTCCTATGAAGAAACAGCACCTCTCTCCCACCCTCGGCAGCCTACTGGCGGGTCTCGTAGTGGCCCTTGGCTTTATGCTGACCACTTCGTGCGAGCCCAACAACTGCCACGTCACCATAGGCAAAGCTAACTTCAGCTGCAACCCCAATTCGGCAGCCTATCCGGGTCTTAACCACGTAGGCGGCTACGAAGCCTTCACTGGCGGCCACCGCGGCATCATGGTGATACGCCTTTCGCAAACCGACTTCGTGGCCTTCGAGCGTACCTGCCCCTGCGACAACAACTCGCGCGTAGAGGTATCGGCCGACTATGGCTACATGGTGCTGCAGTGTCCCACTTGCGGCAGCCTTTTCAGCGTGAACGATATGGGCTTCCCAATGACAGGATCGTCGGTCGAATGCCCGCTGCATCAATACAGCACCAACTATACCGGCGGCACACTCTACGTGTACTGACATCCCTACCCCTGCTGTCAACAAGCGTTGCAAGGACCACGGCACTCTACAGCTTGCCCGTTTCTTGCAACGCTTTCTTTTTACGCCCGCCCTCTCCAACCACCCCTTATATGGCGCCTATCTCCACTGTTTCTCCACTCTGTCTCCACTGTTTCTCCACTAATAGCAGTGGAGACAGGGTGCAGCTGCTGTGGTGGCAAGCACCAGACGCCAGCCACCGATAGGCCTACGGTGCAAGGGTCTTGGCAGGCCTGAGGACTGCCCTAAACGACTCTCACCAACCATGGCCGCAGCCGATCTACGCACCATCGGTGTCAGTTGGTGTATTATTTGCATGCTATAGGATCGAACCAACATTCTATGCCTACGGCACTATTGCCGCTCTTCGCCCCATGGGCTATAGCTGCCATCAGGGTGGCTATACCATGGATAGTCTGCAACGGGCAAAGAGGGTTGGTCTGTGAAAAAAAATATCACATCACATATCATACGGTTTATCAATGATTTATAAAAGCAATTGGTACTTTTCGGTGAAGTTTTTTTTTTCGTTTTTTTTCCTATGTGACAAAATAGTTGTATGTTTGCTATAGGGGACGGTACTCCAAATATGCTGCCTCGCACAATAGCCGATAGCACCTATGGGGATGCAGCATAGCAACAGCAAAATAAATTGAAAAAAAATTAACATTTATATTATATGGCAAAATGTTATCACCAGTATCTACAAGCTTTTTCGGGCAAACTGGGTCCTATCACTTTCCGCACGGCCAGCGATGGCTCAACCGTAGTGGCACGCTCTATTGAACGAAACAATAGCCGCACCATGCCCCAGCAGCGCCAGCGTATGCAGTTTGCCAACATTGCTGCCATATATAAGATATGCCGCGGTTTGCTGGACCTGCATTTTGGCCGCCGAAAGGAACGGCAGTCGGTGTATAACGCCTTCGTATCGGCCAACCTCGCCGGCACCGTGAAGGTGTATATGTCCAAGCAGATGAAGCAGATGGGCGGCAGCATACTGGCACCCTACTGCATAAGCATGGGGTCGCTGCCCAGCATAGATGTGCATAGGGATCAGAATGCTGCCTTCGTAAGCAATATTGCCATGGGATCGCTCTCCATAGGTCCGGAAACCACCGTAGCCGAATTGTCGAAAGCTATTGTGAATCACAATGAAAGCTTCATATATGGCGACAGTATTGCCTTCATGCTGGGCACGCAGAACATCGACAGCATCACCGATACGCCGCGGGTGCGTATGTATCGCTACGAGGTGACGCTGAGCCGCAGCGACAAACGGAAGCTGTGGTCGGTGGTTTCGTGCTACGGATTTCAAAGCCTACATGGGCGCCTAGCCTCGCGTAGCGATATGCCTGAAGGAGCACTGGCATGGATACATCTGCGCCCTGGCCATGCCACCGAGGCCAGCACTCAGCATCTGGTGATGAACAGCACGCTCTATGAACACTACACCACCGAGAGTGCCTTCCTCGAGAGCGCCTCTACCTATGGCGGCATCGACGATCGGTGCTACGCTGAGCCTGCGCAAGCCTCCGACCCCTTTATGTACTACCCCCCTGCAGACTCACTGGATGCTGGCGACGACACGCCTTCAACGCCTACCCCGCTCTACCCTCCTTACAGCCCTATGCCCTGCCCTGAGGACTCTTTCAACGCACGCTCTCACTCGGCATTTAGCCCTGGATGAGGCCTATGGTGAGCTATGCATAGAAAAGGTCGTGTACACAAACGTAATATGGTTACAAATGTGAATCGATTGTTGATAACTATATATTTTACAAACCTATGAGTTGATAACTACGCGATAATTGTTCACAAGAGTTTGCCAGGACTCATCTCCGTGAGTGGCTTATTTGAGTGCCACCCGAGAATGGTGATCAAAGAAAAAAAAATGAAAAAAAATGTAACAATTGAAAAGTTGGCACTATTTATAATTATGACGAAAATTCGAGGACCATAGTACAAACAATCGAACACCCCGTGTGTTCTCCACAGAGCAGTTGCCTCTATCAAATAATGAAGAAGAACTATCGAGCAACGAAAACCAGGGGCACCACCCAATGGTGCAGACCGCCCATCATATAAGGGCACGTAGATATTTGATAGAGTCGCTCCCGCCGATCGATGTTCAAAAATAAAAGAATAAAAAATAACGAAAAATGGCAAAAAACAGCCATTATTTACTAAGAAACATCAGAGGTAAACTTGGTGACCTCACGTTTCGCAACAGTGCTGAAGGCACTACTATCATTTCCCGCAGTATAGAGGAAAACAAAACCAAGACCAACAAACAGCAAGTAAACAGACTTCGCTTTGGCAACATTGCCGCCAATTATGCTCTCTTCAACGGCCACCTCACGGGTGCATTTGAGTTCAAGAATGCCAATATGAGCGATGCCAATGCTTTTATGAGAGTCAATATGACCAAGTCGCCTTCGGTGTATATCACTAAGACAGACCGAAATATGGGGGCTTGCGTGCTGGCACCGTACATAGTGAGCTGTGGAAACCTTTCTACCATTGAGGTGACGATACAAAATGGACGTATGGTATCATCTATTGCTTTAGGCTCGCTCACAATAGGAAACGATACTACTGTTGCTGATTTTTCCAACGTAGTGATTTCCAACAATAAAGACTTTGCTATAGGAGACCAGATTACGTTCTGCCGCGGATATCAGCAGATGGACAGCATCTCAAACACACCCCGTGCCAAGGTGGTATGCTACAAGGTGACGCTTTCGGACACTGACACTAGGAAACTATGGGATATATCGGGTTCCGATGGTTTCACATCGCTCAACGGATACTGTGCCACCGAGACCGCTATCACCGACGGCGGTGTGGTATGGATTCATTCGAGCCGTCAGAAAACGGGACTGAAGGTGAGCACTCAACGCCTGGTGATGGGCAACACCTTCTATGAAAGCTATACCACTCCTCAAGCTTTCGAGGCCTCGGCTTTGAGCTATGGTGGTTTCACCGATACAGCGTATCTGCAACCAGAGCAAGAACCTAACGGTACCATTGGCAACGGCACTGCTACGCCTCCGCAACAGAATGGCAATAGTACTGTAAAGTATATCATCACAGTGGAATCGGCCAATAGTGCTATGGGCACTGTGTCTGGCAGCGGCGAATACGAGGCAAACACCACCGTCACTTTGAGTGCTACCCCAAATTCGGGCTACCAGTTCGACAAATGGACCGACGGCAACACTGCCAATCCTCGCCAGATAACGGTGAACGGCAACGGCACTTACACTGCTTCGTTCAAGTCAACAACTTCGGGCGGCGGCAGTATGATGGGCGACTAATGATTGCCTGATGATGGACAAGATGTGCATCATCAAAAAAAAGGGTTCCGATGAGACTATCGGGACCCTTTATTATTATGTTTTAATCTATTATAACGACTATAACGTGAGCAGTTTGGTAAACGATACGGGGAACGGTGTTTCGAACTCCAGATACTTACCAGTGATGGGGTGTGTGAAGCAGAGACGGTAGGCATGGAGAGCCAGTCGGTTGATGGGCGACACATCATCTTTGTAGCCATACATGGGATCGTGTACCACAGGATGCTTCATCTCGCGCAGATGCACACGGATCTGATTGCGGCGGCCCGTATCGAGGTGCAATTTGAGCAGAGAGTAGCGGCGGCTGGTCTGCAACACTTCGTAGTGGGTGATGGCCTCTTTGCCGCCATTATCTACAGGCGAGGAGATCACACAGTACTGGCCATCGGTGAGCCAGGTGCGAATGGTGCCCTGTTCGGGTTCTACCTTGCCCCAGGCCACGGCCACATAGGCACGGTCGTTCACCAGACCTTTCCAGTCGGCTTCGAAACGCTGAGAAGTCTGTTTGGTTTTGGAGAAAACCATCAGTCCCGAAGTATCGCGGTCCAGACGATGCACGATGTGGGCATTGCACTTTTGGTGAGAATAACGGAAATATTTGTTGAGCTCGTTGAGAGCTGTCACATCGTTGGGTTTCTTGGAGTTGCTGAGCACTCCTTCGTGCTTATTGATCACTACAATAAAATCGTCCTCGTACACTATATCGATGAGGCTGTTGCGAAAACGCTGACGATAGTTGGCCTTGACAATGCTCACTACCATGCCGGGAAGCAGGGGGAAGTTGAACTGCGAGGTGCGACGACCATCAACGCAAACACTGTGACCGAGCAGTGCCTTGACGCGGGTACGGGTCATATTGGGGAAACATTTCTGCAAGAAAGGCAGAAGTTCTATAGGCTCGTTGACTAAATATTCGTTATTATTCATACCTTATGGTAACGGAGATTGGCTTGTTTTATTATTCACTGCTCCTTGTACAACGGAAAATGGATCGTGGCAATGCCTATTTCCAACTGAAGGGACAGGGATGCCCCTGGTCGTGCTCGCACTGCGACACACCTATCTCGAAATGGAGTTTGGCAATACCGAGGTCTGTCTTGGTGTAGCCTGCCAGTGAAAACTTGGTGCGGGCTGTCACGGTCTTACCATCGGCATCCAATTCGAAATAAAACTTCTGCTGATTGATGGCCGTGGGGGCCAGCAGCGCCGACTCCACACCCATGCGGAACCAAGAGGGGCTGTAGATATTGAAGTTGCTTACTTGTTGGATGGTCTTGCTTTTATGCTGCACACCTTGTGTGGCTCCATAGCCCAGAGAGATGACGCACGAAATCTTTTCGCCTGGCAGAAGGGTGTAGGCTCCTGCTACCTTGCCGTAGGTGAGACCTACCCAGCAAGTGTTGAGACCCAGCGTTTGTGCCAGCAACACCAACTGTTCGCCATGGTAACCTACGCGTTCCTCGAAGGTGGCGTCGGGGGTGCCTGCCATCACTATATAGTTGCTCACGTTGGCAAACTTGCCGTATTTGGCCAAGGTGCTTTGAAAGGCTTTGGGTTCGTTGACCACAAGCTGCACGTGCAGATGGGCTGTGGCATTGATTTCTTCGATCATGGCCTGCGTAGCGTCGATGGCATCCTGGGTAAGAGGTTTGTCGAGATAGGCTCGCACCGAATGACGCTGCTGAACGGCTTCAAAAAGGGTTTGTTTCGACATATTATATATATAGTATATTATACCTATTTAATAGGTGGTTTGTTTTTATGACTGCTGTATTTGGAAATGATAGCCTTCCAACAGCGGCGAGGGCTGGAACTTCACATTGTGGATACGCGTGTGCATCCGTATGAACTTTTTATTGAGGGCATGATAGCCTACGGCTGCTGTGAGCATGTCGGGGGACACCAAGATGGTGAGGGGACGGATTGGGAAATGGTGGTCTTTATCAAAAAAATCGATGAAAACGGATTTCCAAATATAGGATTGTACCAGTTGTTTGAAGGCTACATGAAAAGGACCTGCTTCGTAGTCTATGCCATTGATGAAACCTTCGGTGGGATGAAGCCCTACCCGAAGCACTGCAATATGATGGTCTTCGAAAAGCTTCAAAACAGGGGCTGTCCATGCTATGGCCTCATCCAAAGTAAGAGGTGCGTATTGTCCCGAATGGTACATAGCACTCAGCTGCGTGTGGGGTATGACCAAGGTGGGATAGATACGTGTGTTGGTGGCACCAAGGTCTATGATCCTTCGTGCTGTATCCAACGACCGCTCGGCACTATCGTTAGGTAGGCCTACCATCATCTGCATACCTACTTCGATGCCGTGCGACTGGATGATACGGGCTGCTTTTTCAACATCGGCAGATGTATAGCCTCTATTGACTGCTTGCAGCACCTCATCACTGAGACTCTGCACACCCAGCTCTACTGTGGTTACACCATAGCGACTCAGCAACGATACTCCTTCGTCGGTTATATAATCAGGACGTGTTGAAAGTCTGATAGACGAGATAGACCCATCTTCTATATAAGGATGCACCAATTGTAGCAAACGTTCCTGCTCAGCATAGGGCAAGCCCGTGAATGTGCCACCGAAAAAACCCAACTCTGTGACAGTGCCTTCGGGTATGGTGGAGAGACGCGACTGGATGGTCTGTATTATCTCTTGGTCGGAAGGCATCTGTTGCTGACCAGATATGACATGCTGATTGCAGTATATACACTGGTTCGGACAAGCCAACATGGGTATGAAAATAGGTATGGTTCGATGCATCATTTAGCAGTTTTATAGAAGGACGATGTTGTTGTAAAATAATGTTTCACAAGGAACATTATACGTATCTTATTAACAGATAACGGGTTGTGAACTAATGAAAAATATACGTTATCAACAGGGTCGGGTCGGGTATGAACAACGGGACTTGGATTTGATATTCAAACAACTTTTTATCAACAGTTCTTCCTTCTTTTTCAAGGCTGTTTTCAGCTGTTTTCAACAGCATTTTACTCGGCTAGAAATGGGACATTTTCCTCTCCCCTATCCTTTTGTATGCACTAATGCTCTTCGTAGAGATCGAGAAACTCGTAGGTATTGCCAATATGCTCTATAAACTTGAGCATGTCTTGGCGGGTAATAACCAACGAGGCGGTATTGTCGTTGGGATGGAAGCTTACTTTTTCGGCTTTCAGAAGTCCTTTATCAACAAAGAGGGTCACTTCGTGGTTCACATCGTTCACCAAGGTGAAAAGCGAAACGCTGCCTGGACGCACACCGAGATATTTCATCATACGCTCGGGCGATGCAAACGACAGTTTGCCCTGGTGGAGCATCTTCTCTATGGAATGGATATCCATGGCCTGGGTGGAATCCATGATCACAAGGTAATGACGGTTGCCTTTGTGGTTGCGGAAGAAAAGATTCTTACACAATGTGGTGTTCTCTCCACGATAGTACTGAGCGGCTATCTCTATAGTGGGTGCCTCGGGATGCTCGTAATACTCAAAAGGGATATCTATTTGTTTTAGATATTCGTAAACTTGTTGCTGTCCTCTCATAGGGTGTGAAGATGTGTATGTTTACATTTGTAAAAAGTCAAAGAAGTACTTTGCTATACTCCTTTGACTTTGTGACTACTTTGTGGAAAACAGATTACTTGATGAGACCAAGTTTCTGAGACATATCGAGCATTCTTACAATGGGTTGCTTGGCTCGTTCAATGAGGTCGGCACTGAGCTCGATCTCTGGAGTCTCATTGAGCATACAATTGTAAAGTTTCTCCAAGGTGTTCATTTTCATATAAGAGCAATCGTTGCACGAACAGGTCTTATCGGTAGGTGCTACAAGATACTCTTTATCGGGACATGCTTTCTTCATCTCGTAGAGGATGCCAGGCTCGGTGCCAACGATGATCTTCTTTGCATCGGTCTTCTGAATATAGTTCAGCATAGCCTTGGTGGAACCGACAAAGTCGGCTACTTGAAGCAAAGCGGCGTTACACTCAGGATGTGCCACCATCATGGCGTCGGGGTTGGCAAGTTTCAACTTAATAAAACTTTCAGCCTGATAGGAGTCATGGACTGTGCATACACCGTTCCAAAGAAGCATATCGCGTCCTGTTTTGGCATTAATATATCCACCGAGGTTTTTATCGGGAGCAAAGATTATCTTCTGATCGGCTGGCAGAGAGTTGATAAGTTGTTCGGCATTGCCCGAAGTGCAGATGAGGTCGCTCATGGCTTTGATTTCGGCCGTGCAATTCACATAGGATATCACCATATGGTCGGGATGAGCCTCGCGGAAAGGACGGAAATCTTCGGCGCTGCACGATTCGGCGAGCGAACAACTGGCTTCCAATACAGGGAGGAGCACTTTCTTGTCGGGGTTAAGTATCTTGGCTGTTTCGGCCATGAAATGGACACCGCAAAAAACGATCATGTCGCATTCGGCTTTGCGAGCCACCTGCGCCAGCGCAAGACTATCGCCAGTGAAGTCGGAGATGGCTTGAATCTCATCACGTTGATAATAATGGCCGAGTATGATAGCATTTTTTTCCTTCTTTAAACGAAGTATATTTTCTACAAGTTCTTTATCTGTCATTGTATCTAGGTTTTGAATACTTTTATCAAAGATAAAAGAGGTAATTTTTTGCAAAGATAACAACAAAAAAACAAATAGCAACACACAGACACTACGAGTTATCAACCACTTAATAAGGAAAACGCAAGGTATATAATATGGCTTGAGAAGGAAAAAAAAAAACTAATAAAATTGACTTGTCAAGTGAGCAATTGAAAAAGAGAGGATTAGTTTTTGGATCATATATGCTATCTATGAAAACAGCATGGGATAAATCGTTTTGATTGTTTATTTGACTTTTCAACTCGAAACTATATTTATTTAAAGTTTATTTAAAAAAAAAGAAAATATTTAATCTACTACTATAGGTGTTAATTTGGTTGATAAGTGCCTTAAACGATAGCGTGTTCTTGAAATATTAAACAATGATTTAACTTTTATAT
>JAZUDW010000063.1:0-33479 GCA_045639845.1 Bacteroidales bacterium
CCTTGGCTCACAGAACGACATGGCTACGATCCGACTTCAAGGTGCGGGCCCAGATGCACCACCGCTGCTACTATCACGACACGGTGTTTTTCGGAGAGTGGAGCGACACCGTGGGATTCACCGTGCCTACTAACGAGCCCGTGGGAATAGACCCGACGGGAAGCCCCGATGGCGAGGTGCTGCTGCGACCCAACCCCGTACACAGTCTGCTGACGGTGGAGCATCCATCGATGGAGCAGGCGGTGATCGAGGTGTTCAACACATCGGGTCTGTGCGTGATGAAGGTATCGGTCCGCGAGTGTGAGACCGTGCTGGATGTAAGCACACTGCCCAAGGGCTCCTATCTGCTCCGCCTGTACTCCGGCGGGCACATGGCGACCCGCACCTTTGTGGTGGAGTGATCATAAAGAAGATGGTTTGATGGAAAGAGAAAAAATTTTCTTTTCTTTGCACAGCTGTTTTTTATTAAAAATAGTCTAAAAAAGTTGTAGAATAAATATTTATATTATTTTTGCATTGAGCGAGAGAACGACCACCTGCTTACCAAGATGGTGCTTCTCAATATTTTGGTGCTTTTTGAACCAAATGATGCTATTGGCAAAAACATCATGATATGCTCGTTTTTATAATATGTTTAACCCGGTTAGGTAAGTAGCCAATAAAAAAAACAAAAACCCACACATGGATTACAAAAATGTGAAACCGTTAGAGGATTTCGATTGGAGTGCTATCGATAATTCTGCTGTTAAGTCCAACCAAAGCGAGATCGACAAAGTATCTGCTTCTTACGATCAGACCTTCAACCAGCTTACCGAAAACGAGGTGATAGAAGGTGTTATCGTTTCTGTTAACGACCGCGAGGCTGTTGTTAATATCGGATTCAAGTCTGACGGTGTCATCCCCGCCTCTGAACTTCGTTACAACCCTGATCTGAAGGCTGGTGACAAAATCGAGGTTTACGTTGAAAGTCAGGAAGACTCCAACGGTCAGATCCTCCTCTCTCA
Source organism: Bacteroidales bacterium (assembly GCA_045639845.1). GTDB lineage: Bacteria > Bacteroidota > Bacteroidia > Bacteroidales > P3 > Colimorpha. The sequence continues at coordinate 1,005 of JAZUDW010000063.1, forward strand.
CAAGAAAGCTCGCGTGCTCAAATCTTGGGAGCGCGTTAACCAAGCTTTCGAAAACGAAGAAGTTATTACCGGTTATGTTAAGAGCCGCACCAAAGGTGGTCTTATCGTTACCGTATTCGACAACATCGAGGCCTTCCTTCCTGGTTCGCAAATCGATGTTAAACCTATTCGTGACTATGATGTATTCGTTGACAAGAACATGGAGTTCAAGGTTGTTAAGATCAACCACGAATACAAGAATGTTGTAGTTTCTCATAAGGCTCTCATCGAGGACGAAATCGAGGCTCAGAAGGCTGAGATTATGTCGCACCTTGAGAAGGGTCAGGTTCTCGAAGGCGTGGTTAAGAACATCGTTAGCTACGGCGTATTCGTTGACCTTGGCGGTGTGGACGGTCTTATCCACATCACCGATCTCTCTTGGGGTCGCATCTCTCATCCCGAAGAGATCGTTCACCTTGACGAGAAGATCAAAGTCGTTATCATGGGCTTCGACGAGGCTAAACATCGTATCGCCCTTGGTCTCAAACAACTCACTCCTCATCCTTGGGATGCCCTCGATGCTAGCATCAAAGAAGGCGACCGCGTGAAAGGTAAAGTAGTCGTTATTGCTGACTATGGTGCTTTCGTAGAGGTTGTTCCCGGTGTTGAAGGCCTTATCCACGTTAGCGAGATGAGCTGGAGCCAGCATCTCCGTAGCGCTCAGGACTTCCTGAAAGTTGGCGACGAGGTAGAGGCTGTTGTTCTTACCCTCAACCGCGAAGAACGCAAAATGTCGCTCGGTATCAAGCAGCTTATGCCCGATCCTTGGTTGTCTATCGCCGAGAAATATCCCGTTGGCAGCAAGCACACTGCTACCGTTCGTAACTTCACCAACTTCGGTATCTTCGTTGAACTCGAAGAAGGCGTTGACGGTCTGATCCACATCAGCGACCTCAGCTGGGGCAAGAAAATCAAACACCCCGCTGAATTCACCAAGACTGGCGAGAAGATCGAGGTGGTTGTTCTCGAAGTAGATGCTGAAAACCGTCGTCTCTCCCTCGGTCACAAACAGCTCGAGGAGAATCCTTGGGATACCTATGCTGACCTCTTCGCTGTAGGTACCGTTCATCAGGGCACCATCACCGCTATCAACGATAAGGGTGCTACCGTGGCTCTGCCTTACGGCGTGGAAGGTTTCGCTCCTATGCGTCACCTCGAGAAAGCCGACAAGAGCAAAGCTCGCATGGACGAGACTCTCGAATTCAAGGTGATCGAGTTCTCCAAAGAGAACAAGAAAATCATCGTTAGCCACACCCGCGTTCACAAAGAGGATGCTGCCGACATGCCCGTTGAGAACGAAGAGGCTAAGAGAGAACGCGCTGCTAAGAAGGCTGTGAAGAGAGTAAGCGAAACTCTCGAGAAGACTACCCTTGGCGACCTCGACGTTCTGGCTAACCTGAAAGAGGAAATCGAAAAACAAGGCAATAACTAATATGTAGCCTATCCTTAGGACGGTGACCTATCGCCGATGATGGTCGCCGTCCCTCGTGATTCGATTTTTTTTCTGGGCAGCATGCTCTGCCTGTTGCCTCAAACCTTTGTGGTTTGAGTATATTGCCAAAGGAGTCTCCTGTCCCGATATGTTTGATTGGGAGACTCCTTTTTTATAAACTGTTTGAATGTTGTTGATATTGTTTATTGACCAGAGAGACGAGTTGTTTTTGCTGTACTGAATGCACTATGGAACTCCGGTGTGACTGAAGGGTTGTGTGGGGAAAAAGCACAGTTTATATGGCATGAGTAAATGATTGAAGAAAAATTCAAAATAGTTTTTTGATTAATACTGGTTTCTGTAGCCTTTCTTTGAGTGGATTGGCGGGGCGCGAGCCAGTACTTTTTATTGCATCAACCAATAAATATCGAAAATATAGTTTGTTATTATATAATAATACGTCGGTTGAGAATACAGTAGTGTTGCGAAAGTAGAGAAAAAAACTATTTTCTTGAGGCAACAAAAATATATAAGAAAGGCTCTATAACGTGATCGCCTACAGGATCCCGTAGGGTCTTTTTGATGTATCGATAAGAATCTGTAGTAAAAAATAAAAAAACTCAATATTATGAAGAAACACATTCTTGCTCTCCTTGCATTGGTCCTTTCTGCTGTAGTGGCTATGGCTCAGGATGGTAGTGCCTGCATGGGTTGGCACAATCCTACCAACTTCACTATGACGGGTGGTAATGCCTTCACCCAATGGTCGGGTTGGATCGGTACCAAACCTAATACGGCCAGTTCTCCAACGATAGGTGTGCCGTGGCTGAGTAGTGCTACCACGGTGTCGGCTGCCGATTTGTCGTCGCAAACCTTCTCGGGTGGTTGCACCTATGGTTCGCAGATGCAGAACTCCCAAACGCAGACTCTTTCTGTCGATATCAATGGTCAGGCTGACTATTTGAAACGTTTTGTCATCAAAGGACCGGGTATCGACCCTGAGACTGCTGGCGGCCTCTCTTATCTGCCTCCCGATACAAGCTATCACACCTCTGTGCGTCTGGGTAATTATTGTGGCCAAACTCAGGCCGAGGCTTTGGCATTCCAATTTCGCGTAACGCCTCAGAATGCGTTGTTCACTTTGTGGTTTGCTATGTCGTTGCAGAATGGCCAGCACAGTGCAGCCGCCAATCCTGAATGTGCTATCTTCGTAGAGCGATTGGTAAATGGCTCGTGGCAGCGTGTGGGCAACGATACGCTGTGCCGTATTCAGCCTACGCCTATTTCCGGAGCTCCAACAACGGCACCTTTCTTTGTTGGTTATAAATCTGGGCAGACTACTTATGCGGGAACCACAAATAATACCGCTACTAACAGTGCCAATGTGTATCTTCCATGGACCCAGGTTGTGATGAACCTCTATAAGTATCTGAACGAGACCATGCGTATTGTGTTTGCCGCTGGCGACTGTGCGCAAACTCAGCATTATTCCATTGCCTATCTGGCCGGTAACTGTCAGCCCATGCTTCTGAATGCCAATGGCTGTGCCGCTGGCGCCAGCGATGCAGTGGGTACGGTCGATGCTCCTCAGGGTATGCTCGAATACCGTTGGTATCGCAGCAATATACCTGGTGGTATTTGTGCTGGTGAGGAGCGCAACAACACTGCCAACTGGTTGCGTATTCAGGATGGTACCGGCCAGAATGTAGATACTTGCCAGCTGGGTGTGTTGCTCGAACACTTCATAGACCGTGAACACGATACCAACGGATGTGTGTCCGTGAAATGCGAGATGCGTTCGGAAATGAATCCTGGCAAACCGGTATGGTCCACCCTCTATACCGACGTATGTAACACCAAGCCTATCCTTTATCTCGATACCATCCAGTCGTGTCGCAACACGGTGACACTTATTGATCAGAGTCAGCCTATCTATACTATTGTGAATACCGACAATGTCGATACCAACAACACGGAGTGGAAATGGTATGAGAACTATGCTGCCGTCAATGCAGGTTTGCCTGCCGAGGTTACTCATGGTGCCCGCTCTACCCATACCTTTACCACTGCCGGTGAGCATTGGGTGAGTGTGCGTAGCCGGGCTTACGATTCTACCTGCTGGAACGAGAAAACGGTACGTGTTCGCTCTATCGTTCCTGCTTCTCCTATGCTGACTATTGATCGTGATAATATCTGTCATGGCGACACTGTGCTCATTACCGATCGTACGAATGGTACTGTATATCGCCAGTGGCATATCTTCAATCCCAATATGGATACTACTTGGGAAGGTTCGTATATGAGAGCTTTCCAGTGGCCTTGCGATGAGACTTCTACTATCGAGGTGAAGACTCACAATGCTATTCACTATTTGCAGGATACTAACTTCGACGGTGTGCTTGATCCCATGTATTGCGACACTATGGCTTCCGTAACCGTCCATGTGCAGCAGTTCCCTGTGCTCCAGGTGACGGGCGATACTATTGTGTGCAACGGTGAACAGTCGCAGGTTACCGTTCAGGCCGATCAGCAAGGCTGTACCTTCGACTGGTATTCGAGCAGCGGATCGGCTCCTATCCAAGAAAACAACCCTACGCTTACCACTCGTCCTACTAGTGATGTGAGCTATTATGTGAAAGCTACTACCTCCAACGGCTGTGTGTCGTGGGATACGCTCTCGGTGTCTATTGTGAAGCCGGCTCTCTATTTCTCTACTCCCTATGATCCTAAACCTGAAATCTGTACGGGCGATATGGTGAAGTTGTGGGGTGGTAAGGCTGCTTCCTACTCCTGGTCTTGCGATCCTCCTACCGATGCTACGTTCTGGGGTCAGGAGAACAATGATACCCTTTATGTGTCGCCTACCGAGACTACTATTTATTCGGTGGTGGGTCACGGTACCAATGGTTGTAGTGCTACTGCCTTGAGCCAGCAGATTGTGGTGCATCCTTATCCCATTATCGGTTTCAAACTTACTCCCGACTATATCGATTCTGAGAATCCTTCGGTTCAGTTCTCCGACACTTCGCTCTATAGTGCCTACTCGCTGTGGGACTTCGGCAATGGTGAGACTTCGACTGTCCGTTCGGTAGTGCATTCGTTTACCGATTTGAGTCAGGATTCCCTTCTCATCGGCCTCACTTCTTCCAATCCGTTGGGTTGCAGCCGCGACACCATGTTCTGGATTCCTATCAATGTATTCACCGTATGGTTCCCCAATGCGTTCACTCCCCGTTTGGAGACCAATGCTACCTTCGGTTGCCATACTGCTAATACGCTTGTTGATTATGAGTTGTGCATCTACGACCGCAATGGTCTGCTAGTGTTCCATACCGTCAGCCCCGATGCTGTTTGGGATGGCACCTACAAAGGCAAGTTGTGCGATCAGGGTTCGTATGTATATATAGCACGTTATCGCCGTCAGGGGCAGGAACGCTTGATGTCCCAGAAGGGTACGGTACTGGTGCTTCACTAATCAAACTTGATAGTTAGACCTCTTCTGGTGAGGTCTCGAATGGCGACTTCTGCAGGGCTTGGTGCTTTGCGGGAGTCGCTTTTCAATCGAAGCAATAGTTCAACGCCATTGTTGTAAGGAAAATTGCGCCAGGATTCATTGTAGGCTTGAGGGCTATATGGCGATGACACGATAGGATGAGAGACATTGTGTCCCCTATTGTTGATAATATACATTTTAATCATTAGATTTAAGGTATGACGATCTACGAAGCATTGCTGCATTATTGGGGCTACACCTCTTTCCGCCCTATGCAGGAAGATATTATTCGGTCGGTGATAGAGGGCAAGGACACTTTGGCTCTGCTGCCTACGGGTGGCGGAAAGTCGTTGTGCTATCAGGTGCCTGCTTTGGTGAGCGAGGGTACCTGTCTTGTGGTGTCCCCTCTGGTGGCGCTGATGAAGGATCAGGTGATGAGTCTTCGTAGTAAGGGCGTGAAGGCTGAGTTTCTGGTGGGTGGAATGAACCGTTACGAGATCGATGTGGTGCTCAATAATTGTGTGTGGGGCAATGTAAAACTGCTCTATGTGTCGCCTGAGCGCCTGCAGTCCCGTCAGTTTATAGAGCACTATAAGCAGATGCGTCTTAGCCTCATAGCCGTCGATGAGGCTCATTGTATCTCTCAGTGGGGATACGATTTTCGCCCTCCCTATCGCCAGATTGCCGATATCCGTCAGTTTCATCCTCGTGTCCCTGTGGTGGCGCTTACGGCTTCGGCTACTCCCGAGGTGGCTCGCGATATTCGTGAACAGCTGCTTTTCGGGGCGGATTCCAATACCTTCACGCAGTCGTTTGTACGCCCCAATATCAATTTCTTGTTCTACAAAGAAGCCAACAAGATGGCTCGATTGTTGCAGATCGTAAAAGGTGTGGGCGGTTGCGGCATTGTGTATGTGCGCAATAGGAGAATGACGGTCGAGGTGGCCCGTATGTTGACGGCCCAGGGGGTGTCGGCTACCTATTATCATGCAGGCCTCAGTCAGCGTGAACGCGATCAGCGACAGCAGCTGTGGCTGCAGTCTCAGCAAGGCGTGATGGTGGCCACCAATGCCTTTGGTATGGGTATCGATAGGGGCGACGTACGCCTTGTCGTGCATCTCGACGTCCCTTCGTCGATAGAGGCCTACTACCAGGAGGCGGGTCGTGCTGGTCGCGATGGGCAGAAGGCCTATGCTGTGCTGCTCTACGACGACAACGATTTGGATTCGATGGATAGGAGCGTGGAGTTGGAGTACCCTACACCGACTATGATCAAGAATGTGTATCGTGCTGTCTGCAATTTCTACCAGATTCCAGTGGGCGCGGGGTGCGATGAGCAGTTCGATTTTGATCTGGAATCGTTCTGTCGCACCTATGGTTTCAATCCTGTGTTGGCGTACAATGCTTTCCGTTTTTTGGAGCGTGTGGGACTGGCTTCGTTGCCCGAACGAAACAATCTGTATTCCCGTCTCTTTATCCCAATGGGGAAAGATGATGTGTATCGTTTTCAGGTAGAGAATCGCAAACTGGGCGATATCCTCACGGGCTTGTTGCGCATGTATGGCGGACTCTTTACGGATTTCACCGATATCGATGAGGTGCAGGTGGCGCGACGTCTCAAAGTGGGAGAGAATGTGGTGCACAAAGCATTGGTACAGATGGACAAGATGGACGTGGTGGCTTATCGCCCCAAGGCTACAAAACCACAGGTGTTGTTCCTTTCGGCCAGGGTGGATGTGGATGCTCTGCATTTCAACGACGAAGAGTATCGATACATGAAGGCCTTGGCCCAGCAAAGGGTAGCGGCTATGAAGCGCATGGTGATGAGCGACGACCGGTGTCGCAGTGTGCAGATGATGCAGTACTTCTGTGAGTCGCAGGCTCTTCCTTGTGGCGTATGCGATGTGTGCCGTAAGGAGAAGACAAAGGGTGCATCGGTGGTAGAGCCTTCGTTGCGCGAAGCGTTGCTCGATCTGTTGGAACGCTATCCCCATACCGCTATCGATAAGATTGCTGCCGAGCTTCATCAGTTTGATGCACGTAGGGTCTCCGACTTGTTGCGGCAACTTATGGACGAAGGTCTCGTTTGTCAGAACGACGATTTTACACTCTCTCTTCTCCGTTGAGGTTGTGTAGTATGGTGTGGCAGGGTGGAGTTGAATCAGTAGCCGAACAAAGGTGGCCTTGTTGAGTGGCCACAAGTGACAATATTTCTTTGCCTATGCAATAATAGTTCTGTTTTTCCGTATCATTATTAATGAAAGAACTCAATGGCCGCAGTATAAGGCGTCGGTCTCTGTGGCTTGCGAATGTCTTTGTGTTGGTGTTTATTAATTATTATTGTTGACATGGAAACTATCGATAACAATCGCTGGACAGAAATATCGCAGCAAAAGAAAAAATTAGGCTATCGCGATGTGCGTTCCTCGTTGGAATATCTACTTTTTACTGCTAAGACACCTCGTGTGGCGCTCTTGATCTCGGATAAGGTAGAACTGACTGATATGTTTCGCGGCATTGTCAAAAGCGTTTCTGACAAGATGGCTTTCAACGAGTTTAAGACCAACCTCTCTAATGCTCGCAATGTGGTCAACAAATTGAATATGCTCGCTCGCACGGATTGTAATCTTGTGGTGATTGTGGGTGCCGACGATGTCTTTGCGTTGGAGAATGTGGAGATGCTTGCTGTTTTATCTCAGTTTCCTCTTCCTACCACCTTGGTTACCGAACACTACTCCCAGTTGCGCTACCTCCCTACTGTGGTGGATATGCTGGTATCTACGCCCGACGATTTGGCTCGTTTTGTGGCATCGATGGTTCAACGTGTCTCTACGGTGTTGACGTCGTACAATGAAGTAGGATCTGTACGTGTGTCGGAACAGGAAACGGACGCTCACAATGATGCTTCGATGGAGGGTAAAACAGAAGTCCATGCCGTCGTCGTTGAGCAAAGTGAATCACCATTTGTCCCGCTATGCAAAGATGATGAGGACCACCTTGCTCGGCAGCTTCAGTCTCTGGAACAGCAGACCAAAGAGCAAGCCGACCGTATGGCTGGGATGATTCGTCGAGTGAGACGTAGTAACCTTTTTCTCATCATTATGATGATTTTGGTTTTTGTCATGTGTCTCTTACAGTCTTTGAAACCGTTTCTTTTCTGACTAGTATAACTTTTGACACTATAGTAGTGTAAGTCTTTCACAGTACTACTGTGGCGTCCTTCGCAGTACTATAGTGAGACCTATCACAGTACTATAGTGAAGCCTTCACTGTAGTACTGTTCTTTTTAGTGATGCAAAAAATAAATTGGTACGCTTTTGCTTCAGTGATGATGAAATAATAAGTTGGCTCCATTTCTGTCGCTGACTGTGACTCCACTATCCGAAGTGGAGCTAACATCTACACAATCCGAGGCGTCAACTTATTTTTTATTATCATAATAAAGGGAGAGAATGATGGTTTTCAACAAACAAACACTCCATATGCTTCTCTGTTTTTTGCAAAGTTCTTCGAGGGCTTGAGCAAAGCTCTTCTATGGCTTGAGCAGAGCTCTGTGAAGGCCTTAGCAGAGCTCTGCGTAGGGTCAAGCAGAACTCTGCTGAGAATAATAAAAAGCTCTTCTGTTCATACAGAACGGGAGTGGATTTTTGATTGTTTTGTTGCGCTCTTCTTGTCTTAGGGGTTAATTTCGATAGAAGGAAGATCTAGCTATACCAGCGAGGCATCCGTTGATTTCGAAATGTACGGATAGGAATATAAAATGAAAGCACCTCGTTGAGGTGCTTTCTTGAGGTCGCTTCCGGATTTGAACCGGAGTAGCAGGTTTTGCAGACCTGTGCCTAGCCGCTCGGCCAAACGACCTTTTGTCTTCCGATTATCTCTTAAAAGACTTTGCAAAAGTACGAACATTTTTGGAACTGACCAAATTTTTTTTAGTCTTTATCCATATACCTTTACTTCAATTCCTTTGTTCTTAATACGTTGTGCGTATAAATTTAATTCTTCTACATCTAGTTTTCTAAGCCATTTGGCGGGTGTGGCACGGTCCAGAGAGTACAACATTACATATTTTGGGTTGATTTTTTTCAAGATATCCATGTATGGTTCGAACTGTTCGTCGGTGATATTGCTCACGGTATTACCCTCGTCGTCGGTGCCGTCGAAGAGGAGTGTTTGGATGATGCCATCGCTGCCAAAGCGAATCAGACTGTCGATGAGTTGCTCCCATGTGCAACCGTTGTTGCCTTCGTCGCTGTGGTCGATGTTGCGGTTGATGAGGCGACGCATCTCGTCGGTGCCTGCATCGAGTTTTAAGCAAGGGTTGGTGAGGCGTTTGATGGCTTCGAAGATCTCGGGTCTGTGAAGTTGGGTGGCATTGGTGAGCAGGGTGGTGGCTGCTTGGGGGTAATACTTGTCGCGCATCTCGCACACGAGATCTACGATAGCGGGAAATTCGGGATAGAGTGTAGGCTCTCCGTTGCCTGCAAAAGTGAGTGAATCGACGGTGACACCCATGTCCTTCAGCTGTTGCAGACGTTGCTCAAGCTGCATTCTCACTTCGCTGGGTGTGCTATATACCATGGCGGCATGTTCCGACTCTCTGTTCCATCCGCATTCGCAGTAAATGCAGTCGTACGAGCAGTATTTGTGTTGAAGAGGAAGAAGGTTTACTCCCAATGAGTTGCCTAGACGGCGGCTGTGGATGGGGCCTACGATGGTGTTTTCGAATAACATGATGCGGGTTGATTATATGTGGTGAATGCTGTTCTTTTTTTTTCTTGTTCGATGTGTGGTTTGCACAAGGTTGCTCCTACTCTGTGTGCGTTGGCAGAAGGGGATGTTGGTTATCTATGGCCTACCTTTTATTGGTTGGAGGAGGGTAGATGGTTTGGGTTATTATTGTAGTGATAGTTGGGTGTTCTTTTGAGCAGAGAGCATCGAGTCGGCCGAGACGGTACGGAAGTTTCTTTTCTTCATCTCGTCGATAGAGAGCTTGTTGTTTTTGGTAGCCTGGAACAATGAGGGTACTTCATCGAGAGGGAAGTGCGCTTTCCACTGGTTGTTTCGTTTACGCATAGCCAGCTCTTGGTTGGTGGCCCTGCTTCTAGGTGTCTCTTTTGTATAGGTTACGATAGCGGTAGTATCGTCGATGATTTCAATGTTGTTGATGCTGATAGAGGCTGGCATTTCGGCCTCGCAGTTGGCTCGCAGTGTGGCGTTGGTGTCGTACTGAGGGGCGAGGTATTGGTTGATGAAAGCGATGTAGGTGTCGATCGTTTCTTGGGTAGCAAAGGGTACTGCCTCTTGCTGACGGTAGTTGGCCATGGCGGTGAGGTAGCCAGTGGCGGCTTCGGTGATTTGTTTCTTGTCGTTGTTGCAGGCCGAAAGGATGCTGCAAGCCGCTAAGATAAGGACGGAAAAAGTGCGTCTCATGGTTGTGTTGAAGACTATGATAATGTGTGATAGACTCTGAATGAGTTGGTAAAAAAAAGTCCGGATAGTTTTTTTTGTATCCGGACTTTGTTGAGCGTAAATAATGATTATTTAGCTACAGAGAAGGTCTTACCAGCAGGCTTTTTGTCGTTGTTTTCCATCTTGTTGGTAACTTCCTGTTTGGTCTGAGTTGCACCAGTCTGAGAGAAGGTCTTGCCAGCGGTACCAGTTTTACCAGCTTCAGCTTTGTTGGCAACCTTGTTGTCAGTCTTAGGAGCCTCTTTCTTAGCAGCGGGAGCTACTTTTTTGCCAGATTTAGCAGCGGCGATGCTGTCGGCGATGCGGATGCTGTCGGCGATGCGAGCTTCTTCCATTGCCATTTCTTCAGCAGCGATGCTGTCGGCGATGCGAATGCTATCGGCGATACGAGCAGCTTCGATGGAATCTTCGTTTACTGCGGGTTCTGCATTATTGTTGCAAGATACGGCGAAAACCATTGCCAAAGCGGCGAGACCTAAAAATTTGAAAGATTTTTTCATTTCTTTGTTAAGTGATTGAATTATGTAATTCATTAATAAAATAAGACTCACCCGTAGTGAGTGAGTCTTATCTTATAGCTAATTAATTAGCGACGGATAGCTTTACCACCATTAACGAGGGCAGCCTCGATCATGGTAACGGTCATGTTCTTGCGACCAGCGGTAGCGAAGTCTTCACCGTTTACGAGAACAGCGAGAGCGTCGAACATAACAGCGCTGAAGGTAGCGGATACTTTACCAGCGGTGAGGTCATATTTGGTTACGTTAGCGGTGCAGCTTTCTGCCCACCAGTCACCGTAGTAGTTCTGACCATCGGTAAGAGAGGTTTCTGCATAGTATTCAATCCAGTTGAATTTCTCATTGGTCCAACCAGACTGTACGTCGTAGGTGTCAGAGAAGTTGCCAGTAGCGGGGCCCATGAGGGTAACGTCAGCGATGGGGAAGTTCTGACCATTGGGGTCTTCTATCAGACGAGCGTAGAACAGGTCATAGCTGGCATAGTCAGCAGCTTCGCAAGTAGCGGGGGTCCAGGTGTTGTCACCGAAGGTAACGCTGGTAGCACCAGCGGCACCCATCTCAACGAAGTTAGCGGTAAGCTCAACATTTTCAGTTACGGTGAAGGTGTAAGGATTAGCGGTTTCGCCGTTGCTCCAGTTTACGAATACGTAACCTTCGTTAGCGGTAGCTTCGAGGGTGCACTGTTCGCCATCGTTGAAGTTACCAGCGCCCTTTACAGAACCCATGGTAGCGTCGCAATTAACGGTAACGGTGAAGTCTTTGCCGCAAGCGGTGAGAAGCATGCTTGCTACGAAGGCAATGCCTAAAAATTTGAATACGTTTTTCATTTGACTTTAATTTTAAATTGTTTATAAATAATTATACTTTAAGTTTCGTGCATTAAAATTTTTGCAAAAATACGAGTTTTTTCTTTATTGTTGAAAAAAAAGTTTTTTTTTCTTCTTTCCAGTTGTCAGTAGGGGTAAAGTACGATGGGTTGATGTTATTGGTTCTTAATGTCTAAAGCGTTGCGTATTCCGTTGCCTAAAAGCATAAAAGCAAGAACGATTAGCATGATGGCCAGTCCTGGAAGAAGTGCCAAATAGGCCGAGTCGAGCAAAATATAACCGTAATTGTCTTTTACCATCCCGCCCCATGAGGGCATGGGGGGCTGTACGCCTATGCCGAGGAAGCTGAGTCCTGCTTCTAGGAGTATGGCACTGGCAAAGTTGGAAGCTGTCACCACGATCACAGCGCCCATGATGTTGGGTAGTATGTGTCGTAGTATGATGCGGAGGGTGCCGTAGCCGAGTGCTCGAGCGGCTTCCACAAATTCTTTCTCTTTAATTGAAAATACTTGTCCGCGTACCACACGTGCAATATCTACCCACATTGTGAGGCCTACGGCAACAAATACTTGCCAAAACCCCTTGCCCAAGGCAAAGGTGATGGCTATCACCAGAAGTACTGTCGGTATAGACCATACTACGTTGATAATCCACATGATAATATTGTCAATCCATCCGCCGTAGTAGGCTGCCAAGGCACCCATCAGGATGCCGATAACCAAGGCTATAAATATGGCAATGAAACCTATGGACAGACTTACTCGGCTGCCGATCATAATTTGGCTGAGTACATCGCGCCCGTAGCCGTCGGTGCCTAGGATGAATGTGCGGGTATGGATATCCACTAGCTGTGATCGGGCATAGCGCCGTATCTCTCCTTCGTTGGGCACAGATCCAGTGAATGTTTCGATCTCAATGCTGTCACCCACTATGCGGTGGGCGTAGATCGGGATAGCGGTATAAGGCAGCGGTTCGCCGTAGAGCATACGGTGCAGTATGCCATGGTGCTCGGGCGGGAGGCTGTCATTGGTGCTGATATAGGCAAAGGTGGCTTTCGAAAAAGGCTTCTGCGTGGCGAGCTCTAGGTATTGCTGGTTGCAATAGGGAGTTTTGTCGGGCGTGATAAGGTAGCCTAGCATAGCCATCAGTGTGAACAGACCTATCACTATCACGCTGACGACGGCCAGTGTATCGTGGCTGAATCGCTTCAGTGTAAGTGTGTTGAGTGAAGTGCTGTGTCGGGAAGCTTCTTCTCTGGCAAACCGATGGCTCTTTCTGTTCAATAGATTCATGGCAGGCTAAGAAGGTCGTTGGCTACAAGAATCCCAGTTCCAGTTTGGCTTCTTCGCTTAGGTTGGCATACGACCATTCGGGGGTGAAGGTGAGCTCTACTTCTACTTTGTTCACTCCGCTTATGTAGCTGGTCATTTGGCGCACTTCGGCTAGCATGTTCTCCGTCTCGGGACAGTTGGGTGCCGTCATGGTCATGGTGATTTTTAGGTTTAGATCGTCGTCCACGTCGATACCGTAGATAAGCCCCAAATCGTAGATGTTGACGGGTATTTCAGGGTCGTATATGTTTTTCAGGCAGTTGATGGCCGATTCTTTGATGGTTTCTTTGTTGATGGTATCCATAATTTTATGTGTGATTATTGTTTGGCAGAGAAGGCCAGCGCGTACATCTTGATTTGTTTCATCATAGAGGTGAGGCCGTTGGAACGGGTGGGGGAGAGGTGTTCTTTGAGGCCGATGGCATCGATAAACGAGAGCTGCGAGGCGAGGATATCGTCGGGTGTCTGGTCGCTGAGTGCTCTGATGAGCAGTGATATAATGCCTTTGGTGATGACGGCATCGCTGTCGGCACGGAAGTGAAGTCTGCCTTCGATGTTTTGGCAGCTGAGCCATACGCGCGACTGGCATCCTTTGATGAGGTTGGCCTCGGTCTTGTCCTTTTCGTCTATGATGGGGCATTCTTTGCCCAATTCTATCAAGTAGGCGTATTTGTCCATCCAATCTTCAAAATTGGAAAACTCGTCTATGATGGATTGTTCGATTTCTTCAATGGTCATGAGGTATAGGGTTGTAGATTATTTTTTATATTTTAATAATGATGAAAATGCAAATGCTATTTGGGCGTTTTGTAAATAAGGTGGCCTGCTGCCAATGCGAAGATCAGTTGTGGAAACAATACCGAGAGGAACGGGTTGAGATTGCCGTTGGTGGCAAACACGGTGCTGATACGCATAAAGACTATGAAGGCAAAGGCAATGCTGATGCCGATGGCTAGGTGTACGCCAATGCCGCCGCGGGTCTTCCTCGACGAGATGGCTACGCCAATAAAGGTCATGACTATGATGGCCAGTGGGTTGAGCAGACGTTGGTATAGTTCTATCTTTGCATTGACAATGGCACTCGACCCTCGCATTTCCTGCTGGCGAATGTATTGTATTAGATCCAAAGAGTTCAGTGTGATGATGTTGACGGCGGCCTCGTTGAAGTCTTTGGTGCTGAGGTCGGTCTCCAAATAGTCGCGTCCTTGTCGGTGCATGGTCTCGTTGGTGCCGTCGATGGTGCGAATGCAGATATTGGTGGCCATCCATCGTTGCTCAATGGTGTCGAACTGGATGTTGTCGGCGGTGATACGTTCTTGGAGTAGCCCGTTCTCGTTGAACTTGTCTTGCTGGAAGCGAAAAGCTACGGCGTTGGCTACATCATAACTCTGGGCGTAGACCAAAGTGCCTGGGGCGGCTTGGAAATGGATATCTACATAGTTGCTTCGGTGCATGGTTTTGATGTACTTTCCTTCAAATTCATTGAGATAGATGTTGCTCCAAGGAATCACGAAGTTGCCTAGTATCATGGTGATGATGGCAATAACGATGGAACCATGCAAATAGGGTAGGAGCATACGGCGGTAGCTGATGCCACTGCCCAGAATGGCTATGATCTCTGTGTTGGCTGCCATCTTGGATGTGAAAAACAGCACCGAGATAAAGATAAAAAGGGGACTGTAGAGGTTGACGAATCCGGGAATGAAGTTGAGGTAGTACTTGAATAGTATTTCATGGAAGGGGGCGTTGGTGCGAAGAAAATCGTCGAGCTTCTCCGATACGTCAAAGGTGATGACAATCACAATGATGAGAGCCATCGCCAACAGGAACGTCTTGAGGTATTTGCCCAAGATGTATCTGTCGATGATATTGTAGGAGTTGCCGATGAGGTTCTTCTTGCCCATGAGGCTTATTGTTTTTTGCCTGTGTATGTTACCTTCTTGTCGCCCATCATGCACGATGCCGACACATTGTCACCTTTCACTTCCCCTTTGAAACGGGTGATGACAAAGGTCTCGAACCCAGCGCTGCCCACTTTGGGTGTGATGTTGTTTCCTGTAACAATGGTGTTACCTTCGGTAGTGGCAACCTTGAGCCCAGGAATGGTCGAGTCGAACTTCATAGGTACCATTTTGGAGATACGCATGTTGTGGATCACACAGGTGGCGGTGCCATTTCGTACGGTCATGGTGGCTGTGATGTTTTTCTGTGTATAGTTGTCGATCACCAACGTGCCAATAAAAGTGGTGGTTTGGGCGTGCATACTGCAGAAAGCTATCAAGATGAGGATCAGCGATACGATTCTTTTCATGGTCGAGTTTTGTTTTGTTCTGCTATTGCCGGTAGGGCTCTTGCCCAAAGGTAGCAAGGTTTTCTGCCCGTTTTTTCAAGACATTCTATTTTGCATAGTATGGACAATTCTTTGCATTTCACTTCGTTTGCCGGCATCGGTATCCATTGTATTAGTTGGCAAAGGTACAAATAAAAACGCAATTCCCAAATATATATTCATTAATTTTTATACTCATTGAGCACTTGTGGTCATTCTCGATGGTCGGATGTTGTTGCCTCTTTGTTATGGCGGCGACGTCGATGAACCTTCGTCTTGCCTTCGTTGTACGTTCGTCTAAAATGCATCGAAGCTCCACTCCTTTTGTGGAGAAACAGTGGAGAAAGGGTGGTTGTTATGCCCAGAAGTCACGATGTACGTCTATGCTTTTTTCTTGTGTGTGGGAGACGGTGATTCCCACAATGTGATTTGAAAAAATGTTTTGCTGTCTATCGTTGTGTAATAGAGAATGTTATGATGTGTTTTTGATTTTTTTTCACTTTCAGTTGTTGACAATTCAAAAATAGTTAGTAATTTAGCACTTGGAAAACAACGTGTTTGTTCGTCCGAGAAAGTGAATTAAAGAATTAAAAAATAATAACATGGAAGCAAAAAAGAATCCCAAAGCAGACCTCGAAAAACGCAAAGGTCTCTTCCTTGAGCTCGGATTGGCTGTTGCTCTTGCTGGATGTCTCGTGGCATTCAATGTAAAGAGCTATGACCAAGAAGAAATCGTGGTTGAAGAACGCACTGTGATCGACGAGGTTACTGAAACTGTAATCCAGACTCAGCAGGAAGAAACGCCACCTCCTCCTGAACCTGAAGCACCCGAAGTTGTTACCGAGGTTCATATCATCGACAACGATGCTGAATCCGAGCACGAATTGGGTATCCTTTCGATGGATCTTACCGACGATATTCTTACCGACGACCCCGTGATCGCTGCACCTGTAGAAGATGTTGAGGATAAGGATGTCGAGGTTTACGTAGTGGTAGAGCAGCCTGCCGAATTCCCTGGTGGTGAAGTTGCTTTGAATAAGTTCCTTGCCGAGAATATTAAATATCCCGACTTGGCTCGTACCAGCGGTATTGAAGGTAAGGTGTATATCCGTTTCGTTGTTGAGAAAGACGGTTCCGTATCCAATGTAAAGATCATGCGTGACATTGGTGGCGGTTGCGGTGCCGAGGCTGTACGTGTGGTTAAGTCCATGCCTAAATGGAAACCTGCAAAACAGCAAACCCGTACTGTTCGTAGCGAGTTTAACCTCCCCGTTAACTTCTCGTTCAATTAGTAGATATTGTTCGCTCCCAATGGGATGCGACCAAGATAATATGATGAGTAGGAAGCTGTCGTATGACGGCTTTCTACTTCTGTTTTGCCTACATTCGTCTCTTTGTTTCAAGTATATAAGGATAAATGATTTCAATAAATAATCTCTCGGTTCAGTTTACAGGTCAGAATCTTTTCGATAATGTTACCTTCAATATCAACGATCGTGACCGTATCGGTTTGGTGGGTAAGAATGGCGCAGGAAAATCTACGCTGCTTAAGATACTCTGCGGTTGGCAAGAGCCCGAAACGGGTGTGATCGTAGTGGCCACGGGACAGACGGTGGGCTATCTGCCTCAAGAGATGATCCCCGATAGTAGCAAAACGGTGATCGACGAGACTCTCACTGCCTTCGATACCATAGACCGTTTGGAACAGATGCAACTGCAGCTCACCCAAGAGATTGCCGAACGTACCGATTATGAATCGGCTGACTATGAGCGTTTGCTTAACCGTCATCACGAGGTGACCGAGCAGATCAGCATGCTGGGTGGCGGTAGCCGTCAAGAACAAGCCGAGAAGATTTTGTTGGGTCTTGGATTTCAACATTCTGATTTCAACCGCCCTATCACCGAGTTTAGTGGCGGCTGGCAGATGCGTGTAGAACTGGCAAAGTTGCTGCTTCGTCGTCCTGATTTTTTGTTGCTCGATGAGCCTACCAATCATTTGGATATAGAATCGATTCAGTGGCTTGAAAATTTCTTACAGACCTATCCTGGTGCTGTTGTGCTTGTGAGCCACGATCGTACCTTCCTCGATAATATCACAACCCGTACCATCGAGATTACAGCTGGCCGTATCTACGACTACAAGGCTTCGTACTCCGAGTATGTGGTGCAGATGCAGGAACGTAGGGCCAGCCAGATGGCATCGCTTACTAATCAGCAGCGTCAGGTGGCTCAGATCGAATCGTTTATTGAGCGTTTCCGATACAAAGCTACCAAGTCCAAGCAGGTGCAGAGTCGTATCAAGATGTTGGAACGGATGGAGACGATACAAGTTGATGAGGTGTCCACAGAGAGTATCCATTTTCAGTTTCCCCCTGCGCCCCATAGCGGAAAGATCGTGGTGCAGACTGAACATTTAGGCAAAGCCTACGGCAGTAAGCAGGTGTTCGACGACGTGGATCTCACCATACTCAAGGGTGGCAAAGTGGCTTTTGTGGGCCGCAATGGTGAGGGAAAAACCACATTGGCCAAGATTATCGTAGGCGATATCACCGATCAGACTGGTCTTTGCAAAATCGGTCATCAGGTGCAGATTGGTTATTATGCACAGAATCAGGCTGCAATGCTGGATGGAGAGAAGACTGTGTTTCAGACTATCGACGATATTGCTACGGGTGATATTCGTCCTAAGATTCGCAATATATTGGGCAGCTTCTTGTTCGACTCCGACGATATCGAGAAGAAGGTGAAGGTGTTGAGTGGTGGTGAGAAAGCACGATTGGCATTGGCTAAGCTCCTGCTTACTCCCTCCAACCTCTTGGTGCTCGACGAGCCTACCAACCACTTGGATATGAATTCCAAAGATATTCTGAAGAACGCGCTTTTGCAATACGACGGTACGCTAATCCTTGTGAGCCATGACCGCGATTTCCTTCAGGGTCTCACTGACAGCCTCTATGAATTCCGCGATGGCAAAGTGCATGAGTTCAAGGGCAATATTTTTGAGTTTCTGGAATATCGAAAAATAGAGCACCTCAAAGCTCTTGAAGTGGCCAAGAAGACTACTATGGGCTCCTCAGAGCAGGCAGTGTCGCAGAATAAACTGAACTATCAGCAATCTAAAGAACGAGAACGAGAGTTGCGAAAATTGCGTAGCACTGTGGAGAAGATAGAGAAAGAGATAGAGTTGCTCGAAGCGTCAATAGCTTCCAAAGATGCTCTGTTGGCCGCGGGCAGTACTGAGGCTACCACCAATCCCTCTTTCTATGCCGAGTACCAGCAACTGAAGGATGAACTTGATAAAAAAATGTCCGAATGGGAAGAGGCTACGATAGCTGTTGAAGAGTTTATGTGTTAACCCTATGGCTTATCGTAACGACTTCGGTGCTCTGGGAGAGCAATCGGCTTGTGACTATTTGGTGAAAAATGGTTACGTTGTTGTGGAACGCAATTGGCGTCATCACCACGACGAGGTGGATATAATAGCTTCGAAGGATGACTTGCTGGTCTTCGTTGAGGTTAAGGCACGGGCTTGTTCATCAGTTCGTAGTCCATTGCAAGCTGTAGATTTTGATAAACGGGAGGCGTATATCAGATGTGCCAATGCATATATGCGGCAAAAAAGACTTTACAATGAGGTCCGTTTCGATGTGGTGTGTGTGCTTTCTAAACCCGTAGGTATAGAACTGACTCATGTGGAGAATGCGTTCTCGTCTGTAAGGGAACATCGTCGTTCTAAAAAATGTATGGGGCGAATACGATAAATATCGACTATGTTTTTGAATTGTTGATTTGTATATCGAAAACCAAATGCTTATCCGGATGTCCAGCGCGTACGTTCGGTGGGGAGACGGGTAAATGTTATATGTAGTGACCGAATTTGATTCAAGAAGTTATGGAAAAAGAAAAGGCTCACTTTGTTGAGCGAGCCTTTACTTTTTCTTGGTGATTGTAAGGAGTGGTTTTACCGTTTGCTGTGTTGATTTTGTTTTCGATGCGAAAAAGTTCGTAATCGATAGCATGTTTGTTGAAACGGAACTATTCTATGATGCTTCCTGCCACAAAACCTGTGGAAAAAGCTATTTGAAGATTGTACCCACCTGTGTCGGCATCAAGGTCGAGAATCTCACCTGCAAAGAATAACCCATTCACGAGTTTGGACTCAAGTGTCTTGGGGTTGACTTCTTTGAGACTTACACCACCTTGGGTCACGATGGCTTCAGGGTAATCGCGGGTGCCCGACAAGGTGAATGTGACTCCTTTGAGAAATTGTAGGATCTTTTTGCGCTCGTTGCCGTTGACTTGATTGAGTCGTTTGAATTGTTCTATCTTGAGTCGTTTGAAGGCAAAGGGTATGAGTTCTGCAGGCAGCCACATCCTCATAGCATCGTTGAGAATACGGGAGCCGTTGCCGTCGAGATCGGTGATGAGTCGCTTGTCGAGCATGTCGTTGCTCAAAGCGGGTTTTAGGTCTATCTTGGCCACAAGCTGCTGCCCTTCGTGCAACGGACGGCTGGCAATGCGGCTGGCACTGAGTACTAGTGGTCCCGTGAGTCCGTCTTCGGTAAAGGTCATCTCACCTTGCATCTCGAAAAGTTTCTTGCCATCGGGACGTTCGATGCTCAATGCTACATTTTTCAATATAAAACCTATCATCTCTTGCGGAATGGGTTCGGCACAGATGAGCGGTACGAGTGATGGTATGCATGGAATAATGGTGTGGCCCACTTGTTGGGCTAGAATGTATCCGTCGCCTGTAGAACCAGTAGAGGGATATGAACGACCACCTGTGGCGAGAATGACTTTTCTGGCCGAGTGACACTCTCCGTTTTTCATTCTTACACCTACGATGGCGTGGGTCTCGGATGATACGAGAAGTGAGTCAACGGACTGATTTTTCAGTATGGTGATGTTCCTATGGTGCTCTATGGGGTTGACTAAGGCGAGAAATATGTCGAGCGACTTCCCGCTGGTGGGAAATACACGACTGCCTCGTTCTATGGTGAGAGGAACGCCATGGCTTTCGAAGAACTCCATTAGCTCCTGGTTGAAAAAACGAGAGAAGGTATTTCTCATGAAGCGGCTGTCTGATCCAACATGCCCAAGAAAATCTTTCAAAGAGGCGGTGTTGGTGAGGTTGCAGCGTCCTTTTCCAGTGATACGCAGTTTGCGACCTGGTTGCTCCATTTTTTCGAGTAGCAGTACTCGTTGGCCTGCATTGGCAGCAGTTAGGGCTGCCATCATACCGGCAGCGCCGGCTCCTATAATAATAACGTCGTTAGCGGGCAATGTCTCCAATATCTTCAGGGTGAATACAAAGAACGGGTATCTGTGATTTGTGGACCATCTGTTGTGCGTTGGTGCCCAGGAAGAGGCGAGCTAGCAGTCGGTCTTGTTCGGTGTTGATTACAACGAGGTCAGCGTTGATGTCTTCGCAGTATTGCATCACTGTCTGTGTGTAGTTGCTGTATTTTCTACCCACGCTGGTGTATGCTATGCCTTCTTGAGCTAGCAGCTGCTCGGCCTGTTTCATGTAGGTTTTTAGTGTGAATGCATCTTGAGCTGTCTCGATGAGACCTAAAATGTGAATCTTGGCTCCGAACAATTTGGCCATACGGGCTGCTGGGGGGACCTTTTGTCGGGAGTTGGCATTCACACGCAGTGGTACTACGATGCGTTCGAGCTGTTTGTGGAAATTGAAACCTTCGCGAATGGTGAGGGTGGGGCAGGGAGCTTCTTGAACTATACGAACGGCAGTACTGCCCATGATATATTTCTCATAACCCGAAGCTCCGTTAGTGCCTATGATCACCATGGAAGCATCGGTGCGACGAGCTATCTCGGCAATGGCATTATCTACTTTGCCTGTCATTATCTCCCAGTCGATAGTACCTTCGGTGAGCCGTTTTTGTCTTTGTTCGCAGAGTGTCTTGAGCTTATCGACAGCAAGTCTTGAGGTCTCGTCGAGTACTTCGGACGAAGATAGTTTCTTCTCTTTACGTACCCATATCAACTTGATGTCGGTATGCATCTTGTTGGCAATATCCACGGCTAGATCAAGAGCTACATAAGAACCTTGAGAGAAGTCGGTGCCTACAATTATTGGTTTCATAACAGATCGTCTATTTTTATGTGTCGCAATACATTTTATCTTATAACGTGATTGGTTGAAAATTATTATTACATATCTTAAAATAGCATAGATAAGATTGTAGAATACTCGGCAAAATTCAGCTTGAGAACGGCAAGGAGTATTGTTGCTGACTTTGTCGGAGTGTCGAATAAGCAAACGTTCTGCGTGTTTTTTTGTATCTTTACCTCCCTATGGTCGATGAAGATAGCTGGGCTCGTAAACGTCAAAATAAATTTTGCCATTCCTCTCACTTTTTGTATCTTTGCACTTTCTTGCTCCGTGCACCGATATTTCTAATTTTTTGGAATCAAAGTGTTTTGTGTCTATCGGGTTGCAAGGGGCGTGAAGAAAGAAAAGGAATATTGATATGAATTCTAATTTAGATGCAACGGGTAACAGCCAGTCGGTACGCGAACGCGAGATGGAGCGTGCATTGCGTCCGAAAGGTTTTGATGCCTTTGCAGGACAACAGCAAGTGCTTGACAACCTGAAAGTTTTTGTTTGTGCTGCTAAGGAACGAGAGGAGCCTTTGGATCATGTGTTGCTCCATGGGCCTCCAGGCTTGGGAAAGACAACCCTCTCGCATATCATTGCCAACGAACTTGGTGTGGGTATCAAGATGACTTCAGGTCCTGTGTTGGATAAGCCTGGCGATCTGGCTGGACTTCTTACCAGCTTGCAACCCAATGATGTGCTTTTTATTGACGAGATACATCGATTGTCGCCTATAGTGGAGGAGTATCTTTACTCTGCAATGGAGGATTATCGTATTGATATTATGATAGAGTCTGGCCCGGCAGCACGTACGGTACAGCTCAATTTGAAGCCATTTACTCTCATCGGTGCCACTACTCGCAGTGGTATGCTTACGGCTCCATTGCGTGCTCGTTTCGGTATCAACTGTCGTTTGCAGTACTATGATGCAGAGACACTCACTCGTATTGTGACTCGGTCGGCAGGCCTTCTGCAAGTTAAAATCACTAGTGAGTCGGCTTTAGAAATAGCCCGACGGAGTCGTGGGACCCCTCGTATCGCCAATCTGCTGCTGCGTCGCGTTAGAGATTTTGCCCAAGTGAAAGGTGATGGTACCATTACTCTCGATGTGGCACGTTATGCTTTGCAGGCACTCAATGTTGACCGAAATGGTCTCGACGAAATGGACCTCCGTATTCTTAATACGATTATTGAGAAGTTCAAGGGTGGTCCTGTAGGATTAACCACGATTGCCACTGCTGTAGGCGAAGAAGCCGATACGGTGGAAGAAGTTTACGAACCCTACTTGATCCAAGAGGGTTATCTTATGCGTACACCTCGAGGTAGAGAGGTTACCCCGTTGGCCTATCAACATCTTGGAAAAGTGAAAGCTGGAGGAATACAGTCTCAGATGGACTTGTTTGAATAAGAATATTTTTCAATTTTAAATATATCGCTAATGAAAACATTAATCAAAAATATAAAAGAGTTAGTACAGGTGGAGCGTGCACCTCGTTTGAAAGTATGTGGTAAAGATATGGCTCATATCGACACCATCAAGAATGCGTACCTTATTATTGAAGACGAGAAAATCGCTGATTTTGGTGAGATGAAGGATTTGACAGAACAACAATTCGATGCTGAGGTGAATGCCGAGGGCCGTATGGTATTTCCTTCATTTTGCGATAGCCACACGCATCTTGTTTATGCGGGTAGCCGTGAAATCGAGTATATCGACAAGATTCGCGGTCTCTCCTACGACGAAATCGCCAAACGTGGTGGCGGCATCCTCAATTCTGCAAAGCGTGTGCAAGAAGCTACGGAAGATCAGCTCTACGAAGATGCAATGTTGCGTCTCGAAAATATCATTGCTTATGGTACGGGTGCTGTAGAGATTAAGTCGGGATACGGTATGACTACCGAGGCTGAGATGAAAATGCTTCGAGTGATTCGCCGTCTTAAAGAGAATTCGCCACTTACGATAAAGAGCACACTCTTGGGCGCTCATGGTATCCCCATGGAATATCGTGGCCGTCAGGAAAAGTTTGTTGATTTGGTGATCGATGAAATGATTCCTCAAGCAGCTGCAGAAGGTCTGGCTGATTATATTGATGTGTTCTGTGACGAAGGTTTCTTCACAGTCCGTGATACCGAGCGTATGTTGGAAGCTGGTATCAAGTATGGTATGCGTCCAAAGATTCACGCCAATGAGATGGCTCTCAGTGGTGGCATCCAGTGTGCAGTGCGATATAATGCACTCTCTTGCGACCATCTTGAATATACTGGTCCTGCAGAAATAGAGGCGCTCAAAGATTCTGAGACCATGCCTACTGTTTTGCCTGGCGCTGCTTTCTTCTTGAATATGCAGCATGCACCTGTCCGTCAGATGATGGATGCAGGCCTTCCTGTAGCTATGTCGAGCGATTATAATCCGGGTTCTTCTCCTTCGGGTAATATGCAGCTGGTGCTGAGTTTCGCATGTGTGAACTATCGTATGCTTCCCGAAGAGGCTATCAACGCCACGACTATCAATAGTGGCTACGCAATGGGAGTGAGTCAGGAGTTGAGTAGCATAGCTGTGGGCAAACGAGCCAATTTCTATATCACCAAACCTATACCTACCTATGAATATATGCCGTATGCTTATGGTGAGAATAAAGCAGAGGTAGTATTCCTTAATGGTAAAAGAATGTAATGGCTATGATATCGGTACAGCATATCCATAAGTCGTACGACAACCTTCAAGTACTGACAGATATCAACCTTGAGATCCATCAAGGAGAGGTGGTTTCTATTGTAGGTGCTTCGGGTGCAGGCAAAACAACGCTACTCCAGATTATCGGTACGCTCGACAGACCCGACAGTGGTGTAGTGACAATCGATGGTACTGATGTCACCCGTTTGGATGATAGGAAGTTGTCCCGATTTCGTAATCAGCATATAGGGTTCGTTTTTCAGTTCCACAATCTCCTTCCTGAGTTTACTGCCTTAGAGAATGTTTGTATGCCTGCTCTTATTGCTGGTCGTTCGATGTCGGAAGCTAGGCAAGAAGCGGAGCGTCTGCTCCAGTTCCTCAATATATCCGAGCGAGCGCAACATAAGCCTTCGGAACTCAGTGGTGGCGAACAGCAGCGTGTGGCTGTGGCTCGTGCCCTTATTAATCGTCCTGCAGTGATTTTGGCCGATGAACCTTCTGGTAATCTCGATAGCGTGCATGCCCAAGAACTTCACAATCTCTTCTTCCAGTTGCGCGACCAATATCATCAAACTTTTATTATCGTAACACACAATGAAGAATTGGCAACAATGGCCGATCGAAAAATTACAATGAAAGATGGAAAAAACTGGGAATAATAAATCTGCTAAACAGAGCAGTCAGCAAGTGGTGTATGGCCTCCGCCCTGTGATAGAGGCTATTGAGAGTGGCGTCCAGATTGATAAGATTCTTATTCAGACAGGTCTGTCGGGAAATCTCGTGAATGAACTTAAGGCTAAGATCCGTGATGCCCAGCTTCCTTTCCAATATGTACCGGTAGAGAAACTCGACAAAGTTACTCGCAACAACCATCAAGGTGTAGTGGCTACGGTGTCACCTATTAGCTATCATTCGTTTATGGATCTCGTTCCTGTGCTCAGCAATGAAGGTAAGGTGCCCTTTGTTGTGCTTTTGGACCATATCACTGATGTCCGTAATATGGGCGCTATTGTCCGCACGGCAGAGTGTGCAGGGGTACATGCTATAGTGATTCCCGATCATGGCAGTGCTCAAATAAACGAAGATGCAATCAAAACATCGTCGGGAGCCCTTCTTCGTGTGCCTATATGTCGAGAATCCAATCTCAAAACGATTGTGAACTTGGCCAAGCAATATGGCCTCCAAGTGGTCGCTGCTACCGAGAAAGGTAACCGTTCCTATCTCGATGTCGATTTTACACAACCAACACTCCTCATCATGGGGTCTGAAGAGACGGGTATTTCCAATGAACTTCTTAAGTTGAGTGATGCCCGTGCCTGTCTTCCTATTCAAGGAGAGGTGCAAAGCCTCAATGTGGGAGTTGCCGCAGGTGTGTTTATGTATGAAGTGCTTCGCCAACGTGGCGTTTGATAATTTAAAGATGATAAAAAAATAAGTCAGCTCCATTTCAGTCGCTGACCCGGCTCCACTTCGGATAGTGTAGCGGTTGACTCCACTTCGGATAGTGTAGCGGTTGACTCCACTTCGGTCGCCGACCATAGTTCGGGTGATATGATTTGGCTTGATTGTCGAGCTATTTTTACATTGAGAAGATGGAGTGTGGCGGGCTACACGACTGATGAACCATGGAAAAAGAACCGACAAGATGGGCTAAAGCATATTTAAAAATGGTATGACAACCTGATACGCTTTTAATTGTTCTCTGTTTTGCTTGCTCCGCTGAGCAATTCTTACAGGAACACTATCGAAGTCCACTGGCCTTCTTCAAATTGTTGGCTATATCGACCATTTGGCTACTCTGCAAGTGGAGCCTTGCAGGCAAAATGCTCAAAAGTTCGCTGAACCTTTTCATGCTTGGTCACATAGCCCGCTATGCTTCCTCGTATCAATTCCAAAATATCTCAACAATCTAAAGCAAGATCGTGCCAATTTATTTTTTTTATCATCACCAATAGGGTTACTGACTTGGAAGCGCTCCGCAAAATATATGATAGTATGAAGAAATATAATTTTGACGAGATTATTGAGAGAAAAGGAACCTCGTGTGTAAAACATGATGGAATGTTGCACGACTATGGTCGTGAGGATCTTTTACCTATGTGGGTGGCCGATATGGATTGGAAAAGCCCCGATTTTGTGATAGATGCACTCAGAGAACGCCTCTCTCACGAGGTGTTGGGTTATGCTGCACCTTCTCGAAGCTATTGGGATACGATGCGGCAATGGCTTCGCAATCGTTATCGTATCGAAACTTTGCAGCAAGAACTGCATTTCATTCCTGGTATAGTATCGGGTATAGCTTTTGCCATACAGAGTTTTACAGCTCCTGGGGATAAGATCCTAGTGATGAACCCCGTGTATCCACCCTTCTTGCATCTGCCAGAAGGTTCCCACCGAGAACTCTCATGCAGTAAACTCAAGGTTGTTGACGGGCGGTTTTCCATCGATTTCGATGATCTGGATCTCAAAGCTCGTGGTTGTAGAATGATGATACTTTCCAATCCTCATAACCCTGGCGGTACGGTGTGGACGAGAGATGATTTGAAGAGAATATCAGAGATATGTCATCGTCACAATCTTGTGGTGATCGCCGATGAGATTCATGCCGATTTGACGCTTCCTGGTTATCATCATGTGTCGTATTCAACTGTGGGACCTGAAGCTCGTGATCACTCAATAACTTTTATCGCTCCGAGTAAAACATTCAACATCGCTGGTTTGGGCAGTAGCATTTGCTATGTTCCTAATCTTGATATCCGTCGCCAACTGTTTGGGTATCTTGATACCTACGAAGTTGCCAATGGAAACATCTTTGCTTATGTAGGTGCAGAGGCGGCTTTCAAAAACGGAGAAGACTGGTTGTCTCAGATGTTAGCTTATTTGCAGAATAATGTTCATTACCTAGGCGGTCGTTGCAAGGATACTTCATCCCCGCTTCATTTGGTCGATGTGGTTTTGCCGGAGGCATCCTATTTGGCTTGGCTGGATTTCAAGGCATATGGGCTCTCACACGAAGAGCTTCGTGATCGTTTTATTAATCAGGCGAGAGTGGCTATGAACGATGGAACAAACTTTGGTGGAGCCGACTACGAGTGCTGTTTTCGAATCAATCTCGGATGCCCAATGTCGATTCTTAAAGAAGCGTTGGATCGAATTGAAAACGTGCTTTAGGGGAATCGCCATTAAGTGATGATGAAAAATAAGTTGGCTCCCCTTCAGTCGCCGAACATAGTTCGGGTGATATGATTTGGCTTGGATTGTCAAGATATTTTTCAATTGTAAAGATGGAGCGTGGCAGGCTACATGACTGATGAACAATGGAAAAAGAGCCGACAAGTTGATCTAAAGCATATTAAAAAATGAAACATTGTCTCAAGCTTTTTTTTATCATCACTAAGTAGGTGAATCCATTTTAAACAGAAGTTCGAGGCATTGTGCATGAAGCATAGCCTTTTGTTTGTCTAGATTGTCCCTTTTCGATTATATAAGGTGTCTTCTTGACGGGAGAGGACACCTTTGTTGTTATTGGATCTATCGTCCTCCGAAGATGGCGTATCCTATACCTATTCCAACATTGTATTCATTATCGTGAATGCTGCCCCCAAGCCATCCTAAGAAATACCATCGTCCTCGTGTTTTGTAGGCCATTCTGATGAAAGGGATGTCGTATGTGGCCGAGTAGCCTGCGCCTAACATGGCACTACTGTTGTTCTCAAATCGCCAACCGGTTAACATTCCACCATCAAAGTTAAAAGAATTGAGTCCGCAAAAGGCTCCTATTGATAAGTGGTCAGTGCAGGGTATCAGAAAATCAACGCCTAATCGCCATAATGGTTCTGGCTGATGTTCTATCCATGCATTCCCTCCAATAGCTAGACCCAGCATCATTTTATTGTCTCCAACAGAAAGGGTAGGGTAGTGCTGTTTCTTTAGGCTCTCATGAGGTTTTGCATAAGCCCACGATGAACAAAACAATAATGCAAAAAGGATAAGATATCTTGGCTTCATGGTGTTGTTGATGAATTTTTTTTGCTTAGAGAACGTTTTGTATTGCGTTTTATTGCGCAGATAAAGTGTCTGTGGTATATAATTGGACAAAAAAGAATGTGTTTTTAAACAAATCTGTATTGTGTTTGTCCAAATGACTGATCCTGTTAGAGATAAAGATGTTGCGACATGGTTTATGCTGTGTTAAATGATGTTAATTGTTGTGTTCTGTGCATCTTTGGGTTGTTTAAAAACGATATTGAGATAAATATTGACGATGATGCAGTTTTTTTTGATTGATGGAATGCCGATATCAGGTTATGATTTGCAGATGGTCTTGTGTATATTTATTCTGGTATTGTATTCGTTGTTGGTCAGTATTGGTTTAGTTCTTTCTTTCTTTGCTGTTGTTGCGTTCACCCTTCGTTGATATGCCATTCCGGTTACGTCTCAACTTCGGCTTTTTGCAGAACCCACGACGAAGGTATAACGAAGGTATGGCGAACTTGCTATGTTTGAGAGACGTGTTTGAAAGACGATAAAAGTAAAGCTACGTATGGCAATGAGAGAAAGGCAACGAGAGTAAGATTGAGTTAGGAATAGTGTTGGTCAGAAATCACATGCAGAAAGAAGAGTGTTAGATCGAATAAATAGGGTTGGATTGGTAAATATGTAGTGAGGAAATCTGAAAATGAAAATGGATGAAAGGTGTATTTTCTTTTTGTTGTAAATCAATGGTATGCGGATGATATATATTTATTATTAATAAAATATTGTAAATTGAACTTTGCAACAATGAAAAAAAACGTATCTTTGTACTTTCTAACTATACTCGCAAAAGTGAGCTAAGGCTTACTTTCGGTATTGTATAATTTGATGAAAATAAATAAATAAATATAATAATAAAATGAAAAAAAGCGCATTCTTATTCGCACTAATTTTTGTGTTTTTGTGCGGAATTGCACGTGCCCAGATTGTGATTGGGTGTCAGCAGGGCTTTGAAACAACGGGCGAGACCAGTTCTTACACCGTTGAGTCTGGTACTGCTCAGCCTCAGACAGTCCTTCATTCCTCGGGAAGCCGTGCTTTGAAGATGAATCGTGGAACCACACCAACCATCGTCGTTCTCGATACGATCGATTTTACGGTCAATTCCTCGTGCAACCATTTCGTGTTGGAATTTATGCATATCAGCACGTGTAACCCTCAGTCGGGTGCAGAAGCAGGTAACTGCTGTCTGATTGAGTATCGCATGGTAGGATCCAACCAGTGGCAGCAGTTGACGGGTAACCAGCACTACGATATGACGTGGGGCGGTGGATCTACCGACTTCGTTGGTACATCCTCATTCTCCCAACTGAGTTACAACATTTGGTCCAATACCATCAACAACACGGTATGGAAGCGAGAGCGTTTCGACCTCGGCAACGTGATCCGCGGTACTTCTGTTGCACAACGTAAGGTGCTGATTCGCTATCGTATCCTTCCTGTGACCAATGGTACAGCAGGCGATCAGGCTTGGTATCTCGACAATATCATGTTCAAGGCCAGTCCTCAGTCGTTAGCAGTGCCTGTGATGAAGATGCTCCATTATCCTGACATGGCTGCATATCCTACAAGCCGTTCCACCCGTATTGAATGCCAGGTGACAACCAATGCAACTGCGGGTATGGATGCCGACTCTATCTATATCCTTTATCGTTTGGGCTCCAGCTCGCATCAACCCGTCATGCGTTCGTATATGACTGCAATTGCAGGTCGTCCAGACTGCTATCGTGGCTATATTCCCTTCGCCGGTTACGATACCACCATCTACTATCGCGTTGTTGCCAAGGATGCTACGACCAATCATAATGCCACCACATTCCCCATGGACGAATCCATGTGGCAAGAGTATCACAACGTGCGAGGCACGGAGCGTGAGGCTTCTGTAGGACAGGCGATTATTGACAATACAACCTGGACAACCAACACTACGGCCAGCTCTACACCTTTCCCGGAACAGGCCGTGTCGAAAGCACAGTACATCTATCCCAAGTGGATGCTACAACAAGCGGGTATAGGCCCTGGTGCACTCACGGGTATCAACTTCACGGCAACATCGACAGCCATGAACTCGGCTCGTCAGAACTTCAAGATTAGATGTGCCAACATCCCGGAAGACTATGCCAATACTTTGTCGGAAACGAATG
Organism: Bacteroidales bacterium; assembly: GCA_045639845.1. Lineage (GTDB taxonomy): Bacteria > Bacteroidota > Bacteroidia > Bacteroidales > P3 > Colimorpha. The sequence continues at coordinate 31,423 of JAZUDW010000063.1, forward strand.
AGAGCGGATGGTTTTATGAAGAATTTGAGAAAACCGTATATGATAGTTCGCTGACTTTATCGCTGAATGCCAATACCATCGGATCTATTAATTTCCAAGATACTTTCTATTATGCAGGTGGTGATCTTTTGATTACTTTCATTTATCAAAATCCGAGCACCGAGCCTACCGTAATGCGTGTTCGTACTATCAAGAAGGTGGGTTCTACTACCACCGAGCTCCCCAAGGCTTCCCTCTACCGTTCGGCAGCACACAACTATGGTTTCGACCCCAACTCGCACTCGTTCTTCTCTACGGGTATTGTTGATGCGGCCAACCGTCCCGATTTTGTGTTTAAGCTGAAGGCCAATCTTCCTTTGATCCACGATTGCGGTATCTCGGGTTTGATAACACCCAACGACTCCACAGCAGCTGCGGCTGGTACCAACAATAGCATTATCGTCACGCTGAAGAATTTTGGTGTCAACCCCATCAATGCTGCTCGTATCTATTATCGCATCGACGACAGTACGGCTCATTTCTATGATTGGACCGGAACTCTCGCAGGTGGTGCTCAGACTAGTGTGACCATTACTAACACTCAACGTTACGTACATGGATATCATCAGATCTGCGTATGGACTGATGATAGTATCACCAGTGGTGGTGTTCGTTACCGCGACCATGAACCTTTGAACAATCAGATTTGTTCTCGTTTCGTGGCTTGCTCCGGCCCCATGAGTGGTAATGTCACTGTTGGATCTGCTTCGAGCGAATATTCCAATCTCAACGACTTCCTCTATGTGTTGAGCCAGTGTGGTGTGAATGGACCTCTTTATGTTAACCTCGCTGCAGGCAACTACGATGGACCCTTCGTATTCCCCGTTGTCCCTGGCGCTTCGCCTTCCAACTTTGTACAAATTCAGCCTGCCAACAATACACTGGGGTCGGTAACCCTCCGTTCGGCTTCCCAGTATATTGCCAGTCTGGCTAATTCAAAATATATTCGTTTTAGCAATATCGCCTTCTATTCCACTGGCGTAAGCACCCAGTATCAGGTGCCCTACCAGGTGCGTCTTGGTATGGCTAGCCGTGGTATTCAGTTCCACAATTGTTCGTTCACAGAGCAAGGTAGCGGTGTGGCCTACTTCGCCAACGCGCTCCTCTACTCTGGTGGTGCCGACTCCACATTGGTGAAAAATTGTCTTTTCAGTCGTGGTAAAGTCGGTATCAGCTTGGTAGGTCCCGCTTTGGACAATATGGCCCATGGCAACGTTGTAGAAGGTTGTACACTCTCCTCCCAGCAGAATACAGGTATCATTCTTCGCAACCAAGTAGGTGGACGTATAGACTCTTGTACCGTTGCTGGTATTAATACTAACGCTAGCTATGCACTCTTGCTTCAGGACTGTGAAGGTGCAACGCGTGTAACTCGCAACATGATTTACAACACCAAGGGCGCTCCTGCCATTGGTGCTACTGGTTTTAATGGTACCGCTTCGCAGTATGCTATAATTGCCAACAATATGATTGTGTGCGACGATGATGGCTCTTCCAACACCCTCGTAACTCCACTCAACTTCATTACGGCTACCTACACCAAGGTGGTTCACAACTCGGTGAAGATGACGGCACCTGCCCACACTGGTGTGGCCGCAGCAACCTTCGGTGGTGGTGTGATCGACAACTGCCAGTTCTACAACAATATTGTTAGCTGCTTCGATACCACCAACTACGCCTTCAACTACATCCCCAACCAAGGCAATAGTAATTATATAGGATACAATATATATTATTCAACCAGTCCGCTGCTCAATAAGTACAATGGTATCAGCTGTGCAACCTTCTTGCAGTGGCAAGGCAATGTAAATGATGGATCGTCTCAGAATGTGAACCCCGCCTTCTTGGGTTCTACACCTACCGATCTTCGTTCGTACAGTCAGAATGTGAAGAACCACGGTATGCCTATTGCCGAGGTTTCCAACGATATCTATGCGCAGAGTATCCGGGGCATTGCCAGCATCTTTGATGCTCATAATATCATGTATGTCGGATCCTACGGAGACCGGTACAATGCG
>JAZUDW010000064.1:0-11686 GCA_045639845.1 Bacteroidales bacterium
AGCACAGAGCACAGTGGAAGACCATACAGCCCGACAAATGGGACACCGCCACCGGAGGCCATGTGGATTTCGGTGAAAGCATAGAGGAGGCATTGGCACGAGAGGTGCTTGAAGAGATAGGACTCGCACCCGACCTGTACCACCCCAGACTGCTAGTCCGCTACATCTACGAGAGTGCCATCGAACGAGAACTGGTCTATGTCTATCAAGCCATTACCGACCATACGCCGTTGCCATCGCCTACCGAGACCCAAGGCGGCCGCTTCTGGTCCATGCAGGAGATAGAGAACGCCATTGGCCAGCATATCTTCACACCCATGTTCGAAAAAGAATATGCCGCCTATCTTCGTCAGTCCATCAGACCATCGTATGGCCACACATCTTTGCGGAAGAACAACATGCCTGTAATTCGGAAGCAGCTAAATGTCTCACGCTGTGATTATAAAAGGGGTTGGCAATTCATAAGAGTACCATCTTGGATTTATCAATTCAATGTAGTTTTCGAACAGCAATAAAAAAAAGCAGTCGTCAGTCAGGTATATGGCAAATCAGCTGTCCTCACGCACCTTGAATATGGAATATTCCCTGCATGGAATAAGATTCGTAGCACAATTTCTTACAAACATAACAAATAAAAAAGGCATCCTGCTAGGATGCCTTCTTTATTATCATATTATAATGATTGAGAGAATAGACGTTTATTCTTCGTTCGAAGCATTTTGAAGTATCTGAGCCAAAGCTTCTTCGGGCGAAAGGCCGATGAGGTTCTGTTCCAGCATAGAACGGATGTCTGCAGCCAGTGGATGATCGGCAAACTTCTCCACAAACTGTTGGTAGGTCTCTTTCGCCTTAGCATAATTGCTACTGTTTTCATAGGCCTGAGCCAATGCGAAGTAGCAATCACCGAGGTTGCCTACGGTATCGTAGTTCTCGATCACGCGGTTCAGCATCTCGATCGAAGCATCGAAGTGACACATGTTGGCTGCAATGTCGGCTGCATTGAAAAGATAGCCGGGAGTGGCAGCATCGTCGGGGTACTTGTCGGCATACTGGCTGTAGAGCGACACCAAGTTGTTGCCCATCACCGTGTCGAGCACCACCATACCGCTATGGTAGATAGAGTCTTCTAATTGCTGTATCTGTGCCTGGTCTTTGTCCTTGTTAGGACCACAAGCTACCATCAGCAGAGCCATTGACAAGGATGCAATAACAATGTTTCTCTTTTTCATATTATTCAAATTATTTTTTTCAATCTACGCCACGTAGCGAAAAAAGGATTAGTGGTTTGTTTTCTTTTTGTTGAATTTCATGCGGTAAGCCACACGTACAGCACCATTCTGCACCTCGTTGAGCTTACGTCTAATCATCGTTTTGCGAAGAGAGCTCAAACGATCGGTAAACACCTTGCCATTCAGGTGGTCTATCTCATGCTGAGCCACGCGGGCAAACATGCCAGATATCTCCTCAACATGTTCGTTGAAGTCCTCGTCGAAATAGCGGAGCACGATGGTAGAAGGGCGGAGCACATCCTCATGGATTCCGGGGATACTCAAGCAACCCTCGTTGAAATATTCGTTTTCTCCTTTCGACTCCAGTATCTCAGGATTGATCAGCGTATGACGTTCTTCCTCCGGACCATAGGTATCAGTCTTCTCATCGTAGGGGCGAAAGCCTATCACCACCAGCTGAATAGAGAGGTCTATCTGGGGAGCTGCCAATCCCACGCCATCCGAATGGTACATTGTCTCATACATATCGTTGATGAGTTCTTTCAGATTGGGATAATCTTTTGTGACGGGTTCGGCCTGTTTTCTTAACACTGGGCAACCATAGCCCACAATAGGTAGTATCATTTTGTTATCTATAGTTTTATTATCCTATTACATTAGCGCTGCATGTTGCGACGAGTATCCAGATATGTCTGTAGGATGATGGTAGCGCTGATCGTATCAATAAGTCCTTTATCTTGACGCTGTTTTTTCTTCAAACCACTATCAATCATGGTCTGAAACGCCATCTTCGATGTAAATCGTTCATCCACACGGTATATCGGACATTCGGGGAAAGTCTTAGCCAGCAGCTTGGCAAAAGGCTCTATGTATTTCATCGACTCGGAAGGCGTGTTGTCCATATGGCGGGCATCGCCCAAAACAAAAGCCTCCACATCTTCCTTCTTGCAATACTCTTTCAAGAAAGGCATCAGCTTGTTGGTCTCCACGGTAGTGAGGCCTGTAGCAATAATCTGAGAGGTATCGGTAACTGCAATACCCGTTCTCACTTTTCCATAATCAAGAGCAACAATACGTCCCATAATTAGCTTAATTTCAAAATGCAAAAGTACACAAAATAATTCAAACGGCACCAGTTTTCATAATAATATATAAAAACATTATATATAACTCATAAAGAATCAACGCTTGTTTCTTCTTAGTCTGCTCCACCCACCAATCACTCCAGAGCTCAAAAAAGGTAGGTGGGCCGACACCTTTTATTAAATTATCTTCACATTCCCCGCCCTCTCCTTCACCCCTAGAGCCATTCACCACACAGCCTGGGTGCCTAATCCTATTGCCACTAAGCTAAACAGAAGGCGCCGCAACCGTATTGCGACGCCCTTTGCCTCCCTCGGGGTGGTTGAATTTGGAGAGAACCGAACATGCACCTCCACCAGGGTTAACCTTCTGGATAATATTCCGAGAAAGAATGGTCGTCGTAGAGGACTATAAATTTAACAATTCTCTTCTTTCGGTCTGTACCATTAGCCTGATGCGCTCCAACCATGGGATTCTCGGGAACCACAACAGTACCGTTAGAAGCCATTCCGTTAGTCACAGCATTTTGAATACCAGCATTATTCGCATCTACAGACAAGCCATTTTCGGTTGGCAATATTTGCTGTGAAATAGAAATCGGAGTCGAAAAAGCACTTTTTCCAGTCACATTTTCTACTTGCGCCCCTTGCCTACGGTCCAATTCATTCCGATTCGCCCCCATTGGCGACACGTGTTGAGCATATGCAGACACAATATCCCCTTCCAATATCGGATTGGGTCGGGCATCGACATTATTGTTAGACAATAAAGCATTCTGTTCCGAAACCATCCGACCCGATTCGTTGGTCACAATATTCGACAATCCAACTAAGTCGGATTGCTGATTTCCGACAGAAGTAGGTCGAATAGATTCTTGATCTATTCCGCCAATATCAGCACGGACGGTGGCGGCCACATTGGGTTCGCCATCGGGAGAGAGCCCCTGTACGGAGAAAAGATCCATGGCATTCGAAGCCGGGCCAGCCTGGGCTCCGCGCATATTCACTCCAGATTTCGGATCAGCAGATATATTATTATAAGGTGTGGTTTCCTGTGCACCCAAAGAGGAATCACTCTGTACTTGCTGCGAGCCCCCCGTTGCCCTATCGGCAGCAGCCGATACATAGGTGGCATCTGCTGATGAAGCGTGAGTCGCTGTACCATTATTCGCCACAGCCTCCGTTTTTGTGGCACCCACCATTGTCGATGAAGCACCGCCCGTATCGTACATCTCACCTTTGCCAAACATCAACCAATATATATTCACCTCAGGATAACGCTTCACTACTTTCATTACAAAATCTAGACTTGGGTTGTTGCGACCCGACATGATATGCGACATACCAGAAGGCTGCACACCGATCTCTTCTGCAAACTGTTTTGCCGTTATATTTTTTGCCTGTAAAAGCAGATTTATTCTGTTATTCATATTTTTACAAATCTAAATTAATTCAAATTAATTTTACAAAGATACACATTATTTCAATACACAAATGTTAAATCTTTATATATTACATTTGTAAACATTATTATTGATTAATTATCAATTGATATATAATTTCTTAATACATTATATAACAATTAAATATTAAAATATAAACACCTAATTTTTGAAACTACATTAATCTTCTTATAGATTATAATAGTATTACTTTAATTATTCTATTTATACTATTCATATATAATGTATTTAAACAATTATTTATATTTACAACTCATAATTATATATATTTTACAATTGTATCATATAAATACATTTGTAAATATACATATCACTGCGAATATATTTGTAATACCACATTATATAGTACATCTGTAATATACATTTGTAAATAATAGAATTTCGCTCAGAATCGCTTATTTATTATCCTCCCTATATACGAGATGTCTCCCTTCGAAAAAACACGTTAGCGACCATTTTTCAGAGTACCGATAATCGGGGATTCACATGGGTACTTCACGATCAATAATCTTTCGTGCGTATTGAGACATCGACACCAAAATGGGACCAACATTACTCTTTTCTGCCATCAAAAAAAATAAACTCTCAATATTACGAAGAATGCATCGGTACGAAAGTCATATTTCGATTTCTATTTCGAGAGAATCTTTGTTGTCCAATGCGAACATCCGAGAATTTTACATTAAGATCCATTTCCGCCAATTCATCTCCCCCACCCTTCCTTACGGCAAAAAACAGATTTAGGAAAATGATGAAAAAAAAAATATTATTTACCATATACTAATAATAATACTTGTGCGTTAATGAAAATGATAAATAATAATTGAAAACGCATACGGATATGAAAAAGAGATTTGCTATTTTTTGCTTGGTGCTGGTAGCTGCCACAATGGCTATATCTTGTGCTCACAAGACTTGTCCCGCATATCGCGGTTCCATCGCCCAGAATACGATTGTAGTAAACGAATAGTGCTACATCTTACTGAACTAACTCATCTAAATGGGTTGGAGTATTGGTAAAGAGGTTGTCGTTGATATTACCGACAACCTCTTTTATATTATAAACACTATTGATAGATTTGCACATAAAGTATTTATCCCACCTAAAACCAACCGCTCTACACTATTTATGATAAAACGGTTCAAACAATCTTTCTATTCGGTTACCTCACGAGAATCCGCTGGTTGAGTTGAAAATTAATTTGAGCATCATCCGGCCACACATTATTCTATAGTGAGGGGCATCACAGTAGTACTATAGTGTGGGGTTTCGCAGTACTATAGTGTGGGGTCTCGCAGTACTACATTATATGAATACACTATTGGGGATGCAAAGAATGAATAATACATCGTCATTCATTGATTGGTATATTTGTCGTTACTGCATTTGAGTATCAACGTGCTACAATAAGAAACAACTGTTTATAATTTATAATACAATTGACAAATATTGTCACATTCTGCCGATTCTTGTTACTAATAATAGCGAAGAATGAGAAAACAGCGTGTGTGCCAACCACAAATAGCCGTGTCGCAACAGACTATATGGCAGGTGCTATTCCTACAACATTTCTTCACTCCTACTTTACGTGTCGGTCGATGTGGCTCAGCAGAACGTAGAGTATAGCAAACAGAAAGAGCCACCAGATTTTAACAATATAACAAAATGAGAACTAAAAGTTTAGCATTAGTATCGATTCTTTGCGCAGCAATGACATTCTTTTCTTGCGCAAAAAACGAAGACGACACTTTATTACCGCAAAGCCATGCACAGACAGTCAACACTGCTGTTGCACCTCAGATCATATGGGGCACATTCGACGGAGGAATGTATTCGGGGCATGAAGGTGCCTTGAAATTTTTCACCAGCAACATTTTCACCAGCGGAAGCATTATGATTGTTCATCCATCAATCCAGAATGGTTTTGGTTCGATAAGATATGATGCTCCTTCAGCTGAATGTTTCAGATCCAAATTCGAAGCCCACAATGCTGGTGCAAAGGAATCTGTATTTGTCACCAACAACGAAGAAGAATTCACCAAATGGTACTACGAACAGCTGAAAAACAACCACGTTGTGGTAAGCTATAAAGATGGACAAGGCAACTACTACGGAGTAAGCTATACCGTGGAGGAATGGAACGACCTTTACGGGAATCGGCAATAATACGCACTACTATCAATAGCACTATCGCAAACAGATAGCAGCTATACTGTTGGCACACGTCTTGTGGATTCTGCAGAATAAAAAAGTCTTTTGGTCTCTATATTGAAAGCATTGAGATTCATAACATTATTTTTCGTTTGACTATATCCAAACTGCAGAATCCACTTTTTTTTTGGTTTACAATGTCACAAAACAAAATTATCCGTTACTAATATAATATTAAATGCAGAACATACCCCGTGAAAACAAACAAGACTGTTGAAATGGATTTCATATCACTCCTGAACAGAAACAGCAAAATTCTGTACAGAGTATGCTGGATGTTTTTCAGAAGTAACGAATACGACTTTGGGGAGTTAAGGCAAGAAATCGTATATGCTTTATGGAAGGAATACAGCAAGCATGGAACCTCGCGCTATGGCCACAGTTGCAAAGAGAGCACATGGGTTTACTCCATTGCCTGGCGAGCCGCATTGAACTACAAACGCGACTATTGCAGTAAAATCAACAACATAGACTTTATGCCTCAGCTTTCAGAAAAGATAGCGACAACAGAGACAGACGAAGACCTATTGAGAGATCTGATATCAAAACTCGACACCGACGACAAACGATGGATATCATACTATCTGGATCGCAACCGCTACTCCGCTATCGCCGAGATAGAAAACACAACAGAGGCGGCTGCAAGAAAAAAGATGTCGAGAATAATTCAAAAACTCAAAAAGATTGTGGGATTGTTTTAAGGGCCAAAAGCATAGCGCACAACTGCAAATCCAGACAATCATAAAAAAAAACGAACGACTAATAATCAAATATAGTCCCAAAAGATACATTACCATGAATAACGGCGATAACATACTGAACAAAATCCAAAGGCTTTGGGATCAACAAAACCAAATCTTCGAACAAACGCCTTTCATTACGGAAGAAGATTTCCGTAAGATGATGGAACCTTCGTCGGACACCAAGTTTCATCAACGAATGGTACGTTGCCGCAAGCATCTTTGCTACACTATTGCAGCAACTATAATACTGACTGCGATCGTACTGACAATAAAGCGAATAGAGCATCCATTGTTGTCAATAATACTGTACACGAGCCTTGGCTTAGCGGGCATTGCAACCACATGGACGGGATATAAGCTATACCTGTATTATAGGCTCGACAGCAATAGGATAAGACTTTCCAAAATGAGCCGTATGTCGCATAGACTAAAGCAGATGGAGGATATAGGACTGCCATCAATTGTATTGTTTCACTCGCCGGCATTCCGAACAGGAAGACACACTCTTTCAGTTCGTACGGCCACCGCCGCTGCCTGCATACTTTCCATCACAATATGCCTGTTATGGTATCACAGAGGCAGCAGCATTCATGAGAGTGGCAACACCATGGCCATGATGAACGATAGCGACCAATCCAGTGCTCGGTATAAGCCCAATCCCAGCAGTGCTACAATCAATAATAGCCGATTGTCCTACCCTAACCACACATCCATCGGCAACGCCCCTCCCCCTTCTCGCCAAGTTCCTATCGGAGACAACGACAGTTCCACCCAGCAAAACCACACAGATCCCGCCTCGATAGTTACGAAACCACGCAGAACAACCATGTTGTCGGCAACATCGTTGGAAGATAGTTTTTATGACGACGACATTCCCGCAGACACTCATACGGCGTCGTTCATGCTGGTGCTATGCAATCAGGAAGAGTGTTCGGGGGATATATACAATAAATTATTTCAAGAAACCATCAATGGATACTATTAAGGTAACTTCTAAAAATCAATAAATCTTTCAATGATTATCTTCTGTATTATCGGACCCTCGCTTGCATCTTCCCTCCTAAGGCTTTGGGGAGTAGCTCGCTACAGACCTGCATCCTTAGAAAGAAATCTGCTTCGCGATAGCCTCGAAACCATCAGAAGCTAATGATTAGAAGTCACCTTAATTTTTTCAGTCATGCAATACGTCAGCTTCCCACAAATAGCAACCCCTTTCACAGACTCCCATACTATACGGTGCAATGAATTGCAAATCGATTGTCAACCATGCCGAACCACAATGTGATCAAGGTATATTCATTTCTCTTTTTGTTGTTAAAAAAACAAGCAAACGAATAAATAACATTTTGAAATATCGCCCATCATGAAATCATTCAAGATAATATTGTGCTTTATTCTTCTCGCCCCATGGGGTACAGTTCATGGACAGAAGCACATCTACGACCGCTATGCACCATACAAAGACTTAGACGTTGCCTACATAGAAAACCTACCAATAGACAGTGCCAACAGTATAAATGCCACATTCATCATTGCCAAAGACAGCATTGCATGGGAGCGAACAACCTCAGCTTTCCACCTCCCATCCGCTATCGCTCTAACCACACACATATCCACATTGCTCGACACCATCAACACGCACACTGTCTCTGGCTTCGAAAACGGCTTCCAATATTCAATATCACTCGATCCGCTATCTGTTAGGAGAAATTATGTCGTCTCACTGTTGGTAGATAAAGAAAATCCAGAGATACCCGTCAAAACGTACAACGAAAACAGCTACTTCATGCTGGTAAACTATAAGCGTTGCGCTATCATCATTTGTAGTTTCTCTTCGCAAAGGCAGTTAGAGGTTCTCACTTCCTACCTGCTGAGCCAAGCCTTACAACAGAAATAGGTAGCAGAGTCATGTCGGCTCACACAGAAAAGAAGGGCAAAGACAGTGTTGAAGTCAGATACATACACTATTCTTTTACACCACCATATAAACAAAACGAGGAGCCCTGCTGGTATATAACCAACGAAGCTCCTCGTTTTGTATTGGAATAAGAACGGCCGAATTTAATCGTCTATCTCATCCATCAAATTGTCGAGGTCGTCCACCACATCATCAATACCCTCCAGAAGACTATTCTCAAGTCCATCCAAGTCGAGTCCGGCATCGAGACTTTGTCCAATGCCTTCCATAAAAGCATCGAGGCCTTCCAATGCCTCGTTGGCGGAATTGAGACTGTTGGAGATAGAATAGCGAACCACCAACCCAGCAAATTGGCCAGAGAGATTGGCTATGCGGTTTCTATCGTCGGGGTTAAGGTCGCGGTTGTTGAGGTCGTTGAGTATGTCCTCGAAAGCCTGCATCTGATTTTCCCATTGCTGCGGAGTGTAGCTGTCGCCATTCTCCTGAGCTTCGGAGGTGATTGTCTCCAACTGCTTAATATCGTTTTCCACAGGGTCGCAAGCCACCATAAACATCATGGCTGCGGCGACAAGAATAAGATGTAATTTTTTCATAAAATGTTTTTTTTTTGATCTGAGAACAGTGAACAGTAATCTGACAAATGTCTTTTTGGGGGTAGAGACGAAAGTCAGCGACCTGATTGGTAAACAATCACTAATCAATATGAATCAATGATGCTTGCTTCGCTTGAGCATGAAAGGAAGCATCACTTGTTCGAATCCCAATGCCACATCCACAGGTATGTAGTCAATCCCATACTGGATAGCGTGGTGTTTTATAGCCTCCATCTGGCGCTCCATCGTCTCGCGGTAGTTCTGGGCTATCTCGCTGGGGAAAGCTTTCACCTTGGCATCCGTCTCCATGTCGATGAAATAGACCGGTTTGTTGCCAAACTCGAGCTTCAGCTCCTTGGCTTGATGATAGGTATGGAAGAGCAGCACCTCGTGCTTGCAGTGGCGCAGATGGCGCAATGCGTCGAATAGGGCCTCATGCTGGTCGGCATTCACGAAGGCATCGGTAAACAGCACCACCATCGAACGTCGGTGCATCTTTTCGGCCAGCAGATGGATATTGTCGGCTATGGAGGTAGTGCGACGCTCCATCTTGTCGGCGTTTACTGGTTGCAGCAGTTGTTGCAGCAATTGATACAGATAGCGTTGGTGCATCGTGTTTGATCGCACTTCGGTCTGCAAATCTATCTGTTTGGAAAACAAGGTGAGGCCGAAGGCGTCGCGCTGACGCACCAGCAACTCCACCAAGGCGGCGGCAGCATATACGGCAAATGTCAGCTTGTTGGGCTGCTGCAGGTTGCCCTGTCCCTCTAAGGGGAAGAGCATCGACGAGGAGTGGTCTATGAGCAACATGCAGCGCAGGTTGGTCTCTTCCTCGAAACGCTTCACAAAGAGCTTGTCGGTGCGGCCATAAAGTTTCCAGTCGATGTTGCGCGTCGATTCGCCGCTGTTGTAGAGACGATGCTCGGCGAACTCGACCGAGAAGCCGTGAAACGGGCTCTTATGTAATCCCGTAATAAAGCCCTCGACCACTTGCCTGGCAAAGAAGTCGAGGGTCTTGTATTTTTCTATCTCGCGAAACAATGCACGAAAAGGTATTAGAGCAGCGCTTTCAGTTTATCCTCGAAATTAGCTTTCGAACCGGAGCCCACATGCTTGTCTTTCACTTCGCCGTTCTTGATATAGAGCACGGTAGGCACGTTGCGTACGCGATAGCGACCGGTGATACCAGGAGCCTCGTCGGCATCCACTTTACCCACGATAGCGCGGCCTTCGTATTCGGCTGCGAGCTCTTCAATGATGGGGGCAATCTGCTTGCAGGGACCACACCAAGTGGCTCCGATGTCGAGAAGAACGGGGAGATCAGTCTTGATGATTTCTTCGAAATTGTTATCGTTAACTTCTAATGCCATAATATTTTATATGTTTTAAGGGTTTGACATAAACTTTTTGCAAAGATACACTTTTTTTTCATACCTCGTGCTTTTTTCTTCTTTGCATCCACTTGCAAGCGCTCAAACATACATCTTCTCATCGATGTTTTCGTCATTCTATTACAGAAGATTGGTCGACGCCGACGGCATCGTAATATTAACGACGAATTTATGATAAATGAATGGAAATTAATGTTTTCACTTCACATTATTTGCCATTAATGGTACGTTAATCTTTCAATAATTTTTTTTCGTTTTTGTAAACGTAAACTGGACGCGAATTATCATAAATTAGTTCGATGCCGTCGGCATCGTTATAATAACCACGAAATCATGATAAATAAATGGAAATTAATATTTTCACTACGAAATTTTCATAAATCACTTATCGCTTCATGGGTCTTCCGATAAGGGACATTTGTCGGATCACCGATCACTGGTGATGATTATGCCGCTATCGTGGTTGCGTCTGTTCTCCGACCTAGAGACGACGGCATATCGACGGCATGGTAGAAACAAAAGTGTCATTTGTCATTTGTCATTTTCATTTGCATAGCACTTTTCCGATCACTGATCACCCTCAAAAAGGACATTTGTCGGATCACTGATCACCGATCATCAAGCACCAATCACCAATCACTGATCACAAAAAAAATGGTATATACACCATATAAGATGTATATACCATAAAATAAACATGAAGATAAAAAAAGTCCTATGGGACTATTTTTGCATTTCTTTGAGGCGCTGGGTGAGCATGGGGACGATCTTGTGGAGATCGCCAACGATGCCGAGGTCGGCAACGCTGAAGATGGGAGCAAACTTATCTTTGTTGATAGCGATGATGTATTCGCTTTCTTCCATACCTGCGAGGTGCTGGATGGCACCGCTGATGCCGCAAGCCATATAGAGGGCAGGACGAACGGTCTTACCGGTCTGACCTACCTGACGGCTCTGCTCCATCACGCCAGCATCGACCATAGCACGCGACGAGGATACTTCGCCACCGAGCTCTTTGGCCAGTGCTTCGAGTTTGTCGAAACCTTCTTTGTTGG
>JAZUDW010000065.1:0-19279 GCA_045639845.1 Bacteroidales bacterium
GTTTCGTATTGCAGAGTTGCGGCTCACGATAGCTCGGCTTTTGGGCTACGACGACTATGCCTCTTATGCCTTGAGCGACAAGATGGCTCGCAGCACAGACAATGTTTTCCATTTTATGGACAACCTGATGGCTGCTGCCATGCCTGCTGCTCAGCGCGATTTGGAAGATGTGAAAGCTTTTGCAAGAGAGTCGGGGGCCGATGATGTGCTGGAGGGATATGACTTCATGTATTATAGCAATTGTCTGCGTCTGTCCAAATATGATTTCAATAAGGAACAGCTTCGTCCTTATCTGTCGGCCGACAAGGTGCGCGACGGCATATTTGGTCTCTATGGCCGTCTGTATGGCATCAGTTTCAAAGAGAATCACGAGGTGGAGGTGTATCATCCCGATGTAAAAGTGTTTGAAGTATGGGATGGACAACGCTTGAGTGGAGATTCAAGTCAACAACTCATCGAGTCGACAACTCATCAACGCTTCATGGGCCTGCTGTATTTGGACTTGCACCCTCGGACCAGCAAGCGTGGAGGTGCATGGATGACAGAGTTTAGGGGCCAGCATCATGAGGGTGACAAAGATATACGTCCGCTGATCCAGGTGGTGTGCAATTTCTCGAAACCAGTGGGTGACAATCCTGCTTTGCTCAGCTTCGATGAGGTGGAAACCTTCATGCATGAGATGGGACACGCTATGCACGGTATGCTGAGCGATGTGCGTTTTGAGAGCATCGGTGGCACCAATGTGATGCGCGACTTTGTGGAGATGCCTAGCCAAGTGATGGAAAATTGGTGTTACGAGCCGGAGTTTGTGTCGTCGTTTGCTCATCATTACGAGACAGGTGAGCCTATGCCTGAAGTTTTTATCGACAAGATACGGCGTAGCAAGAACTATCTTTCGGGTTGGCTCTGTGTGCGACAGCTCAATCTAGGCTATACTGATTTGGCGTTCCATACATTGCGTGGACCTGCTGGTACGAATAGTGTGGCCGATTTTGAAAATAAAGTTATGCGACAATTGCTGCCCTCGTTGCCTGGTTGTAATACCAGCACGGCTTTCTCCCATATCTTTGCTGGAGGCTATGCTGCGGGATACTATGGTTACAAATGGGCGGAGGCTTTGGATGCAGATATCTTCAGCCATTTCAAGGATCAGGGTGTCTTTAATAGCAGTGTCGCTCGGTCGTTTCGAGATATTATCTTGTCCAAAGGTGGCACGGAGCATCCTGCCGATCTCTTCCACCGCTTTATGGGCAGAGACCTCAACCCCGATGCTCTTATAGAACGTAGCGGATTTAAGAAGGGAGAGTGATGGTTTGGGGAACTGTGATTCTTTTGTGATCAGTAAAAAGTGATCTGTGAGCTGACAATACTCCCAGCAGGTACACTCGTAGGATTACGGATCAGAAGGTCAAAACAACAACCCGACCGGAGGTCTGCGACCGAAGTGGAGCAAACTGCTACAGCTATCGATGCAGAGCTAACAACGACTGAATCACTGATTACTGAAAAAACATACTTGTTGAATCACCGATCACAAAAAAACAACATCAACATAACTAAAAAATAAAACGATGAACACAGACAAAATTGGAATGCAGATACTCAAGGTGTTTGCAAACAGTCCCTTTTCAGCATTGAATTATAAACAAGTGGCAGCCAAAGTGGGTGCCTACGACAAGGCCTATCGCGAGCTGGTGCATGTTACTATATTGCAGATGGCAGAAGAAAAAGTATTGTTGGAAGAGGGTAGAGGTAAATATAAACTGAGTCCCAAATTTATTGACGATGATTTGCTGCCTAAGAACTATCTGATTGGCACTATCGATATGAAGCAGACGGGTAAGGCCTATGTGATACCTAAGACGGAAGGCCTCGAAGATGTGATGATTGCCCCCAACTATACTAACCATGCTCTTCACGGTGACACGGTGAAGATCGTGATGTTTCCTCGTCGTAAGATGCATAAGCCCGAAGGTCAGGTGGTTGAGATTCTGCAAAGAGCTAAGACCCGTTTCGTGGGCCGCATACAGCGTCAGGGCAAGTTTGCCTTCTTGATTCCGGATAATCGAAATATGGTGATCGATATCTTTATCCCCATAAGCGACTTGGCTGGTGCACAAGACGGTGAGAAGGCGTTGGTAGAGATGACTGATTGGCCTGTGAATATGCACAATCCTGTGGGTAGGGTGGTGAAGCGCCTGGGTGCCCCTGGCGACAACAACGTAGAGATGCAATCTATTTTGGCCGAATACGACTTTCCCCTCGATTTCCCTAGCGATGTTTTGGCTGCTGCCAATGAGATAAAAGAACCGTCGGATAAAGAACTGGTCCACCGCAAGGATTTTCGCTCCACTACAACTTTTACCATTGACCCTGCTGATGCCAAGGATTTCGACGATGCTCTCTCTTTCAAAGAATTGAAGAACGGAAACTATGAAGTGGGGGTTCATATTGCCGATGTGTCGTATTATGTGAAACCGGGGTCGGCTATAGACCGCGAGGCCTACGACCGTGGTACGAGTGTCTATTTGGTGGACCGCACTATACCTATGCTGCCCGAGCGTCTCTGCAACGAACTTTGTTCGCTTAGGCCCAATGAGGATAAGTTGTGCTTCTCGGCAGTGTTTGAAATGACTCCCAATGCGGAGGTGTTGTCTGCTTGGTTTGGAAAAACAATAATCAACAGTTATCGCAGACTCTGCTACGAGGAGGCTCAAGAGGTGATAGAACAGGGGCGCTGGATAGATCGCGGCAACACCAACGACAAGGTGGTAGGTGAAGCGATTTTGAAACTGCACCGATTGGCTGCAATAATGCGCGAGGCTCGCTATCAAGACGGCGCTATCAACTTTGAAAGCCGGGAAGTGAAATTTATTCTGGACGAGAATGCCAAACCTACTGGCGTTTATATCAAAGAATCGAAAGAGGCCAACTGGCTTATAGAAGAATTTATGCTACTGGCCAACAAGAAAGTGGCCGAACATGTGGGGGAACGCAAGAAAAAAGGCGTTGAGGAGAAGTGTGAATCCAGGACTTTCGTGTATCGTGTGCACGATGAACCTAATCCAGAGAAACTCAACACTTTCGTTGAGTTTGTGTCGAAACTGGGATTTAAGATCCATACGAGCAGCCGCAAGGCGTTGGCTCAGTCGTACAACAATCTTTTCAACACTATTGCCGGCCGTGGCGAAGAGTATATGATCGACAGCATTGCTATCCGCACTATGTCGAAAGCCTACTATAGCACGCAGAATATTGGTCATTATGGGTTGGCCTTCCCCTTCTATACGCACTTTACTTCGCCAATTCGTCGTTACCCCGATCTCATGGTGCATCGTTTGCTGATGAGTTATCTTGAAGGCGGCCGTAGTGTAAGTGCCGACGAGTTTGAGGAATACTGCCGTCATTGCTCAATAATGGAAAAGAAGGCTGCAGATGCAGAGCGTAGCAGTGTTAAATACAAACAGGCAGAATTTCTTGCCGACAAGGTCGGTCAGACTTTCCCGGCTCTCATTTCGGGTGTGAGCAAATGGGGTCTCTATGCCGAGATAGAAGGCAACAAGTGTGAGGGTATGATTGCCATTGCCAGTCTCAAAGGCGATTACTACATGCTTGATGAAGACAACTACCAGGTGATAGGTCGCCGTTATGGCCATTGCTACAAACTGGGTGATGCAGTGACCATTCGTGTGAAGGGCGTGGACATGGTGAAGAAGCTAATCGATTTCGAACTAGTGGATACCGAAAGCGATGGCATGGATTATGCCAAGGCTGATAGCCGCACTCGTAGCCGCGGGGGGGATAAAGACGTTAGAGGCACCAGACGTCGTTCGGAGAAGAGGCTAGATGCGAAGTGTTCCCGAACCATAGGTGTAAAACAGGCATCGGCCAAAGTTGCTAAAGGTAAGTCGGAAAAGAGAGCTAAAGGCAAGTCGGCAGCTTCTCGTTCTTCTCGTAAAAAGAAACAAACAGAATAGTCTCCAAGTGCGGAGAAATCCTTTTGACGGATACTGACTTTTGGCGAAAAAAGACGCTTCGCTTTGGTGAAAGTCGGTATCCGTTGCTTCTTTCTTTTATGTTTGTAGGTATTGGCTTTATCGAGACTCCTTGATGGATCTCACTTTTACTATTAGTTTCATAATTTAAAAAAAAAGCGTATCTTTGCACTTTAAGCTTTAATGCCTCTGCTTGAGGCTAGTGCTTTTTAAATTTTTGATAATTAAAATATAATATATTATGGCTGAATTAAGCGAACAAGAACAAATTAGGCGAAATTCGCTGAACGAGCTCAAGAAATTGGGCATCAACCCTTATCCCGCCAATCTTTATGAGGTAAACGCTACAAGTAGTGACATCCTTGAAAAGTTTCCTACCGACCAATCGTTATTTCAAGAGGTGAGCATTGCAGGCCGTATCATGAGCCGTCGTATCATGGGTGCTGCTTCTTTTGCTGAATTACAAGACAGTTTCGGAAGAGTACAGATCTATGTGAAACGCGATGAGATTTGTCCCGACGAGGATAAAACACTCTACAACACAGTGTGGAAACGTCTGCTTGACATTGGCGACATCGTAGGTGTGACGGGTTATGTGTTTATCACCCAAATGGGCGAGGTGAGCATTCATGTGAAGACTCTCACGGTACTGAGCAAGAGTCTGCGTCCGTTGCCTATCGTTAAGGAGAAAGATGGTGTGGTGTATGACGCCTTTACCGATACTGAACAGCGCTACCGTATGCGCTATGTGGATTTGATTGTGAACCCCCAGGTCCGCGAGACTTTCGTAAAACGTGCCAAGATTATCAACACGATGCGCGATTTCTTCAACGAACAAGGTTATCTAGAAGTGGAGACTCCTGTGCTGCAGAGTATTCCAGGTGGTGCAGTAGCCCGTCCTTTCATCACTCATCACAATAGTTTGGATATTGACCTATATTTGCGTATTGCCGATGAACTGTATCTGAAACGCCTAATAGTAGGCGGATATCCTGGTGTGTATGAGTTTTCGCGCAATTTCCGCAACGAGGGTATGGACCGCACCCACAATCCTGAGTTTACCTGCATGGAGATTTATGTGGCCTACAAGGATTACAATTGGATGATGACCTTCGTAGAGAATATGCTTTCTCGCATTGCTATGGCTCTTCATGGTACCACTAAGTTGAACGTGTGGGGCAATGAAATCGATTTCGGTGGTCCTTTCCGTCGTGTACCTATGTGCGAGCTAATCAAAGAGCAGACTGGTTATGAAGTAGGCGGCATGAACGAAGATCAACTCAGAGAGACTTGTAAGGCACTTAATGTGGAATTTGACGAGACGATGGGCAAAGGAAAATTGATTGACGCTATCTTTGGTGAGAAATGCGAGCATCTGCTTATCCAGCCTACCTTTGTGACGGACTACCCCATAGAAATGTCGCCTCTCTGCAAACGCCATCGCGACAACCCTGACCTCACTGAACGTTTCGAACTTTTCGTGAATGGTAAGGAATTAGCCAATGCTTATAGTGAGTTGAATGATCCGATCGACCAGCTGGGCCGCTTTCAAGAACAGCTGCGCCTGAGCGAGAAAGGTGACGATGAGGCTATGTTTATCGATATGGATTTTGTGCGTGCATTGGAGTATGGTATGCCGCCTACTTCTGGTATGGGCATCGGTATAGATCGTCTTGTGATGATGATGACCGACGAGCAGAGCATTCAGGATGTTCTTTTCTTCCCCCAGATGCGTCCCGAGAAGAAACCTACTGTGACTACCGACGAGGAGTTTGTAGCTCAGGGTGTGGCTCAGGAGTGGGTTCCTATGCTCCGCAAAGCAGGTATCAACACCTTGGCTCAGTTGCATGAGGCTAACCCCAACAAATTGTACAATGACCTAAACGGCCTTCGTAAGAAAAACAAACTTGATATCGCTCCTGTTCAGAAAGAAGCTGTTGAGCAGTGGATCTCTGGAGACAGAAATTAATGTGATTGATTGTGATAATTGAACTGTTGATTTGTTTGAATGTTTGGATGAATAGTCCCATTCCGACAAGTCAACAGTTTGATAATCGAAACCTTCGGTACGAAAGACGCAAAGTTAAATTAGAAACTCAATAGATAACAATTTATAATCTGTATATTGCCTTGTTTTGCACTTTGTGTCTTGAAATGAATTTTGCTATTCTTTGAAAGACGTATTTAGTGATGATGAAAAAATAAGTTGGCTTCATTTCAGTTGCTGACCTTGGCTGCACTTCGGTCGCCGACCATAGTTCGGGTGATATGATTTGGCTTAGATTGTCGAGTTATTTTCACATTGAGAAGATGGAGCATGGCGGGCTACACGACTGATGAACAATAGAAAAAGAGTCGACAAGATGGGCTAAAGCATATTAAAGAATGAAACATTATCTCAAGTTATTTTATATCATCACTTATTCTATGGTGGGTAGTCGAACTTTTGAGAAATCAGCAAAAAAAGTCTCAGCGATATCGTCTTCTTTGCTGCAAAAAAAGCACTTGCTCGATTAATGATTCTCATTACTGATCGTTAAAACAAAAAATATGATCCAAATAAAAGAATTTACCTTCAATCATTTTCAAACCAACTGCTACATTCTCTTCGATGAGGTTACTAACGAGTGTGCTGTTGTTGACCCCTGTATGGAGGCCGACTACGAGGTGCGTATGCTGGATCAGTTTATCGCCTCTCATCAGCTTGCCCCTGTTTTGTTGCTCCTTACCCATGCTCATACCGACCATATTTGTGGCGTGCAGCATGTGGCAGAAAAGTATCATCTTCCTATCACAACTCATCGGGATAGCCAACCTTGGCTCCGTAATGCTGGCGGTTATGGCTCTGTGTTGGGGTTTAATGTCTCTTCCTTGGGCCACCTAGATATGAAATATATTGCTGATGGAGATACTTTGACTCTGGGTGAAGGGAAAATTGATTGTCGTTGGGTTCCAGGCCACTGTCCCGGAAGTATGGTCTTCGTGCTCCATAATGAACAGGTGGCTATCACTGGCGATACTCTATTTCGTATGAGTATAGGCCGTACGGATCTTGAAGGTGGCGACTTCAATCAACTGATGGGAAGACTCAAAAGTCAGGTACTGACGCTTGATCATGATTTCGTCATTCTACCTGGTCACGGTGACTGCTCTACGATAGCAGAAGAAGTTAACATGAATCCGTTTATAGTTTGATAGGGTTCTTAATGTCTTAGTGTCTCTTCGTTAACGCAGTAGCATTAACTTAGTTTTTTTACAAGTAAATTGAATCGATAGTTCTGTGATAAAGTTGATGGACGGTGAAAAAAGTAGAGGGTTCTGGGCGTTCCATTTTGTCTTTCCTCTTATGCCGCTGATTTTTTTATATAATCTATGAAACCCAATATTGAAGCTTCGTGGCTACAGGTGCTGCAGCCACAATTTGATGCCCCTTATTTTGCAAATTTGAAGGCGTTTCTTGTGGAGGAACGTAGTCGGTATGCTTGCTATCCGAAAGGGGGCGATATATTTAGGGCTTTCGATAGTACTCCTTTCGATAAAGTGAAAGTGGTGATACTGGGGCAGGATCCTTATCATGAACCGGGTCAGGCTCATGGCCTCTGTTTTTCGGTGCCTCAAGGTATTACGGTGCCTCCTTCGCTTGTAAATATCATTAAGGAGATTAATAGCGATTTAAATCTTTCTATCCCAACTACTTGTGGCGATTTGAGTGGGTGGGCAGAACAGGGTATTTTGTTGCTCAATGCTACGCTCACTGTCCGTGCACATGAGGCTGGGTCTCATCAGCATCGAGGATGGGAAACGTTTACTGATGCTGTGATTCAGACCATCTCTCTGCATCGACAAGGGGTGGTGTTCCTTCTTTGGGGTGGCTATGCTATCAAGAAAACTGCACTTATCGACCATAGTCGTCATTATGTGCTCACGGCACCTCATCCTTCTCCTCTTTCCGCATATAGGGGGTTCTTCGGTTGCCGACATTTCTCTCGTTGTAATGCAATCCTGGCAAGTCAAGGGCTTGCACCTATCGATTGGGCTGATATACGATAATAGTTTTTGTTGTTCGTTGAAATAAAAAATGAGCGAAGGAGTTGGCTGATGCCGTAGCTCTTTCGCTCATTACTATGTATGACGATTGTCGAAAGACATTGGCATGAATGCCTACGGTTGAGAGGGAGCGCTGATGGATTCACCGCTACTTTGCTGAGCCATTCCCTCAAGCTCCATCTTGCCAAAGCGCATGGTGATGCCTAGGGTAATGTAGCGGCTCATGGGTTTCCAGTTGCTGGTGGAAGAATAGTAGGGGTTTACATTCTGCGAATTCCATGCGTTGATATTGAAAATGTCGTGGATATTGAGGTTCACGGTCATCTTGCGGTCGAAGAAGTCGGCATTCACACCTACATCTACACCCTTGCGAGAATCGGTGATGGTGAAGATGCTCTTGGTAGGGCTGCCATAATGTGCGTTAACGAAAAACTGATAGTTTTTCCATAATTTAGCCCATGCGTTGATTCGGAATCGGTAGCTCCAATCGCTGTTAGTATGTTGCTCTCCGCGGAAGGTAAAGTCCTCGTTGTTGTATAGTATGCTTCCATTGAAACGGATGTTGATAAACGAGGTGGGTCGGTAGGTGACTCGGATGTCAAGACCAGTGTTCCATGAGTTACCAATATTCATGGGCATAGAGTAGTTAACCACATGGCCATAGAAGTCGCTATAAGTTACGTCAGCCAGAGTGCTGTTTGCGTCAGTGATTTTGCTGTAATAGAGTTGAGCTCCGATGGATCCGAATTTCATGAAGTATTTGTCCCATTGGAGCTCGATGTTCTGATCGTAAGAGGGACGAAGGTCGGGGTTGCCGCAGTTGCCGAAATTGTCGAGGTCGTAGGCTCGATAGAGTGTGATCTCGGATATACCAGGTTGATCAACTCGTCGGGTGTAACTAAAACTAATGTTGTGCATGCTTTTCGTGCTATAGCTGAGGTGCAGTGAAGGTGTGAGGGAGAAGAAGGTGGTATCCATGCTGTAGATAGGGCGGTTGTAGTAGTCGATGGATGCATTGTTAATGTTGCCACGCAGACCTGCTTTGGCAGTAAGATTACCAAAACGGTGTTGGTATGTTACGTATCCGCTGATATTATCGGAACGACGATGCTGGTTCTCATCGACAGAGTCTGTCTTGCCGAGCAAGAAGCCTGCTTGATCCCAAGTGCTGAGGCTGTACTGATTGGTGGTAGAATGAGAATAGTCGAAACCTAAATCCAGTTCGTTGTTCATGCGGTGCATAAGCGTGTCCATTTTACCGAAGGGGTTTACGTAATCTGTACCGAGGCTGCCACTGAAATTTCCATAGTGATTATCTACATCACGAACAATATCTTGTCCGATGAGGCTGGTATAGTGGCGTTCATGGTGTGTTTTGTTTGTGCTAGCCCATCCGTTACCATTAAGGTTGATGTTAAGTTTGCGGCCGGTTTCGCGATCAAAAGTGTGTTGGTACCATCCACCGAAGTATCCGCCTCCTTTGGGAAGGAACTGCATTGGGGTGTCTTCGGTGCCTTCGTAAGTGTGGTCAATGATTGTACCTGGTACTTCAAGGTATTCGAAACGTTCAGAACGGCCAAATTGGTGGTCGTTTCCCCAGCTAGGATAAGCACCATACCAGGCTCCCATATTGTCGTTTTCGCTTATAGTGTAGCTGAGGTTACCACCAATATATGAGTCTATGTTCTTGGTGTGACTCTGCGAAAGGTAGTTTGTAACACGAGAAGTGTCTCTGTTGGGTGCAAGCATTACTTGAGAGCCTGTGTATTCTGACTCTCGGTTATTGTAGCCAAAGTTGGCGTAGATATTGAAGTTGAATTTTCCATTGGCATAGACGTAACTTATCCAAGGTTTCATCTCGCTGAGCCAGATACCTTGGTCGGGACGAGAACTGCCGTTGAGGCCAATGCTGACGAATTCATTGCGTTGAATCTTTTGAGTGGTAATGATGTTGACCACAGGAGTGCCTCCACCATAGCGTGCGGAAGGATTGGAGATTACCTCAATACGTTCGATGCTGTTGGCGGGGAGCATCTTGATGTACTGTTTGAGGGCTTCGCCTTCCATGTGAGAAGGACGGTCGTTGATCCACACTTCCACGCTCTGTGTGCCACGTAGGGTGATGTTGCCGTCGGCATCAATCTCAATGCCAGGAGCGTTCTGAAGGGCATCGGAGGCGGTACCTGTCTGCACACCAGGGTCGTCGGATGTATTGTAGATGTTCTTTTCTCCGTCCATCGAGAAAAGTGGACGTTCGGTAGTGATGTTCACGACTTGGAGGTCTCCTCCAAGTGCAGAGACGGAAAGTTGGATGATACCCATATCGGTATCTCCAGTGATCTTCACTGGTTGATAGATACGTTGGTAGCCAACCATAGATACGAAAAGTATGTAGTCTCTAGCCTCAACATCTTCAATTTCGAAATGGCCTTCTTCGAAGTCTGTGGTAGCACCACGCATGAAGAGGGTGTCGGTAGTGCGGCAGAGCGCTACATTCGCAAAGGGCAATGCCTCTCCTGTTTTTGCATCTTTTACTGAGCCCTTCACCGTATAGTGCTGGGCCATCACAATTCCCGACGAGGACGCTGTAAACAAAACTAATAGGAATAGTAACTTTTGCATAGTGTCTTTATAAAGTTTCATAGTGATGCTTTTTTCGGTATTCTTAAGATGTGTATTCTAGTTCAGTGTAATAATAGTTATATTTTTGACCCCGTCAACATAGCTATGCCTACAATACGGTTGCTGTCACGTAAGGTTACCTCATATAGGCAGGAGTTAAGGCCCGCTTTGCGGCAACAAGCTTCGGCTACCAATACATTGTCTTTGGGTTGCGAGAGGAAGTGTATGTTGCAGTTGGTCGTAACCCAGTGTAGCTCCATGTTGGGTTGAGGGTCATTATCACAGTCGGCTACATTCATGGCTATCGCTGTAGCAAGGTCTGCCAAGGTGCAATAGACACCTCCCATTACTGCTCCAGCTGCATTGCGGTGGTCGTTGCGAAGTGTAAGTGTGCATATTGCATGGCCTTCATTGTTGCGTTCGGATATGATGGTTTCTGCCAAGGTGATAGCTGCTCCTGTGACGCTGGTGGCGTAAAGGTCGAGAGCAAAACGGGCGGAAGCCCATACGGTATGATTTATCGTCATATGATTCGGATATTTTTACTAAGTGACTATAAAATCTGTTGGTTTCATTGTAGTTGCAAACCTTAGTTTGGTGTCTCAAGTTATTTTTTTTATCATTACTAAGGTGCTGCATTGAATTTCTTATGGTTGCCTTGTATTAGTTTAAGAAAAATTGTCCGCCCAGTTCTATATCATCCCCTTTGGGGCTAGATGTTACTACTTGATCAATCACTACTTGTGTGTCTTTGGGGGCTTTGCTTAAAGCTTTCTTCATTTCGTTGCTGAGTACGCAACCTTTAGCTGTCATAGGTGCTCCTTTACCGATGGTGAGACGAAATGAGTGTATTTCGAAGTGAACGTCGTTGAAGAAGTCACCGGGGATTCTTGCCTCTAGGGTGTCACAGAGCTGCCGACGGCTCACGTTTTCACCACAGATACTTCCGCACCACATGAGTAAGGGCACTGGTAGATGTTGCACTTTGAAAGTTCTGTAGCCTAAATCGTAGTCCATATCGTTAATGGTTGCCTCAACCTTAATTGTTAGTTCTCCTATCGAGGCAGGTACTATTGCATAATGGATCACACTGCCGTCGTTCCCTAGGCGTTGCATCACAGCTCTGGAATCGCTACATGTGACGTCAACTTGACGCTCTTTGATGTTGCGTAGTTCAATGTCAATCTTGTTTTCGATGCCTTCAAATAGCACCATGGATCGAACGCTACGCACCGAAGCGCGGGGGTGCTCTTGCGCTATAGTGGCAATGGGAAGTAGTATTGCCATTGTGATTAGTAATAAATATCCTTTAAATAAATTCATAATTCTTTTTTATTGATTTCATTAACGTAAAAAACATTCTATTAGTATCTTTTTTCTCATATCTAAAAAAAAAAGATTATCTTTGCCATTCTAAAGTAGCTGCGTCGATTGCCGACAAAGCATTAAAAACAAGAAAAATATGAAGGTTAGAGATATTGTTGACACATTGGGACTCTCTGTTCTCTCTGCTCCCGAAGGGCTTGATAACGAGGTGGTGGATTGCTATGTGTGCGACTTGTTGAGTGATGTAATGGGTAATGCTGATGCTGGTCATGCATGGGTAACACTTCAGACGCATAAGAACGTTGCTGCTATTGCTTCGCTCAAGGAAGTGGCTTGTGTGATTGTGGTGAAAGGTTTCTCTGTTCCCGACGATACTCTTCAGATGAGCAAAGAGGATGGTATTCCAT
The DNA here is from genome assembly GCA_045639845.1 of Bacteroidales bacterium. GTDB lineage: Bacteria > Bacteroidota > Bacteroidia > Bacteroidales > P3 > Colimorpha. Next base: position 12,398 of record JAZUDW010000065.1, read on the forward strand.
TCCTCTCTACTACGATGGAGACTTTTGATGTTGCTGGAAAACTATATCAGTTGCTTAAGAAATAATAGTTGGCAGGGGAATAGGACTGCCGGAAAGTCCTCTCTACCTACTTTCCTTATTTGTTTATTCGAGTCTGTTGATTTAACGGATTGTCTTAGGATGTGGTCATTATTATGTATGTCCTAATGCGATGTATTCGCAATGCAAAAAACAGAGATGAGTCTTGTTGGACTTACCTCTGTTTGTCCTTAGTGATGATGAAAAAATAAACCAGCTCCATTTCAGTAGCTGACTTTGGCTCCACTTCGGAAAGTGCAACGGTTGGCTCCACTTCGGTCGCCGACCATAGTTAGGGTGATATGATTTGGTTTAGATTGTCGAGTTATTTCTACATTGAGAATATGGAGTGTGGTAGGCTACAAGACTGATAACGATAATGTTCGGTGAAATTTTGACCATTTTGCCTGCAAGTGGTGACTTGCAGGCAAAATGGTCAAAATGGCCGACAAGATGGACTAAAGCATATAAAAAATGCAACATTGTCCCTTCATCATCACTTAATGTTATTCGCTTATCTGATGACCGGTATTGGTATATGCTCTCCATTTTTCGATACAAGCGGTCATGTCATCGGGCATTGGCGATTCGAAATGAAGGTGCTCGTGGGTTGTGGGGTGCTCAAAACCTAATACGGCTGCATGCAAAGCTTGACGAGGAAGTAGCTGGAAACAATTCATCACAAACTGTTTATATTTAGAAAATGTAGTGCCTTTCAATATTTGGTCGCCACCATAAGTCTCGTCGTTGAATAGTGGGTGACCGATGTGGCGCATATGAGCACGAATCTGATGTGTTCTACCAGTCTCAAGCACGCATTCAACCCAGCTGATGTAACCGAAACGTTCGTGAATATACCAATGGGTGATAGCATGTTTCCCGTATTCGCCATCCGGGAACACCGTCATTACGCGTCGGTCTTTTAGGCTACGGCCAATATGTCCTTCTATGGTGCCGTTATCATCGGCAAAGTCACCCCACACCAGTGCATGATATTTACGTTCGATAGTATGATAGAAAAACTGGTCGGCCAAAGCGACTTGCGATTCTTCGTTTTTGGCTACCAGCAGAAGTCCGGATGTATTCTTATCGATACGGTGGCAGAGATATGGAGTGATAGGCTGTCCATCTTTGCCTTTCTTGCCTTGGAAATAGAAAAGGAGTCCGTTGAGTAGTGTGCCGGTGAAGTTACCTACACCTGGGTGTACTACAAGACCTGCGGGTTTGTCCACTACAATCACATCGTCGTCTTCGTAAACGATCGTGAGTGGCATCTCTTCTGGCAGCAGTTCAATATGTTGAACGGGCTGGGGAAGGAGCACCGTGATAGTTTCCTTGGGGTGTACTCTATGGTTTGATTTTACAGGCTTGTCGTTAACACGGATGCATCCCGCTTTTGCAGCAGCTTGTATCTTGGTGCGCGAAACGTTGGCAATATGGAGTTGCAGGTACTTGTCTATACGGAGCAACTCTTGTCCTCTATCTACTACAATGCGGTGATGCTCAAAAAGTGCATCGTCGGCATCGGTATTGGAAGCAACTTGGGGTTCGAGATTGCAGGGTGTGTCTGTGATATCGGTCATAATGGAAGATTAATGTTTTAGGAATTTGATAGTAGATGTTTGGCCTGTACTGCTGTTGGTGATGCGTAGCAAATAGAGACCGGTGGGCCATCCTTCTACATCCAATTGATTGTGGAATGGGCCTTGATAGCATGAGCGTCCGTGGCTGTCGAACACTTGCATGGTGAGGTTGTAGTAACTTGGTGAGGTAATGATATTCAGTGTATTTTGTACCGGATTGGGGTGGATGCTCAGAGAGAAGGTGCTTTGATCATCTGGTTGGGGCGACTGTATGCCTACCAATGCAGAAGCCCCAAAGCAGGGGCGCATCATCAATGCACCGCTAAGGATGCTTTGTTGCCATGCTGCTGTGGTGCGATAACAGATGTGCTCACGGACGTCGTTGCTTCTGTCGAAGCCCATGTTGATGAAGGTGTTGCCGATTTGCTCGATGCCGATAAATACAGAATCGGAAACAACGATAGGGGTGTTGAGCCGATATCGTACAAAGCCGTAAGGGTCGTTGAAGGCCACACGTTGCTTGGTTTCGTCGCGATAGAGTAGTGTGCCAGGAATACTGTCTCGACCGTCCCACACCGAGATGTAGAAAGCGGTGCCGGCATTCTCATCGTTGCGAGTGTGGTTGAAACAGATATCGAGAGCCGTAAGTGTGTCGGCTTGGTTCATCAAGAATCGGTAGGCGAGAAACACTTTACTGCTAGTGGTTATAAGACCGTATCCATTTTCGGCTACACCATCATCATAAGCGTAGTAATTGTCTAGAATCTGATCAAAACGTAGTGTGTCGTTGCAAACACGCGAGTCGCCACCATTTCCTTCTTTTACTACATGAACAATCTGATAATGTGTGGGATGATTTCCTTCGGGAAAAGAAAAGTTGACTGTAGGGGTGGCGTGAGCAGGGGAAGTTTGATACTCACCAGTGATGGTAAAAGAAGGTATGTTTTCGTGTCCACCATCGTAATGAGCTATTGTGTTGCCATTGTTGTCATATACGTTGTAGTAGTAGTTTGATGTCAGTGTGGTATTATAAAGGTTGGTGATGGTGATGGGCATATGTGTAGCCATGTCTGAGGTCCGGAAATGGGTGATAGGCATAGCTTGATAACGACGCAATGCCGAAGGTGCTTTGGTTACGAAGGCCACATCGCGAAACGAGTGGTTGTTGGCAGAGCGGCCATGAGCCAGATAAACATAGTCTATGTTCCATTGGTCGGCATTGCCCACCATACCCAGCTTGGAGTTCGCGTCGAGACTACAATAGTTGCGTATGCGGAACTGAAAACGACGATGGAAAAAACGAGGGTTGCTAACAGGGATAGAGACATACTGCCAAGAGTGTTCGGTTTGTGCCAATAGGGAGTCTTCGGTGATTCCATCTATGGACCAAACAGTTATCCACTCTTCGCCGTCAAAGAAGTCAACTAGTAGCGAGTCACCAGGATTGGGGCAGTCTCCTAATCGTTCCCATAGATTGCCAGTGCCACCGCCGGGTAGGTAGAAGAAACTGAGATAGACAGAGTCAGAGGGTTGTAGCTTTCTACGAGTCGGTGACAATAAAGAGTCTAGCCGCACTATCTGTGAAGCCAGCGTGTCGCCACCGAAAATACTGGATGAAGCTGTGCTGTGCAGTTCTCCGTCGCTGTTGATCGCGTCCAGTGTGGCTACACCCAATGTGGGAGGGAGTAGGGCGTAGTCGCGGTTGATAAGAACCTGTCGTGTGAGCCAACGACGACTATCGGGGTGTCCGGTATAGTTGGAGAAATCGTCAAAGAAAGGCAACTGCAGCAACAACGTGTCGGTGCTCTTTGTCATTGACTCGAGTCCTATCACGTCGTAAGGACTCGCTATCGGAGCCAGGTATTCCTCTTGGGCATGAAGTCCTATTCCGAGGATAAGTATGATGAGCAGACAGCCTATTTTCTTGGTCATGTTCTTTTTTGTTTTTCAGTTATTATGGTTATTATTTAGTTTGCTACCATTCGATGATGCCGGAATGGCTTTCCTCTCTAGAAAGATATTCGTATTCGTTGTCTTGGTCGGTTGTAATGTAGTGGCTGCTCTCTTCTTCGCGTATAATTTGAGAAGAATCTACTTTGAAATCGCGAGCTATTTGGTTGGCATCCACGCGGTCGCTGCTTTGGTACCATATCTCGATTTCTGTACCATAGGGCAGACGGTTCACTCCGTTGTATCCTGGTTCAGTACGTACTACGATGGCTTTGGCTCGTTCTGTAACACCATCGAAATGCTCTCGTCCTACGTTCATCATGTTTTTATGGAGTTCGCGTTGAGCTTGAATAGCGTTTTTGCCCACCAGGAACGGCAACACTTTGGTATCGTTGGCTCTCATGGCAATGGTGAGATCTATCTTGGCACCAGGGTCAAGTTTTTCGCCTTCTTGAACCTCGTAGCCTTTGTAGGATCGGGTGAGTACAGCTCCAGCCATCGACTCATCGATACGGAAATAGAGCTTACCTAGCAGACCAGCGTTCTCCAGCGTAGAGATGGCGATAGATGCCGTGTTCGATACATGGGGCATTGTCTGTGCTTCAGCCATGTAGGAAGTTATGGTCACATACACCTTGCGACCAGGTTTGATCTGAGTTCCGGCTTTGGGGTCTTGCATCAATATGGTGCCACCAGGGTCGCCTTCTTGGTAAACGGAATCGATCACCACATATCGCAAATTGTTGGGATTGTTGTCCATGGCTTCGGTGATATTGAGTCCTGTTATTTCTGGCATCTCGCACACTTTACCATGACGTGCATAAACCCGAAGAAGCATGAATATGATGATAATTATGCCTATAGAAACGGCTAGCATCATCAGTAGATGTTTAGCCCATGGGTGCTCATCGAAGAAATCGGTTTTTATCATAATGATGGTGTTTCGGTTTATTGTTATTAGTTCGGTGATGGTTTGTCCTTGATTATGATGGCTAGCAGTTGGTAGTAAGATGTATATTGAGCTATTCTTTGATTTACTATTGGGCCGATCGAGGGTGAACCGGATGGTACGCCAATCAACAGAACTTATAATAGTTAGCAATTAACTGTCAACCACTACTCCTATTAGAGTAGCTGAGGTGCATTCGGTGACTTTGAGCATAAGGTATTCTCCGGGTTGGTGGTCTCCGCGGTCGAAAACAATCACTTTGTTCTGACTATTGCGGCCAAAAAGCTGCTCTTTTGAACGATGGGATGCTCCTTCTACTAGTACCTCGTAGGTTTGGCCAATGCATTTCTTGTTGTTTTCAAGCGAGAGCTCGTTCTGCAGAGCTATAATTTCTTCCAAACGACGGGTCTTCACTTCGTCAGGAATATCGTCCTCCATGTGACGTGCAGCGAAGGTGTTGGGTCGCATAGAGAATTTGAACATGAAGGCAGAATCGTAGCGCACCTTACGGAACATATCGAGGGTTGCTTGATGGTCTTCTTCAGTCTCGGAACAGAAACCGGCTATCACATCGGTGGTAATGCTGCAAGAAGGGAGGATTGTGCGAATTGCCTCAATCCGGTTGAGATACCACTCGGGTGTGTATTTTCGGTTCATCAGTTTCAACATCCGTTCGCTGCCCGACTGGACTGGTAGATGTATGCTCTTGCAGATGTTGGGATAGGTGGCCATAGTGTGAAGCAGTTCGTCCGAGAGGTCTTTGGGGTGGGAGGTGGCAAAGCGAACACGCAGTTTGGGGCTTACCTCTGCCACCATTGCCATCAGTTCATTGAAACCTACGGCTTCTCCTTCTTGTTCCCAATGGTAAGAGTTTACGTTTTGGCCTAGTAGTGTGATCTCTTTGTATCCTTGGCTGAAGAGTAATTTTGCTTCGTTGACGATAGTCTTGGGGGCGCGGCTACGTTCCAGACCACGGGTATAGGGTACTACGCAGTATGCACAGAAGTTCTGGCAACCGCGCATAATGGAGATATATGCACTAATACCGTTGCCGTTGAGACGAACGGGTTCAATATCATCATAAGTCTCTTGGTTGCTAAGTTCGGTCTCGGCCAATTTGCAGCCAGTACGCACGGTCTTCATTATCTCGGGCAGTTTGCGATAGGAGTCGGGACCCACTACGAACCACACATTATCCTCCTCTTCCAATAGCTGGGTCTTCAGTCGTTCTGCCATGCATCCGAGTATTCCTATTCTCATCCAAGGACGTTGTTTCTGAAGGGCTTTTAGTTCGCGAAGACGTTTGCGTATGCGTTGCTCAGCATTGTCGCGAATGGCGCAAGTGTTGATAAGTACGTAGTCGCTCTCGCTGATGTCATTCACTATGGAAAAGCCTTCCTTTATAAGAAGGGAACAAAATATCTCGCTGTCGGCAAAATTCATCTGGCAGCCGTAGGTCTCAACGTAAACATTGTGTTTTTCAGTGTTTAACTGCATTTTACTAGATTTATATTAAGAATGCAAAAATACAAAAAAAAAAACAATTTGCAATATTTTGTCGTCAACTCATTCAGACCCAAAAATACTCGCACACCTTCTTGCAATGGGCGCAGATACCCCAATAGCCACCCCTGCCACTCAGTACAAAATCGTTTGGCGTTTCGCTATATATAACCAGAAGATGCCTGACACATTGAGCACAAACGGTTTTAGAATAATATGGTTATAGTCTATAGTATAGTCTCTTCACATTTTAAAAGAATCACAATCCATCAGTTGTTTTCCCATCCATGAATAGTTATCCAAACTAAGACTATCAATTTTATCATTAGATAGCCTGCAGTAGATTTCTCATCGAAGGAAGCATGGACAAGCGAAGATGGTGGTACTGCCTCATCCGCCAGTTGTTGCGCTTTATCAACCATCTTTACAGAGTTTCTCATCGCATTGGTCTCAGCAATCCTATCGTTCCCGGACTCCACATGGCTTCTTGATTTGTTTCCGAGGAAAATGAATCCCAATATCAATACGGCCCATTTGATTAAGTGCGAGTCAACCCTCGCTGTATGCATGGGCGTGATCTTCTGGTAGCTATAAGCGTTAAGTGTGTTCACTTGTTCCATATTATAATCGTTCATGATCTCATGGTTGCCTTTAATGTTGTTCATAATCAGATGTTTCTTTATGAGTGGTGCTTTTCTTAGTACTGTTTACTACTGATATGACAGTGCCACAAGTGCCGTTTATTTTTATAAAAAAACTTCGCGAGAGGGTTTATTTATTATATCGACGATCTATCTAATAAATCAAACCACGCGTAAAGTTTGTATATAGAGCGGCACT
>JAZUDW010000066.1:0-44286 GCA_045639845.1 Bacteroidales bacterium
CACTCTGCTCGCCCACCATACTGCTCATCACCGACCGCACCGACCTCGACGACCAGCTCTCCCGTCAGGTGCTGGCCGCCAAGCGATACATAGGCGACGACATGGTGATGCAGGTAGAGAGCCGTGACCACCTACGCGAACTGCTACAGGGCCGCACCAGCGGAGGCGTGTTTCTCACCACCATACAGAAGTTCTCAAAGGACACCGACCTCCTCTCCAAGCGGCAGAACATCATCTGCACCAGCGACGAGGCCCACCGCACGCAGACCTCCATGGAAGAGAAGGTGAAGGTGGAGGACGAGGGCGTGCGCCGCAGCTTCGGATTTGCCCGCTACCTTCACGACTCGCTCCCCAACGCCACCTACGTGGGCTTCACCGGCACCCCCATCGATGCCACCATCAACGTGTTCGGTCCCATAGTCGATGAATACACCATGATCGATGCCGTCAACGACGAGGTGACCCGCCGCATCGTCTATGAGGGTCGTGCCTCCAAGGTGATCATCGACTCGCAGAAGGTGAAGGAGATTGAAGACTACTATGCCCGATGTGCCGACGAAGGCTCATCGGACTACCAGATTGAGGAGAGCAAGAAGGCTATGACCCAGATGGTGAATGTGCTGGGCAATCCCGACCTCGTGCACCGCCTGGCCTCCGACATGGTTCAGCACTATGAGCGCCGCATAGAAGAAGGTTCCACAGTGGAAGGCAAGGCCATGATTGTGTGCCCCACGCGCGAAATCGGCTACATGATATATAAGGAGATAGTGAAAATGCGACCTGAGTGGGCTGAGGTGCGCGAGTCGGCCGACGGTGCAGTGCTTACCAAGGAAGAGAAGGAACGCATCAAGCCCATAGAGCGGGTGAAGATGGTGTTCATTCGCGATAAGGACGACCCCGCCGAACTATGGAACCTACTCGGCTCCGACGAGGAGCGCAAGCGACTCGATCTGCAATTTAAAGAACCCAAATCCAATTTCAAGATAGCTATTGTGGTTGATATGTGGATTACGGGCTTCGATGTGCCCTGTCTCGACACCATGTACTGCTACAAGCCCCTGCAGATGCACTCGCTGATACAGACGGTGAGCCGCGTCAACCGACCCTACCCCGGCAAGGACAAGGGCTTAGTGGTGGACTACCTCGGCATAAAGAAGAACATGAACGCCGCCATGCAGCGCTATGCCAACGGCGGTATGGCCGAGACCCCCATCGAGGTGGTGGACGAGGCCGTGAAGCTATTCAAGGATGAGCTATCCGTTCTCAAAGCCTATTTCTATCCCTTCGACTATTCTCCCTTCTCTACAGGCACTCCGCTGGAGCAGCTCGACACCCTCAACCTCGGAGCAGAGCGCATGCTGGTGACCAAGGAACAGGAGAAGAACTTCATGAAGCACACCCAAATCATGAAGCAGGCCTTCGGCGTGTGCCAGAACGACGATAGGATAGATCCTTCGGAGGTGGAGTCGATGCATTTCTTTGTGGCCGTGCGTTCGGTGATATACAAGATGACCAAGGGCGACGCACCCGATGCCACCAAGATGAACAAGAAGGTGCTGCAACTGGTGAACGACGCACTGATGAGCGAAGAGGTGGAGGTGCTCAACAACATGGGCATGGATAACGCCCAGGAGATAGACCTGCTGGCTCGCCGCTACATGGACAAGGTGAAAGACCTGCCTCTGAAGAACACCAAGGTGCGCTTGATGGAGAAACTGCTAAAACAGGTGATCAACTCGGTGAAGCTGATCAACAAGATCAGGGCTATCGACTTCTCGGAGCGACTAGACAAAATCGTGGAGCACTACAACGATCGCACCGACGACCTTGTGTTTGCCGAAGAGGTGATCAAGGAGGTGACTAAGCAACTGGTGGAACTGCTCGACGATATTGTGAAAGACAGCGAACTGCCTGAAGGCGTGCCCGACATCGAGGTGAAAGCCTTCTATGACATACTCAAGAGCGTGGCAACACAATATGGATTTGTTGGTCAATTCTCCGAAGAACAATTTGCCGAAATGGCCAACAAGGTGAAGTCCATCGTGGACGACAAGAGCCAGTATGTGGACTGCTTCCGACGCGAAGATATCCGTGCGGCCCTACAAGTGGACATCATCATAGAACTGAGTAAGAACGGATATCCTCCAGTGTCGTACAACGATGTATATAAAGCAATTCTGGAGCAGGCTGAGAATTTTAAGAAAAATAGATCGCGTGCGGATAGCATACTTGTTCACAACGCTACCACCATCAATGGCAACGTGGTGATCCAGGAAGCCAACATCCATTCGCTTGGAAGTAATAATACGTATGTGGATAATATAAAGAAGATAGACACGTTTAACAGTTAACGAATATAGGCCGCTGCTCCTATAAGCAGCATGATACCGCCAACGAGACTTCGGACCTAATAAGAACCTGAGAAATTCCTAACAACGCAGAAGTAAGTTGCACTGGCGTTCAGTAAAAGACAAACAGACTTTTACGTGGACGGCTGCTGCATTATACGGTTCTGCGAATTTCTCAGGTTCTCTTGTCCCTGTAGGATGTATGTAGTCCGTCCGCGTTTTTTTTCATCAATAACACACAAAAGAATACTGCATTACTATGGATAAGAAAACATCCGAAGGCGACCATATTGAATATCACATTGAGAATCGTGGCACTTTTATTCACAACATAGAACACATAGAGCATTTCCATGGCCGTCTCGACAATAGGAATGAGCCGGGCATTGAGGATGTTTCTACGGCAAACGAGGAACTCCACAATGATCTGCTGCCGATGTTCAACGGCAAGGGGGATAGGGTGGATGCTTTCTTGAAGACGATAGGGGGCGTGAGAATGAACATGATTCCCAAGATGGTGAACCTCTTTGTGGATGATGGGCAGATAAACAAGGCCATGAGGCACAAGCCGATGTACGAGGTGCTGAAGAAGCACGGCCTTTACACCCTTACGGGCCGCAACTGGACCGATCAGGTGAAGTGATTTAACCCCATAGGGCTATAGGATAGAGGGCGATTTTTGTGAGTAGTATCACAAAAGTCGCCTTTTTGCATGTATAGGGTCTTCCAAAAAAATGCTTCAAAACTGCTATAGCGCTTCTACCACACTTCTACCACACTTGTACAACTGCTAAAGCACTTCTATTCTTTTTTTTGTAGGTTTTCTTTCCTTACTTTTGCAGTCGAAATTTTTAATGTTTAACAAAAAAATATCGACTATGAAAGTAAAAGGAAAGATTTTATCGGTATCGCCCGTCACTACGGGAGTATCTGCCAAGGGCACCGAATGGCGCCGCTGCGAACTGATCATAGCCCTGGAGGAGTGCGAGGGCGACCACGAGGACCGGGTGCTGGCTTCGGCATGGGGCACGGAGTGCGACGCTGCTCAGCAGTACCCCCTGGGTGATAAGCCGCTCTGCTCGTTCGACCTCTCGTTTGCCGTACGCGAGTCGTTCGGCTTCGGCGGTCGCAAGTATCAACAGATAGCCGTGGAGGGCATGGAGATTTAGACAGATAAACAAATCAGCATTGGCTCGGTAATGTCTGTTTACGGATCACTCAAAAAAGAAAACAAACATAATACTTTTTTTCAGAAATGATAAAGAACGATAAGGACTACAAAAAGAGGAGGCATGAGGCTTCCAAACCCGTTGAACTACTCACCGACACCGATTTTACCCAAGGCAGGCGCCGAGGTGTGCTCGCCATAGAGGAAGAGGTGATGATATTCCGCGAGATGATCACTGCCGCCAGGAGGAGGAGCAAGCAGATAGCCCGCACGGCGCACTTCAGCGTGCTGGAGCGTCCCGACGGCACTATATCGGGCACTTTCACTTTCAACCCCAACTCGAAGAAAATAAAAGGCCAGCTCTCTGCCGAATTCTGGCAGGCTATAACGCTGGCACTAACCACAAAAGGTAAGACCGATGAAAATTGAAATATTCAACAATGTGCGCTGCAGCACGGGGGTGGTATGCACCTCGTCGCTCTTCGTGAGCCAGACCGACAGCGACAATGTGCGCCAGTGTGCCAAGCGACTGCAGGATGAGTCGCTTTCGCAAAACGAGAAGCAGTCTATCAAGAGCCAGATGCTGCCGGTGATCACCTGGCAGGCTAGCTACAAAGGCGACCGCCGTAGCAACAAGAACGCCATACCCTCGGGTCTCTATATGCTGGATATAGACCATTGCGAGAACGAGATGGAAGCCATCATAGCCAAGGCCAAGGGCATGCGCGAGGAGCTGGATATAGTGTATATAGGCCGTTCGATAAGTGGCAAAGGTGTACGCATAGTGGCTGAGTGCCAGCCCCAGTTCTCTACCATCAAGGAATGCCAGGAGTGGCTCTCTTCCATGCTCGAAGTAGTATATGATCCCGCCTGCAAGGATTGGGCAAGAGCTTCCTATCTGGTACCGATGGAATATATACATTATTTCGATGGCGCTATCTTCGACCGCGAACCGAAGTGCGTGTATAGGAACGCTGGCGATGGCGATGGCGCTGGCAATGGCGATGGCAGTGGCGATGGCTCTGGCACAACCGGGCCCTCAAATCAACAAATAAACAAATCCTCAAATCAACAAACCAGCGACCAACGGGAGCCCTCAAATCAACAAATCAACAAATCAACAAATCAACAGCATTCCACAAATCAACAAACCAGCGACCAACGGGAGCCCTTATCCTTCCAAGGTCTCCCTTACAGCGATATCATTGCTCAGTATTGGGAGGTGTCGGGCGAGGAGCATTCGGAGGGGTATCGCAACACGGCTTTGTACAAGCTGGCTTTCGCCCTCCGCTATATCTGCGACTTCAACGAGGCTACGCTGCTGAAGGTGATGCCTACCTTGGGGTTGCCCACGGACGAGATGAAGCGCCTTATCCACGGTGCCGTAAGTGCACCGCGAAGTAGCGATATGCCCAAGGTGCTACGCACGGCCATAGAGACACTGCAACAGCTGAAACTCTACGACGAGGAGAGCGAGCTGATGGAGGATATGCCCGAGGTGGAGAAGTTTGCCGATGTGTTTTCGACCAACGAGGTGCCCGACCTCCCGCCCATCTTCAAAGAGTGGTACGATGTGGCTCCCGACGATTTCAAGCTGGCCACGGTGCTGGCCCTGCTGCCCTTCCTCGGCACGGTGGGCAGCAAACTGAGAGCCACCTATTTCAACAACGAGGTACACTCACCATCGTTTATCTGCTGTGTGGAAGCGCCGCAAGTCAACGGCAAGAGCTTTGTGCGCCGTATCGACAACTGCATACTGGGGTCGCTGAAGGAACACGATGCAGAGGAACGTGAAAAAGTGCGTCTTTGGAACGAAGCACGCAAGGCCGAGCGCGACGCCCGTGTGAAGCTCTCGAAGGCTGAGATTACTGAAATGATGCAGGAGAAACCCGAGGGGCTGATACGCTATGTGGCTCCCACCATCTCGATCACAGAGCTGCTCCGCAAAATGGTGAACGCAAAAGGCCTTCATATCATGGCCGTGAGCGAGGAGATAGACACGGTGTATAAGTCGCTGAAACGAGGTTTCTCCGATTTCTCCGACATACTACGCAAGGCTTTCGACAATGCGGAGCATGGTCAGGACTATGCCAGCGATTCCTCTTGGAGCGGTATCGTTAAACTCTTCTTCAATGTGTGCTACTGCGGTACGCCCAAAGCCATGCGTAGATTCTTTCCCGATGTGGAGGACGGTATGATAAGCCGTGTGATCTTCGTCACGTTCCCCGACCAGAGCTTCAAGCCCTTGGCCCAGTGGAAGCCTTTCACCCGTGAGCAGCTTGAAACGATCAACTACCATGTGAACCGCCTATCGATGATAAGCCTGGTGGACAACGAGGTGCAGGATGATCATATGCTGAAGATGGACTTCATGGTGAAGGAGATGGGGCGCTGGTGTACGGCTCAGCAGAAGCTGGCAGCTGTCAACAAGGACCTGACGCGCGACACTTTCTGCCGTCGCTCGGCTGTGATAGGTTTCCGTGCTGCCATGCTGGCCTATTTCCTTTGGGGTGAGAGCAAATCGCCCGTGATCCGTGCCAGAGTGAAGAAGTTCGGCGTGTGGGTGGCCAACTGCTGTCTGCGTCAGTTCATCACCCGTTTCGACCTCAATGGCGAAGATAATAACGTTAAGTACAACAAGGCTTATGAAAGTTTGCCCGAGGTGTTCACATGGGCTAGATTGGAATGTGCTATGAGAAACCAAGGTTACAAGGCGCCCATTAGACAGGTTATCTACAAGTGGCGTTTGGCTGGCGTGATTGAGGACACGGGTAATAAAAAAGAATATAGAAAAGTAAAAAATGGCTAATTCGTTCAACGTCAAAAAAAGCAGATCACTGTCCAACTTTCGGCCGAGCAATACAAAGCGTTCGTGGAAGGTCGCACCTCTATGGAGGTGTACCTTCCCTGGACGAGCCAATGGAAGAATCGTTTGGTAGAGAACCGCGAGGAAGCTATGAAATATCAAGTGGTGGTGACCTCGAAGGACAAAGAGCCTCTCAGATACGGCATCTGTTTTATATCGTGGCGATTTGTGTCTGTCCACCGCCACGAGCCGGTAAAAAAACACATAGTATTAATGCTTAGAAAATAACAATATGAAAGATATAAAAGAAATAGTAGATCGTATGGCAATCAACCTTGGGTTTGATTTCACGGATTTACACGATAGGATAGTGGCGTGTGTGGAAATATTGGAACCCCCGGTGCTCCTTGTAGGCAAAAATGGTATAAAGGCCGAAGTGTCAAAGATGTACACCTACGTTCAGGCTTTTGCCAAACTTTTGCTACCTACGCATATGAATGGTAAGAGTCTGGCAGGATGCGAGTACACTTACAATCAGTTTGTGGAGGATTTCGTGTTCGGCTGTATGACCGAATACTATAAGGACACATACGCTATGGACGATGAGTGGGAGAAAACTATCGAAGACAATTATATGACCATCGTGAAAAACAAAAGGAGGTGAATCATGCTAAAAAAGAAACTTCCGCTGACAATAGATTTACCCTACAACACCGAGTTCGAGATTGTAAACGGTGACGGGTTTACTAGAACCCGAGTGAAAAAGAAATTTCCCGAACCCGCGGAGCGACATTCGTGTTCGCGATGCGTTCTCAGAAAGACCAACATCTGCGAAGTGATGGAGTGCTTTTCGAGTATATATGTGAAAGTGAAATAATGTTTTGTGATTATGAGAAAAATATTTAATCTTGAGTATTATCTCGCACACCCCGACACAAAGGTTGTGACTAGGTGTGGTAATAGTGCAAGAATTCTTTGCACTGACCTAAAAAGTCCCTATCCGATTGTATTAGCAATAACTCTTTTTGATGGGAAAGAGCGTATTCATATCACCTCTGAAAAGTTAATGGCTGCTGATGTAGAACTTGATAATGAACTTTTCTTTGACCTCCCAGATTGCGAAGGAGACTACTACTTTGTAGATGACAAGGAAGGAGGTGAGGAATGAAGATTGGGCAAAAGTTCAGCTTAGTTACAGGCGAATTCGATACGACAACCGACAAAATGTTGTGCATTTCGTCCGACAAACACGGAACTGTCGAACTCTGCCTTAACGAAGAAGGCTGTGGATGGAATATTCCAATTGCAAAGATCGAATTGTACGACACCGGCCTATATAAAGACTTTAAGGCAACATTAGCAGATGCCAAGAATCTTGGCGAAGAAATAGCCAGAAGGTGGAACGAATGCCAGTATAAACGATAAGGAGTTTATTATGACTTACAAAAAATGCCCAAGGTGCGGAAGTAGAACATTCCAGATTGTCGAATATACCGTACAGGAACTCATATATGAGGTTACAGATGGATATGTTGAGGCCGATGGAGAAGGTGCTGGCGGCAACCACATCAAGACCGTTTGCCATTGCAGGGCATGTGACCATTTATGGCACCCAAGAAATATTGTCTATACAATTGATGAGTAAGATGTAGAAGATAGCGAATATAAGATATCGTTAGAATCATCTGCAAGCCGTGGCAAGTGCGTCACGGCTTGTTTTTTTTGTCACTTGTCACTTGTCACTTTCATTTGTTTTTCATTTTGGCGCGAAGTGGGGGCTTCGCTTGTATGCCTCACGGCAAGTAGATTGCAGGGATCGACTTCTGTGCGCTACGCTATCGAAAGCTCTATGATGGGTGTGTGTTGATGTGCGGAGGGCGTTGTGGTTTGCTGTGTGTCTGTGAGAGTGTGCCGGGGTAGGGGGTGTGCCGGGCGTTTTTTGGGCGGCAATTAAAACTTATCAACATGTTGTCAACATGTGTTTGCGGGGGTGCGGCAAGCCTGTTTCGGGGCTTGTCGGCTGTTTTGTATTTGTTTGATATATATAGACATGTGTGTGCTTGTGTGTTTTGGGTGGCAAAGATATTGGAACTTTTTTCCTTCTTTTGCGTATAAGTAATCGAATGGCAGAAATTGGTATTTTCTGTCTGCCGATGGAAAAAAATGGAAGAAACTGGAAAAAAGTTAGTAATTTAGCATCTTGAAAAAAAGTAAGGGAACATGCTGTTAATACTTGGAACAGAGAACTGTAGGCTTGATACCACGGGACGATTCAAGCTTCCAATTGCACTGAAACGTCAGTTGCAATCGGATGATAATCGTTTTGTGATCAGGCCGAGTATCTTTGCTCCTTGTTTGGAGCTGTGGACTTATGCCAGTTTCGAAAAGGAGATAGAGAAGCTGACGAGTCAGCTGAATCCCTATTCCATTGAGGACAGAAAGCTGCTGAGAAAGATGACGGCGGGCAATATCATCGAGATGGACGGTAACGACCGACTGGTGATACCTTTGGAGCAAAAGGCGCGTCTGGGCGACACCAAGGATATCGTGTTGCAGTCTATAGGTGGTTGTATCGAGATATGGGATAGCGAGGCTTATCGTGCATTGGATGGCGACGAGAAGTCGTTTGCCGATATGGCCAATGAGCGTCTGGGCAGGCTCTCGGCGGATTTGAAATCGCCAAATGGATCGCTCTGATGCTGCGAAGGCTGATGGGTTGAGATAAAAAAAGAAGCTGGTATTGGTTTTGCAGCGGCACGGCTGTTTTTTTTCTTGCTTTTTCTGAACAAAGGATAGTAATTGTTGGAAAAAGAAAAGAGAATATGGGATACCATCTGCCTGTGATGCTGAATGAATGCATGGAAGGATTGCACATCAATCCCGATGGGGTGTATGTGGATGTCACCTTTGGCGGTGGCGGGCATTCGCGTGCCATAATGGAGCGTTTGGGCGAAGGCGGCCGTCTGTTTGCCTTTGACCAGGATGCCGATGCCATTAGGAATGCTATCGATGATAGTCGCTTTGTGTTGATACACGAGAACTTCAAGTACATGAAGAATTTTCTCCGTCTCAACGGCGTTCGTCGTGTGGATGGTATCTTGGCCGATCTGGGTGTGTCGTCGCATCAGTTTGACGAGGCCAGCCGTGGTTTCTCAACCCGTTTCGACGGTGACCTGGATCTGCGTATGGACAGGCGCCAGGCTGTAAGTGCCAGAGATCTGGTGAACGGCTGGGACGAGGAGGATCTGCGGCGTGTGTTCAAGCTGTATGGCGAGCTTCCCAATGCGGCACAGATGGCTCGTGCTATTGCTGCGGCCCGCAAAGAGGCTCCTATCGAGACTACGATGCAGCTGCGTACGGCGGTGCAGCGTCAGCTGCCCCGCGGCATGGAGAATAAGTATCTGGCTATGCTTTTCCAGGCGCTGCGTATAGAGGTGAACGGTGAGCTGGAGGCTCTGCGAATGATGCTGGAGCAGGCTGTGGAGATACTTAATCCGGGCGGCCGTCTGGTGGTGATGTCGTATCACTCGCTGGAGGATAGAATGGTGAAGAACCTGATGAAGACTGGAAATATAGACGGGGAATTGAAAAAAGACTTCTATGGTAACGTGTTGTCGGATATCAAACCTGTGACGCGCAAGGCTGTGACGCCTTCGGCCGAGGAGCTGGAGCTGAACAACCGTAGCCGTAGCGCCAAGTTGAGAGTGGGCGAGAAGATAGGGGGGATGATATAGGATGAAATAGGTGCGGAGGTAACTATTTTTGATGATTTTGAATATGGCAAATACTTTTAGAAATAAGACGGTAGAGGAGGGGTTGGAAGATCCGAAACTTGTGGCGGAACCAGTGGCTGATGATACTGTTTCGGCGAAAGAGGAGGTGGGTAAGGGTGATTCCCGCGGGCGTAACGCCCAATCGCGGAAGAGCCAGCGCCGTCGTGCTATGTTTACCATCCCCAAGGTGAGTCCTAAATGGGCTCTGCGTCAGACTGGTGTGGTTTTGCTGTCGGTGGTTTATCTGATGCTTTTGGTGTCGAATCGCTACAGGGTGGAGTCGCTTTCGAAAGAGAAGATTGATCGCGAACGGAATATAGAATATTTGAGGGAGCAGCGCATTCAGATGCAACGTGACTATCAGGAGTCGATCAAGATCTCCCGTATTGCCGAGATGCTGGATACTGTGGGTGTGGGGTTGATATCGGGTCCGCCGTTTGAATTGAGAAGCGATGAATAGTGATTGGTGATTAGTGATTGGTGATTAGTGATTGGTGATTGGTGATTAGTGATTACAAAAAATTTAATATACTGCAAATATTCCCAACATCAACAATATACATATATTGAATGAAAGTTGATAACAGAAATGATGAGAGAATAGCCAATAGGGTGTTTTGGGTACTATCGATAGTAGCCTGTGTGGCTATTGTGTTTGCTATGATCAAAACACAATGGATCGATGGTAAGGAGTGGCGCGAGAAGGCTGAACATCGTGAGCGCGACATTCGCCCCATACCTGCTCAACGTGGCAATATATACAGCAGCGATGGTAAGATACTGGCTTCGACGATCCCTGTTTGTGATTTCTATCTGGATCTGGGCCGCGTGGTACCTGCTGTGGATAAGAGGGGGCGTCCGATCATGGGCCCCAACAGGGAGCAGCTGATGGTGTCGCTGATTCCGGATTCTTCGTATGCGATGTATCTGGATAGTATATGTATCTTGCTTTCGGAGGCTACCGGAAAACCTTCGTCGTATTATGCCGAGAGAATCAACACCGAGAAGGATAAGTACAAACCGAGCCGCTGCTTTTTGGTGCAACGTGATCTGCCTTATTCTACTTGGATGAAGATATGCCAAATATCTGGCTGGCGTCCGGCTATAGTGAAGACCAGGGATGGCAAAAGTGTGGTGCGCGATGTGCGTGCCCACACCTATGGTAACCTTGCTGGGAATACTATAGGATTCCATAACGACTGGGCGTCGGATACCTATACGGGCCTTGAAGGCTATTACGATGATGTGCTCCGCGGTCAGGACGGGCAGTATCTTTGTCGCCGTCTCACCAAGGGTGTGTGGATCCCTGTAGAGGATAATAATCCACTGACGCTGACGCTCGACCAAAGTGATAAGGAGAATGTGAACATTGATTCCACGCAGATACGCCCCGTGGTGAATGGCCGTCATATTGTTTCTACGATCGATACTCGCTACCAGGATATTGCCGAGACTTCGTTGCGTAGGGTCCTTACCCGCCATGGTGGCCAGTCGGGATGTGCTATTCTGATGGAGATAGAAACGGGCTATGTGTTGGCCTGCAGCAGTCTGACGTGGGATACATCGTCGAAGCAGTTCCTTGAACGTCCCAATGCCAATGTGGCCGTCAGCACTGTATATGAGCCGGGCTCTACATTCAAGACGGTGGTGCTCACTGCCATGATGAATGATACTACTATACATATCGATACTGCTATGCGCGTGCAGATAGGCCAAAAGACTTTCCCCTGCGCGAATGGCTATATCACAGACGATCGTAATCACAATCATATTGATTCGGCTAGTGTGGCCCGGGTGATGGCAATCTCGTCGAATGTGGGTATGTGCGAGTTGGGCTGGAAATATTACAGTAAGCGTCGCGGTGAACTCCGAAGACTGATGGAGGAGGTGTTTCCCTATGAGACGCTTAATGTGGATGTGAGAGCCAATGAGAGTAAGACCCGTATCAATGATGTGCAGGTGGCTTACCGCGATTTCTTGAACTTCTGTTATGGATATGCTACCATGGTGTCGCCCTTGCAGCTGCTCACTTTCTACAACGCGTTGGGCGGCAATGGCAGAATGGTGAAACCGCTCTTCTGCAAGGAGATTATCGATGGCACAAAGCATCAGCAGATCAAACCTATTGTGATGCGTGAACATATCTGTTCGCCCCGTACGGCAGCTATCATGAAAGATCTGCTGGTGGGTGTGGTAGAGAAGGGTACTGGCGACAATATCAAGAATAATACGTATGGTATTGCGGGCAAGACGGGTACGGCGGTACACAACTACCAGAATTTTTCTCGCTACAATGCTTCTTTTGCTGGCTTCTTCCCTGCTGAGAACCCCAAGTATTCGTGTCTGGTGATGGTGCAGGATATTCCTGCCTACGGACGTAATACGGCTGTGGTGTTCAAGGATATAGCCGATTGCGTAGTGGCTATCGATAAGAGTTTGGGCAATATAGGCATGGAAAAGAAGGTGGCCAATTTGAAAAAGGACCCCCAGTCTGTGTATCCCTCTGTGACGAAGGCTCCGCAAAATGATTTGATGAAGGCTTATGCTGTGCTGAATATACCTTTCAGAACTTCTGATTCCAGCGCGTTGTGGACCGTGTATCAAGAGGGTGTGGATAGCTTGAATGTGCAGAGCGGATATGTTCCATACGCTTTGCCTGAGGGTAGAATACCCAACTGTATGGGTATGACGGTGAAGGATGCGCTTGCACTGCTGCGTGGTATGGGCTATAACGTGCGGTTTACGGGTGCTGGAAAGGTGGTTCGTCAGGATCCGCATTTCAATACTGTTTGCAAAAAGGGTGCCACAGTGTATCTGCAACTTCAATAATCAATAAAGAATCTATTTGAAACGATGACAATGAAATTAGTTGACATACTGAATAATGTTCGATGCCATGCTTCGCATAGCGTGGATGTTGATATTTGCAACATTGTGTTCTCGTCCAATAAGGTTGAGCCGGGTTCTGTTTTCGTGGCTCAGGTGGGCGTTCATACCGATGGTCATAAATATATTGAAGATGCTGTTGCCCGCGGTGCCAAGGTGGTGGTGTGTGAGAAGATGCCCGAAATGCTGCACGACGATGTTACGTATCTTCAGGTTGAGGATAGCAATGTGGCATTGGGTATCATGTCGTCCAATTATTATGGGAATCCTTCTGCCAAATTGAAACTGGTCGGCATCACCGGAACGAATGGTAAAACGACTACGGTTACGTTGCTCCACCGTTTGTTTACGATGGCCGGCTGTAAGGTGGGACTTCTCTCTACCATCGTGAATCGCATTTGTGAAGAGGAGGTGCCTGCTACCCATACTACTCCCGATGCCGTAGAACTCAATAGGCTCTTGTCTTTGATGGTTGATGCGGGATGTGAATATTGTTTCATGGAAGTGAGCTCGCATGCTGTATCGCAGTCGCGTATAGCTGGCCTTACGTTTGCTGGTGCTATCTTCAGCAATATTACGCATGACCATCTCGATTTCCATAAGACTATGGCCAACTATATTGCTGCCAAAAAGAAGTTTTTCGACGATTTGCCAGCGGGTGCCTTTGCTTTGGTGAATGTGGATGACAAGAATGGAATGACAATGGTGCAGAATACGAAGGCTGAAGTGAAGACCTACAGCGTTCAGAAGATGGCCGACTTCCATTGCAAGGTGATAGAGAGCGGTTTTGCCGGACAGAATGTGGAGATCAACGGGGTGGATTTCTGGTCTCGGTTGGTGGGTCGGTTCAATGCGTATAATATTACGGCTATTTATAGTACGGCTGTCCTTTGCGGCTTGAAGGCCGACGAGGTGGCTCGTTTGTTGAGCGAATTGAAACCGGTGTCTGGACGTTTCGACTGCATAATGGCAAATGATATTACGGCCATTGTGGATTATGCCCATACTCCTGATGCTCTGGAGAACGTGCTCTCTACGATTGCCGATGCCCGCCAGTCGCACCAAAGAATCATCACGATTGTTGGCTGCGGTGGCGATAGAGATCCTTTGAAACGTCCTATTATGGCTCAGATAGCAGCTAAGATGAGCGACCGTGTGATACTGACTTCTGATAATCCTAGAACTGAGGATCCCGAGAAGATACTCGATATGATGGAGGCTGGACTCTCTGCTGAACAGCTGAGTGTGGAGGTTCGTATCAGTGATCGCCGTCAGGCTATTAGAACGGCGGTGATGATGGCTTGTCCGAGTGATATTATTTTGGTGGCAGGCAAGGGGCATGAAACCTATCAAGAGGTCAACGGTGTGCGTCACCATTTTGATGACCGAGAAGAAGTGGAAAATGCAATGAATGCAAAGATTAGATAATTGTTATTGAAAAAGAATGAATTATGTTGTACTATTTGTTTGATTGGATTGACAGAGTTTATAATATACCTGGTGCGGGCGTTGTCCAGTATATTTCTTTCCGCGGAGCGATGTCTGCTTTGGCGTCCATACTTGTGATGTTGCTTTTCGGTAAGCCGTTTATCAAGTTTCTGCGTAAAAAACAGATTGGTGAGACTGTACGCGACCTTAACCTTGAGGGGCAGAAAGCCAAGGAGGGTACTCCTACCATGGGCGGATTGATCATTCTTGCTGCTATTATCATACCTACGTTGCTGTTTGCCAAACTCGACAATATCTATGTCCAGATCATGCTAGGTACTACTGTGTGGTTGGGCCTGGTGGGCTTTGCCGATGACTACATCAAGGTTTTTAAGAAAAACAAAAAGGGTCTGCCTGGAAAGTATAAGGTGGTAGGCCAAGTGGTGTTGGGGTTGGCTGTAGGCTTGCTGATAATGTTCCACCCTGATATTACTGTACGAGAAACAAACCATGCTACAATGAATTCGGAATTGGCTTCTGTAGAGGAGACGATGGACGGTGAAAATATCAGGGAGTCGGTTACCTTTGTTACTGGTCAAGATGTGAAATCTACCAAGACTACCATTCCTTTCGTGAAAAATAATGAGTTGGATTATGCAAAGATTATCACCTGGTTGGGCACTGGAGCACAGAAGTGGGTGTGGCTGTTGTATGTTGTTTTGGTAATCTTTATAGTTACTGCAGTGAGCAATGCGGCTAATTTGGCCGATGGTATCGACGGTTTGGCAACAGGTGTGGCTGCGGTAAACGGAGGTGCATTGGCCATATTGGCATGGGTGTCGGGTAATATTATCTTTGCCAATTATCTCAACATTATGTACCTGCCCAATATCGGTGAACTGGCTGTGTTTATTGCTGCTTATATGGGTGCTACCTTGGGATTCTTGTGGTTCAATACCCATCCGGCCGAGATCTTTATGGGTGATACGGGTTCGTTGGCTTTGGGTGGCATTATTGCCGTGTTTGCCCTCTTGATACGTAAGGAACTGCTTCTTCCCATTCTCTGCGGTATTTATTTTATGGAGGATCTGAGTGTGATCGTGCAGACGTTGGGGTGCAAGCGTTATAGACGCAAGCACAAGCTGCCAGCAGGGGTGATGGTGCCTATTGAGGCTCGTCCGTTCCTGATGACGCCTATTCATCATCATTATCAAAAGAAGGGTATGGCCGAAGAGAAGATTGTTGTAAGGTTTTTGATTGTTGCCATCGTTCTTGCAATATTAAGCATAGTAACATTGAAACTTCGTTAACTCTTTTTTGTGAAGTTAAAATAATATAGCAAACATCTGAATAAGAAAAATAAAGTCTGAAATAATATGAGCATTGAAACTTTAGCAAAACAAGGTCGCGAGACTATACACACTGGATTGGCCGGTATTGATTCCGCTAAGTTGCGTCGCATGCGTAACGAACAGATGCGTAGCTGCTTTAGCCGTTTTGATGAGATGCCTTATCGTATGGAGTTCGTGGCCCGTATTCGTGGCACTGAATTTGTCAACGATGCTGCTTCCCGGTCGGTCAACGCTACGTGGTATGCCCTTGATTCCAACGAAGGGAAATTGGTTTGGATTGTGAATGGCGATGACCCAGAGGCTGACTATAGCAAGCTTGAGAACCTTGTGAAGGAAAAAGTGACCATGATTATAGCTGTGGGTAACGACACGAGTCGTATTCATGAGGCTTTTGATGGCTATACTCCTATCATGGATGCAACCAATATCGGCGATGCAGTGCGTCTCGCTTTCTATCGAAACATCGAAACTACCAAGGTGTTGTTTTCGCCTGCTGGCGATAACGGCAAAGATGCTAGCGAGGAAGGCGCTCGCTTTACAGTAGAAGTAAACGAGGTGTAAAGAGGTCTTTATCGACGAAACCATAATTGGGAAGGAATATGAAATCGCTGAACTTCAAAGTGACTCGTGCGTTAAAAGGGGATCAATGGCTGTGGCTTTCGGTCATATTGCTTATGCTTATCTCTTTGGTTGCGGTGTATAGTGCTATTGGTCTGCAGGCTATCACCAAGGCATATACTACCCCGTGGTTGGCCACGTTTAGGCATCTTCGTTTTGTGGTTATCACTTTTATCATTATTGTGGGCGTTTCCAATTGCGACTATAGGAAGTTGGCAAGGCTTTCGGGGGTTTTCTTCGGCTTTTGTTTGTGTTTGCTTGTTGTGATGTTGGTGTTGGGTGGACGATGGCTTAATGTCCCGCATATTGGTCGTTTCCAACCATCGGAGTTTGCAAAAGTGGCATTGATTATCCTTTTGGCCAAGAAGATGTCGCTCAACAAGGATAGTCTTGACAACCGGTATTTCTTTATCGGATTGATGATAAATGTGGCTGTTGTAGCGGGGTTGATCCTTCCTGAGAATTTCTCTACTTCTGCACTTGTGGTTGTGGCCAGTTTGTTTTTGATGTACTATGGGGGAGTAAAGCGTAGCTATGTGTTGCGGATGGGTGCGGTTCTGATAGTTGTGGGTGTTGTATTCCTTTTCTATTCATATCAGGTTTATCAGAAACAGGTTCGGATGAGTGAGACTATGGGATACGTGGAAGAGAGTTCGGACGGTCTCTTAAAAAGAGCTTCGACTTGGGGCCACCGTGTTGATTCCTGGTTGTTTCCTAAACCGGATGAGTTGACGCAGGAGAATATGGCACGTATGGCTGTGGCCACAGGTGGTTTTGTTGGTAATGGTGTCGGTAATACTGTCCATGCTCGATTGATGACGGAAGCCGACAATGACTTTATATATGCTATCATCATTGAGGAGACTGGCTTCCTCGGTGGGTTGGGTGTATTGTTGGTTTATCTTGTTTTCTTCTGGCGTTGTATTTGTATCTCCAATGAGTGCAAAGGTGTCTTTGGGTCGATGGTGTCCGCCGGATTGGGTACGCTTGTCTTTATCCAGGCGATGGTGAATATGGCTGTAGCCGTAGGAGCTTTGCCAGTGACAGGACAGACGTTGCCCTTGATTAGTCGTGGTGGTACGGCTTTGTTTGCGATGGGTATAGCGATTGGTGTGATACAATCGGTGGCTAAAGACAACGAACGAGTAAGACGAGAGGAAGCCGATGCTTTGGCTTTCTCTACGGAATCCACGGATCATGTAATGGATTCTTCTAATGAGTAATAATATCGATAATAAAGAATAATGAATATGAGAGCAATAATTAGTGGAGGCGGAAGCGGTGGACATATTTTCCCCGCAATAGCTATTGCCAACGCAATTAAGTCTCGTTGGGCTGATGCTGAGATCTTGTTTGTGGGTGCTGAAGGCCGTATGGAGATGGAGAAAGTGCCAGCGGCTGGATACAAAATTGTGGCCCTTCCCATTGCTGGTCTGCAGCGCAGGCTTACGTTGAAGAATGTGGCTGTTCCTTTCAAGATGCTCAAAAGCCAACGTATGGTGAAGTCGATCATCAAAGACTTCAATCCCGATATTGTAGTGGGTGTGGGTGGTTATGCTAGTGCTCCAACATTGAAAACGGCAGCTAAGATGGGCTATACCACACTGCTGCAAGAACAGAACTCTTATCCTGGCCTCACCAATAAGATGCTTTCTAAACATGCAGCTACTATCTGTGTGGCCTACAAAGGACTGGATAAATATTTCCCTGCCGATAAGATTGTATTTACTGGCAATCCCGTGAGGAAGGATATTGAAGAGATGACGGCCCAGAAGAACGACGGATGCCAGTACTTCGATGTCGATGCTTCTCGCCCTATCGTTCTCTCTGTGGGCGGCAGCCTAGGCGCTCGCAGCATCAATCGTATGATAATAGACCATCTTGACTATTTCGCAGACAACCAGGTCCAGATTCTTTGGCAGACAGGTAAATGGATGTACGAAGAAGCTGTGCAGAAAGTCAAGGAGGCTGGTGTGTCGCAGTGGGTAAAGGTGCATCAGTTTATTAGTCGTATGGATCTTGCCTATGCTGCGGCCGATGTGGTGATCTCTCGTGCGGGAGCTATGGCTATCAGCGAGCTCTGTCTGGTAGGCAAGCCCATCATATTGATTCCTTCTCCCAATGTGGCCGAAGATCATCAAACCAAAAATGCAATGGCGCTTGTGGAGAAAGGGGCCGCGTTGATGGTGCGTGATGATGAGTGTTCTAGTGTCGGCATCAGTGTGCTGAAACGGTTGCTTTCTAATGCACAGCAGCAACAACGAATGTCTGAGGCGTGTCGAAAGATGGGCGTTCGACATTCGGCTGACTTGATTGTAGATGAAATAGAAAAACTAACTACAGGTAGATAATTATGAATACTACACCCCGTGTATATTATTTCCTCGGTATTGGCGGTATAGGAATGAGTGCCTTGGCCCGTTATTTCAAGCAACGTGGCCATGAGGTGTATGGTTACGATAGAACTCCGAGCCCTATCACTGACGAGCTGCTGGCTGAAGGAATCAACGTGCATTTTGAAGATGATCCCAGTCGGATTCCTACTCATATCGACCAAATTGTGTTTACTCCTGCTGTTCCAACAACAACGGCAGAGTATCGGTATCTCAGCACTTGTGGGGCGCCTATGATGAAACGTTCGCAGATGCTGGGCGAGCTTACTCGGGGTAAGAAATGTGTGGCTGTTGCAGGCTCTCATGGAAAAACTACTACCAGTTCTATGATAGCTCATCTGTTGTCGCAGAGTCATGTGGGGTGCAGTGCTTTCTTGGGTGGTATATCTAAGAATCTTGGCAGTAATATGCTTGTTGACAACAATAGTGAATGGGTTGTGGTGGAAGCTGATGAATACGATCGCTCTTTCCTTCAGTTGCATCCGTTCTACAGCGTGATTACGGCTACCGACCCAGACCATCTAGATATCTATGGCACGCACGAAAATCTGTTGCAAGCTTTTGAGCAATATGCTGCACAGACCGACCCTGAGGGCACCATTTTTGTGAAGCAAGGTCTTTCGGAAGAAGAAGAGTGCGCTCACGATCATGACCATGAACATCATCATGCTAATCTTGATGCCTGTGCACATCGCCCTATAACTCTGCCGGCCTATGTGGCCAGTAGCACTTATACGGCCCATGGTATCGATGCCGACTATTATGCCATCAATGTGCGGAGCAGTAGGGGCAATATTTATTTCGATTTCCGTACTCCTCACAAGGTGTATTATGATATGCAACTCACGAATTCAAGCCTTTACAATGTGGAGAATTCTGTTGTGGCTATGGCAGTGGCTTTGGCGTGCGGAGTTACCGAAGATGAGCTTCGTCGAGGGTTGTCCTCCTTCGCAGGCATCCGTCGTCGTTTCGACTATCATATCAATGAAAGCAATTTGGTTTATATAGATGATTATGCTCATCATCCCGAAGAAATAAAAGCTACCTTGGCATCTGTGCGTTACCTTTACCCTAATCGCCGGTTGGTAGGTGTGTTCCAACCACATCTTTATTCACGTACCAAGGATCTGGCGAGTGAGTTCGCTGAAGCTCTTTCTTCATTGGATGAGGTAGTGCTCATGGATATCTACCCGGCACGAGAAGAACCCATACCAGGGGTTTCGTCCAAGTTGATTCTTTCTGGTATCAAGACCATGAATAAGTGCTTGGTGCCTCGTGACCAAGTGGCCGAAGTTGTGTCGGCTTTGTTTCCCGAGGTGGTGGTGACTATGGGTGCTGGGGATATTGATCGCTTGGTTCCTGCTATCGAACAGAAACTTAGACAGACTTACCTTAGATAATAATATGAGCATCTGCTATTAATATGATGCTCGACCAATAATTAAAGAAAAAATCGTGATGAAGAAAAGCACCAAAATACTGCTCTCGGCCTTGTTTGTGGTATCGGTAATAGTTATTGTTACCGTTACCAATGTGGTGCGTCAGCACGCCGTAGTGAGGGGTATATCCCCCGAGGTGGATTACAGAGGCGCCGATACCTTGGTTTCTGCCCAGCGTCTGCAGGAGCAAGTGCTTATGGGGTATGCTACCATTATGAGCAAACGGGTGCGTGATGTGAATCTCGACTCGGTACAGCGCATCGTGTGTGCCAATCCTTATGTCGAGAGTTGCAATGTCTCAGTGAGCATCGATTGCCGTTTGGTGCTCAAAGTGGAACAGCGTACTCCCGTGATGCATCTCTTTCTTGGTGCCGACGAATGCTATTTCGATTTGCTGGGGCGCTATCTGCCTTTGAGTGACGAGGGTGAAGCCAATGTGCTTGTTGCTAACGAGGATGTGTCGGAGCATCTTGCCTCCAACAAAGAGAATATTGATCTTGCTGCTCTTGCCACCGACAGCCTGCGTTGTCGATTGGGTGTGGTCCAGATGTGGCAGTTGGCTTGCTATCTGTATCGCGATAAAGAACTTCACAACCTGTTCGACCAAGTGTTCTTCTCCCGCTCACATGACCTTGTTTTGGTGCCGAAAGTGGGCAACCATAAGGTGATTGTCGGGTCGTTAGACTGTTTGGATCAAAAGTTCTCCGACCTCTTGGTGTTCTATCGCCAAGGAATGCCTCAGGTGGGTTGGGATACTTACGATTGGATTAACTTAAAATACGAAGGACAGGTGATCTGTTCTGAAAAAAAATAATATGTATAGTGATGAGTGAATAAACGATGCTGAATTATTGATGAATCGTTGATTTAAGAATGCTCGAGAGTGAGTTCAATAAATAAACAGATCAACGAATAGTCAAATCAACTGCGGTAACCTCGCTTATCACTAAAAAAAGATAAACAATCAATATAAATATTTCGCAATATGAGTAACACAAATGAAATCATCGTTGGATTGGACATCGGTACCACTAAGATTGCCTGTTTCATAGGTCAGCGTGCTGAGTCTGGAAAAATTAAGATCTTAGGTTTCGGAAAAACAGAGTCGGCAGGTGTCGATCATGGTATCGTCATCAATGTACTTTCCGCGTCCGAGTCTATCAAGAAAGCGGTGGCCGAGGCTTCCGACCGTGCTAATGTTGATGTGCATAATGTATATGTTGGCATAGCTGGGCAGCATATACGCAGCACCCGTACTCAGGGGCAGGTGATGATACCCTCCGACCACAAGTACATTCTCGAAGAAGATGTAGAGGAACTCAATAAGACCCAATACAATGCTCTCCTTAAACCAGGTGAGGAGATTATCCATGTATTCCCTCAGTGCTATTATATCGACGGACAAGAACTCAGTACCGATATGCCGGTGGTGGGTGTTTCGGGCCATGAGCTGCGTGCTACTTTCCAAGTGGTAACGGGCAACACCGCCAATCTCCGCAGCATCCGCGACTCTATCGAGCTGGCGGGTCTCGCTGTAGAAGGCGTTATACTCGAGCCGGTAGCCTCTTCTTATGCAGTGCTTGATGATAGTGACCGCAATGTGGGTATAGCCCTCGTAGATATTGGAGGTGGTACCACCGATATCGCTATCTTTACCGACAATATTATTCGCTACACCTCTGTGCTCCCCTTGGCAGGCAACAGCATTACCAACGATATCAAAGAAAGCTGCCAGATACAGCGTCATCAGGCAGAGTCGCTAAAAACGCGTTTCGGTAATTGTCTCCCACAGACGGTGTCGGACTCCGACTACATTTCTATACCCGTCCATAAGAGCTCCAATCCCAAAGAGATTAGTATGAAGGTGCTCTCCAATATCATCATGGCTCGCACCAAGATGATCCTCGAACAGGTGGATTACGAGATTCAGGTGAGCGACTATCGTAAGCAGCTCATCGGAGGCGTGGTGCTTACGGGTGGTGGTTCCCAACTTACCAATATCAAAGATCTGGCTACCTATACCATTGGTATGGACAGCCGCATCGGTCTTCCCAACACTCATCTTGAAGCCGACACTCCGCAAGAACTCATCAATGGTATGTATTCTACCGGTATCGGCCTTGTTATCTATGGTATTGAAGAGGCCGAACGCAACCGTTCTCAGCGAGCCGCTGTTTCTGCTGGTCCCGAGCCTGCTCCTCGTCAGCCCGAGCCGACGCCTGAACCTGAAAACAAGGCTTCCAATGCAGAACCTCTTGATCAAGTGACCTCAAAACCATCCAAGCCCAAAGGTGAGTTCTTTAAGTCTGTAGAACGATACCTGCGAGGTATGTTTGTCGATAAAGGCATGATAGATGACGATTGATCAGGGTGATGCGCTCAGTGATTTATTTATGGTTAGTGACTAATGGTCAGTGATTGGTGATCACAGGTCGCACAAAAGGAATACATATGTCGGATTACTGAGAAAAAAAGAAACATTTTACTGGCAATATGCTGACAATCATTCTGTACGGTGGCAATTGTCAGTAAGTTGTTGAAAACTTGTCCGAAAGTCTGTTTGAAATCAGTCTAAATGGTGCTATTTTTACAATTTGAATATGGTACATTATTAATGAGGACAAGATGCTGAGCGTCATGTTAGTATGCTTGTTTTGCAAACGGTGTACATGTGTGAAAAAAGAAAAACTATGAAATAAATGTTGACCTTATGATATGTGATCAGTGGTATGTGGTCAGACAAATGCAGGTGCTGAGCGACATTGAAGGATCACTGTTTGCAAAAAGATCAACAGTCCGTTAAAACATAAACGAAGATGGAAGATTATACCAACTCACCCATGCTGGCATTCGAAGCTCCTTTGGAGCAGTCATCATACATTAAAGTCATCGGCGTAGGCGGTGGCGGTGGCAACGCTGTTAACCACATGTACAAGCAGGGCATCGCTGGTGTGGATTTTATTATCTGCAACACCGATATGAAAGCCCTTGCAACCAGCCCGGTGCCCAACAAGATAGTGTTAGGAACCCTCGGCGCTGGCAACAAGCCCGAGCGTGCTCGCAAAGCTGCTATAGAACATAAAGACGAAGTACGTGAGGCCATCAGCCGTAATACTCAGATGCTCTTCATCACTGCTGGTATGGGTGGTGGCACCGGCACTGGGGCAGCCCCCGTCATTGCCGAGATAGCCAAGAGCATTGAGCTTGACGACGAAGATGTGAAGCAGATACTTGTAGTGGCTGTGGTCACTATGCCCTTCTCTTTCGAAGGCCGTACCCGCAACCGTCAGGCTCTCGAAGGCATAGAGAAGCTCCGTGAACATGTTGATTCCCTCATCATCATCAACAATGATAAGCTCTGTAACTTCAAATCCATGAAGATTGAAGAGGCCTTCTCTAAAGCCGACGACGTGCTTCTCACTGCTGTCAAGGGTATCGCCGAGATTATCACCGTCAATGCTTATGTTAATATCGACTTCCGCGATGTTAACACCGTGATGGAACATAGCGGTACAGCCCTCATGGGCACCGGTATCGGCCACGGTGAGACTCGTGCTATGGATGCCGTTAAGGCCGCTACAGAGAGTAGCCTACTCAACGATCATGATATCCGTGGCTCTAAAAACGTGCTCCTCTACTTCGCTTTTGCCCAGTCGGAGAGCATCACCATGGAAGAGATACAAGACGTTACCGACTACCTCATGGAACTCACAGGTGGTGAAGCCGATGTGATATGGGGAGAAGGCAGCGATGACACCTGTACCGAAGGCCAACTCAAGATAACCCTCATTGCTACCGGCTTTGAGAAAAATCCCGATGCTGATGGTCGTAAGGTTGTTGTGTCTCTTGACAACGCATCTGCTCCGGCACTTGTACAACCTCAGGTCAAGGAGGTTACTCCCGAAGGTTACCAGGTGATGAGCCATCCCCAGTCTGCCGAGCCTGCTGCTGCGGCTCCCATCGTGCAGAACCAGAATCCTCAGCCCGCACAGCCTATTGCACCCGAGACTCCTGCCCCACCGGCTTATCAGCCACCCGTAGCTCCTCAGCCTGCTCCGGCAGCACCTCAGCGTAATATCTATACCCTCGACGATGAGCCTTCCAACAGTGCTACCGCACCTCAGCCCGCACCTTCGTCAGGTGAGCCTTTTGTGGTTAATCACCGTCCCGATGCCCAGCTTTCGCAGACTGTCAAAGACGTAGCCACCCAGCAGGTTGCTTCCGTACCTCGTCCCTCTGTTGATAGTCGTGACTTCGGCCAAGGCCATCCTTATACCGATACTCATATGTCGGCCCCTTCTCAATCAGTAATGCATGTTGACACGCTCGGTCACGAAGCTGTTGCAACCTCATCTGCTGTCATCGACACCGATGTGATGGTGGCCGAAGCACCCGCACTTGTAGAGGCTCCTGTTGCACCTGCACCTCGTGTCGAAAGTACTGTGGCTGCAACTACCCTGCCGCACGATAACTTTGGCATTCCCACTGCCCAACCTGTGCCTGTACGCATACCCATGCCCGGTGGACGAGAGATGTTCCCCATGGGCGGTGACTCTGCTTCCCGACTCGAACGTATCAAGGCCATTAATAGCATGCTACACAACCATCAGGAAGGCCCGCAGATGGTAGAAAGCCTCACCACTCAGCAAATTGATGCCGATGTGGATCTCAATATCACTCCTCGTTCGTCCGATACTGCTATCGTCGGCAAGATGCTTGGCTCTTCGGGCGACATCACCTCCTCCAACTCTTATGTGTTCGATCAGGTAGATTGATCCGACATCCTTTGGCCTCGCACGAGGCCGAACAAATACGTACTCATAATTTGCGAATCAACATACGGCCACCTTCAAGGGTGGCCGTATCTGTTTATAAATGGTTGTCAGTGTTGAAAAAGGTAACAAATAGCGATTACGTTTTTGAATTATCTAGATCGTAAAAATCGGATTGAGTGTTAGAAGAAGTTATCTCAGAAGATTAAGCCAATCAGAGGCATGTTATATTATAGGGGAATTTCTATAGATATCGTTCTTTGTTGCCAGACATTCAAAATATCAAGCACATTCTCTTAGTCGTTGTCTTCAAGAGAGAAGACCTTTTCTACAGGTTTTCCAAATACATGAGCTATTTTCATAGCAAGTACGGCAGAGGGGATGTATTTGCCGTGCTCTACTGCATGAATGGCCTGACGGGTGACACCTACACGCTGTGCCAATTCCTCTTGCGTGATGTTTAGGATGGCTCGTTCTACGCGAATGTTATTCTTCATTTCTCCTCCTTTCCATCAGTACCATGATGTAGAAGCATAGGATATACACTATAGGTGTTACTTTGATGGCAAAATTTCTAATGAGTAGGTAATTGAAACCCCAGAAGCAAACTTCCATAATAAGGTGCATAGCAATTAGGGCGATAAAGACGATTGTCATAGCCCGATAGCGTATAAATTGTGTGAACTCGTCTTCGTTTTTGCAACGAGAGAATCCTACCAGTAGGCTGCCGATAAGTATCAGAATAGTCGTTAGTGTGTTGAGCATGCCGGTCTCGGCATTAAACCCACTTAGTCCGGTGATATAGTTTTCCACTTTGATGGGTTCCATCCCCAGCAATGACCGAATGCTGTTGATTGAAAAGTCGAATTGACCGTCGGTTGTCAACCAAATCATCAGGAACAGCACTCCCATTCCTAAGAGCACCCAACCTATCTTTTTGTAGGCATAGGGCATTAATAAATCGTTTCTTTTCATGTTGTAATTAATTTTAATGTTAAACTTGATTGCAAAAGTAAAGAAAACTTTACAATCTGCAAAATAAAAGTTACATATGTTTTTTAAACTTCCAGGTATTCAAACAGTTGTATGATGTCTTTTTTTTATGTAATGTATGCATTACATTGTGTAATGTTTGAATTGTCTTTTGGCAAAATGAAAAAAATGGGTGTTCTCAATAGGTGTAGATACCCAATGACTGTTTATTGATTAATCGTAATTTAATGAATTTAAATGATAAAGGCCCATCTTTAGATGAGCCTTTGGAGTATGTTCTGTAGTATGACGATTTGTTGGATTGTCTTTTCAAAAAGGTCGTTGGGTTTGATCAACTATAGTTTAGTGACCCATGTAGATGTGATTTGTGACAATCAAATCAACAATTCAATAGTACTTACCATGTGATGATGTCAGATTCTTTGAGACTTACTACATTACCGTACTTGGAGAGATCTTTGATATTGAACCGTTTGGTGTTGCCAGACATCATGATAGAGATTGGGCGTCCTTTGATGTAGGTGTCAAAGAAGTGCTGTAGGTCGTTCATATTGGCATTCTTAATGGTCTCGACCTGGTCCGGACGAGGGTCGCTGGTGTAGCCCATACGTTGCCACTCTATTATTTGCGAGGGAAGGGAGCGGAAGTGGATATGGTCGCACTGGCGCGAGAGTACGAGAGAGTTCTGTGCCGTGTGGAATTTGTCGGCTAGCATAGGCATATCGGTCATGAGGTTGTGCATGGCTTCGATACCGTCGAGGGTCTTGTCGCTTTGGGTGCCAAGATAGCCTAGCAGGAATCCGCGGTCGCGACGCAAGGGATCGTAGCTGAAGGTGGAATAAGCAGTGTAGCCTAGGGATCGGAATTCACGTAT
This sequence comes from Bacteroidales bacterium, assembly GCA_045639845.1. Classification (GTDB taxonomy): domain Bacteria; phylum Bacteroidota; class Bacteroidia; order Bacteroidales; family P3; genus Colimorpha. Next base: position 26,851 of record JAZUDW010000066.1, read on the forward strand.
CTCTTGAAACACGATACTGTACATGTCGTGACCAAAGTATTTGTTGAACACAGAGCTGATGGCACGGTCGTGCTGTGTGGGAACCTCGCCGGGCACCATAAAGTAGATATTGCTTTGATTGAATTTCTTGTTGTCGGCCACAAATACCTGAGGCTTACTCATGTTGTTTTTGCGGTTAAAGATCTCTACACCGTGGTATGCGTTATCTTTCACAAGGCCAGATACAGCCAGCAACTGAGCTACCTGAACAGGGTCACAGTTTCCGGTATAAGTGATGTGGCCGTCGTAGTTGAACAAACGGTTTACTTCGGCCAGCAACTCTTCACCGCTGCGTTGCTTCCACTCTTTTAGCGGTGTGCGTCTCAGCAGAGGCGACTGAGAACCGTAACATGCATATTGTATCACTGCATCGGCCCAGGCAGAGGCATCTGTCTTGAAAGACTGACGTTCGGTCATAAAGCCATCGATGAGGGTACTGATTTGTTTCTCATCGTTGCCAGGACTTTTTACTTTCTGGGCAACAAGAGTGAGCACCTGGGGCAGTGAGGGGTCGAATCCGGTGATGGTGAGGTCAGTGCTGTTTGCATGGGCGGTGAGGCTCATAGATGCGCCAATCTTCTGCAGCTCTTTGGAAAAGGTGGCCATATCCTTGGTAGTGGTGCCATTGAGTTCCCAGTAGCCTATGGCACGTTCGAGATCCGCATCGTGGTTTGTGCCTTGAGAGTAGGTAATAGTGAGTTCGAAGATGTCGTTGACGGGATTGGTTACGGAGTAGAGCCGGAAAGCATCGTTAACTTTGGTGGTTGTAATATCTTTGGCAAATTCGATGACCTGAGGTACGGTCTCCTGTCCAGGGATAGCTGCGATGCGCTGTGCAAACTGAGAACTAGCGTTGGAGTTGTGACTTTCAAGGTGTTTCCATTGTGGCTTCTCGACTTTGTCTTTTTGAGGGAATCCCATACCGGAACGAATAGTAAGGTACTGGTCGTCGTAGTATTTGTTAGCCAGCGCTACGATATCGGCTTTAGTGAGGTGTTTCACCGATTCGAGTTCGGCAAGGAACTGATCGTAAGTCTTACCATTGATGTCGAGCTGAGTGAAGATATTGGAGATGTTGTAGATGTCTTCAAACATACGCTGTTGAGCTACCACATAGTCCATTTTGGCAATAGCCAAGAGGTCCTCGTCGAAACGTCCTTGTTTCAGAGAGTCAATACATGCCATGATCAAAGCCTCAGCTTCTGCATGACTCTGACCTAGCAGTTTGGGGATATAGAGGAATCCGTTCACACCACCATCTTCGAGCGAGAGTGCTAAGGGGCTGGCACCGAGCAGTTGATTGTCGAGGGCTAGACGGTCGAGGAGACCGGAGGCGCCGTTGCTGAGTATAGCGTTGAGCACGTCGAGTTTAATGGCATCTTCGTGGCATACACTGATACCTCGCCACATCACCACTCCCATCTTGATGGGGGTGAGTTTCACCTCTTTGATGTCACCATTCTTGAAGGTGGGGAAAGTGTACGTCTTAGCGGCTGGAATATTGCCATGTTGCAGACGCCCAAAGGTTCTATGGGCCATAGCCATAGCTTCGTCTGGGTTCAGGTCTCCTACCAAGATGAGGGTCATATTGTTGGGTACATAGTACTGCTTGTAGAAATCGTGCATCTTGGAGGGCTGAGGATTCTTTAGATGTTCGGTATATCCGATGATGGGGCGTCCGTAAGGATGCTCGCCGAAGGCTTCCTTTAGTACCATTTCGAGGAATCCTTGCATAGGACCGTCGGCATACATGTTTTTTTCTTCATATACAGCTTCGAGCTCACTTTGGAACAGACGGAACACAGGGTTGCGGAAACGTTCGGTGTAAAACTGCATCCATTTTTCCAGCTGGTTAGCCGGGAATGTGTTGAGATACATCGTCTGGTCGTACGATGTGCCTGCATTCAAACCTGTGCCGCCCATAGTGGCAGCTATGGTGCTTACCTCGTTGGGGATGGCGTATTGGGTGGAGGCAATCGAAAGGTCGTTGATATGGGATTGAAGCGCCTTTCTCTGAGCAGGGTCGGTAGTAGCATGGAGCTGGTCGTAGAGCATTTCTATGCTGTCGAGTATGGGTTTCTCTTTGGCCCAGTTGGTTGTGCCTATACTATCTGTGCCCTTAAACATGATATGCTCAAAATAGTGAGCCATACCCGTAGCATCGAGAGGGTCGTTTTTGCTGCCCACATGCACATCGACCACGCCGTAGATCATAGGCGAGGAGTGCTCCTCTACGAGTACCACCTTCATACCGTTGTCGAGCTTACCGGTGGTGACTTTAATAGGGCTGTTTTTCTGGTTCTGCTGGGCTAAGGCCGTTGAAGCGATACCTGCCAAGAAGCAGGATATCGTGATTGCTTTGATGAAAATGTGTTTCATGTAGTATCTGTTTTTTTTATCTTTCGAATGATGAAAATAATCGCTAAGCCTCAGTATTGTAAGCGTCAACCAGGTCTTCGAGTTTGAGCCCTAATCGTTGTATGCGTTGAAACACGTCGGGCCACACCTCGTTTATAAATTCTTGACGCTGCATCTCTTGGATGCGTAGGGTGGCACCTTTGCTTACGAAATAGCCCATGCCGCGATGGTTGTATATAATCTCGCTTTGTTGAAGGTAGTCGTAGGTACGCATCACGGTGTTGGGGTTCACGCCTAGCTCGGCGCCGAAGTCTCGCATCGAGGCTATACGTTCTTGTTCCTTCCATTCGCCGGCGGCGATACGGTCACATAGCGTGTCTGCTATCTGTAGATATATGGGTTTTTGTTTCTTGAATTCCATGGAAGATTGCTACTATAGAGTTAATATCGCATGTTTCTTATTCGCTGCCATAGCCAGCAAGTCAGTATGGCCAACAAAGCCCATCCGCATATTATTAAGCCATTGATCAATCTATTGATATTTATATTCTCACCGATGCTTTCAATGTCGATGTGCCCGATAAGGGTTATGCCCAGCATCTCAAGTATGCTATTGATGCATATGATAGCGAGGATGGTAAGGATCCATTTGTTTTTGCGAAAATAGGTGTTTCCTATCAAGAAAAACATGCAACCGATGAGATGTGATGTGACGGACAAGCTGATAATCTTGCCTATGGCGTTGCCCGTGAAGCCCGCTAGCATAAAGGCATCTTGTGCCTGGGTTGTCATCTCAGCGAAGTGGGTAATAATAGGCGCTTTCCACAAACCTTGAGCGTAGCAACCAAAGGGAAGCAGCATCAGCAAGGTGTCGAGAATAACCGAAAGCAGAAAAGAACAAAGGGGGGGGCAACAAAAGGCATACGATCATCATGCTCAAAAACTTCTCCAGTTTGGAAGCCGGCAGCATGGCATAATAGATACCTTTGTTACCGCCATTTATACGTCCGTATATCGTGGAGGGTGCCAGTGTGGCAGCGATGATGGAGCAGTAGGTGATGATGCACAAACGGACTAGGGGTTGTATTTGGTAAGTGGAGCTGCTAAGGCTTACCGTGAGAAATACCACTAGGTCGATAGCAGCAAGAAATATCATAACAAAAGCGAAACGGGATCTAAAAGACTTTATGTCTTTGGATATCACCATTCCGAAACGGGCAATGTCAAATATATTGTTTTTCATGATATGTCGTTTTTTTAGTTGAACATACGTTTGATGCTTTCCGTGTTACGAAGCACAGCATTGAAGAGAGCCTCGATATTGATTTGGCTTTCGCCCAAGCCAGTGTTGGGGACAACGTTGAGATAGCCACCGGGAAGCATTTCGGTGTACAAGGCTTGAGGGTTGGCTTCACTGGCATATTCAAAATAGAGTTTCTCCATGATACGTTCTATGGAGGCGTTGAGCAGCACATCGTCGTGCGATAATATAACGATAGGGTCTATGAGGTTCTCAACGTCGCGAACCTGATGGGTAGAGATGATGATGGTGGTATTGTCCGATACACGGCGGCTGAGCACTGCACGAAGGTCGCTCTTCGAGGGTATGTCTAGGCCGTTGGTAGGCTCGTCGAGCAGCACATAGTCGGTGCCTAGCGAGAGAGCAACGGCCAACAACGATTTCTTTTGCTGCCCATACGACATCTCTTTAAACTTACGTTTGGGATCTACATGTAGTTGCTCCATTAGCTCAACGAAATGTCGCTCGTCCTGACGAGGATAGAACAGCGCTATCTCTTTGCGATAGCTCTCGGGAGTGCTGTTGTTGGGCAGTTCCACAGCGTCAGGCAGAAAATATACGCTCTGCAGCATCGAAGGCATACGCTTAAATGCTTCTATTCCATCTATGGTGCATTGGCCCTCTTTGGGACGCTGTAAGCCCGAGATAATCTTCAGCAACGTGGTCTTCCCCACACCGTTCTCTCCGAGAAGACCGTAGATGAAGCCTTTCTCAAAATGAAGATTGATATTATTGAACACTACTGTGTTTCTGTATTGAAAATCAAGATCCTTAATGTTAATCATTTTCTTTTCTTTTTTAGTGATCAGTGATGAGTGATCGGACAAATGTCTCCTTTTATAGCGATCAGTGGGGGGGGGCGATGGTAGCTCTACTGCGGTCGCTGACCTACGGTTGAGTTGTTTATCTGTTTGTTTGTCGAGCATTCTCAAATCAACAGAAAACGATTCTACAAATCATCAATAATCATCACTCATTTATGAATAAATTACTACTTTTCTTTCTGTTGTTCTTTACTAGATGTTGGTTTATATCATTTGTTGTCAATTGTTTAATTGATGATTATTTTAGTGTCTTAGTTGATTAAGACACTGTAAATGTACGACAATTATTTTATTCACCAAATTATTTTTTGAAACAAGGCACCTTTTGTGTGATTTGTCTCTTCTCTTTGGTGCTGCTTAAAGCTTTTCTGAGGTGGATAAGAAAGGAGGCAGGTGCGGGCACCTACCTCCTGGTATTAACTATAAAGGTTTGGATTCTTTTTCTGGACAGAAAATCTTACGAGCATTTGCTCCATCCGCAGTTGGTGCACTGCTTGCATCCTCCAGTGTAGATAATAGTGTGCTGATGGCACGACGGGCATTCCTCTTCGGTGGTGGTACCGTCTTTAATAAAGCGTTTCAATGCCCGGGCTACACCGTTCTTCCAAGTGGTAATACTATCAACGTCGAAGTTGAGCTTGCTGATGAGTTCCACCACATTGGGTATAGGCATTCCGTGGCGCAATATGCCCGAAAGAAGCTTCGCATAGTTCCAAAATTCCTGGTTGAACATACGCGACAGACCTTCTATGGTTACTTTGTAGCCGTCGTGATCCAGGAATTGGAAGTCGTAGCGTGCATGCTCGTCGCCCTGTTCCTTGGTGCGGATTACCCAGCCTTTCTCTACCCATTTGGGCAAGAGGAAACTCTCAGCCTTACCGGTAAAGATCTCGTATGGGCGGTTCTCATACATACCTACCACAGCAATCCAGTCGTCGTGGTCGTTCTTGAAGCGTACAATCTCAGCCTCCAGACGTTTGGGACGTTTAGGTGCTTTGTTGTCGCTGAAGTGAGGCTCGGCAGATGCCGACTCGCTGTTTGACACAAGCACACCGTTGCGTGACCCTTCGCGGTAGATGGTGCATCCTTTGCAACCCGACTCCCATGCCGTCTGATAGATGGTGCTTACTATTTCTTTGGTGGTCTCTTTGGGAATGTTGACGGTAACGCTGATGGAGTGATCTACGTATTGCTGGATGGCACCCTGCATCTTTACTTTGCTCACCCAGTCGATATCGGCCGAGGTGGCATGATAGTAAGGCGACTGAGCCACAACTTCTTGGAGCTGGCTGTCGTTCATGGCTTTGACCACCTCTACATCATAGTTGTTGATGCGCAGCCATTCAATGAACTTGGGATGGAATACATTGTATTCTTCAAAGTAGTCGCCACTTTGGTCTTGGATAATGCGATGCTTCGAAGTGTCTTTATCGTTGGGGTTGATCTTCTTGCGACGTTTGTACGATACAAGGAATACAGGTTCGATACCCGAGGTGGTCTGGGTGCAGATGCTCACGGTGCCAGTGGGGGCGATGGTGAGCATGGCGATATTGCGGCGGCCGTGCTGGAGCATCATAGTGTAGAGCTCGGGATCGTCGGCTGCCAGACGCATGATGAAGGGGTTGAGCTTCTCGCGGTTAGCATCGAATATGGGGAAAGCGCCACGCTCTTGAGCCATAACCACCGAAGAGCGGTAGGCGGTGCAAGCGAGAGTGCGATGAACGCTGACTGCGAAATCGGTAGCCTCGGGGCTGCCGTATCGATAACCGAGGGCTGCCAGCATGTCACCTTCGGCCGTGATGCCGAAGCCCGTGCGGCGACCTTCGAGACATTTCATCTTGATGTTGAGCCACAGGTTGCGTTCCACACGCTTGATCTCGTCGTCCTCAGGATCGCTGTCGATCTTGGCCAGTATCTTCTCGATCTTCTCAATTTCTAGATCAATAAGGTCGTCCATCAGTCGCTGACCTTTGGTGACATGCTCTTTGAAAAGGTCGAAGTTGAAAGTTGCCTGTGGGGTGAAGGGGTTCTCTACATAGCTGTAGAGGTTGATTGCCTGCAAGCGGCAGCTGTCGTAGGGGCAGAGGGGTATTTCTCCGCAGGGGTTCGTAGAGACGGTACGGTAGCCGAAGTCGGCGTAGCAGTCGGGAACCGACTCGCGAATAATGGTGTCCCAGAAAAGTACACCAGGTTCGGCCGAGGCCCATGCGTTGTGTATGATTTTGTTCCAGAGAGCACGGGCATCAATCTCCTTAGTGATGCTGGGATTGTCGCTATCGATAGGATACTGCTGCACGAAAGGTTTGTTCTCGACCACGCAACGCATAAATTCGTCGGTAATCTTTACCGATACGTTGGCACCAGTCACCTTGCCTTGTTCCATCTTGGCATCGATAAAATTCTCGGCATCTGGGTGTTTGATGGAGATGCTGAGCATAAGGGCGCCACGACGGCCTCCTTGAGCCACCTCGCGGGTAGTGTTGGAGAAACGCTCCATAAAGGGAACGATACCAGTAGAGGTGAGAGCGCTATTCTTCACAGGAGTGCCGAGGGGGCGGATATGTGATAGGTCGTGGCCCACACCGCCGCGACGTTTCATGAGCTGAACCTGCTCTTGATCTATCTTCATGATGCCGCCGTAGGAGTCGGAACTGCCGTTGTTTCCTATCACAAAGCAGTTAGACAGCGATACCACCTGATAGTCGTTGCCGATGCCCGACATTGGGCTACCTTGCGGCACGATATACTTGAAGTCCTTGAACAACTGATAGATCTCTTCCTCGCTGAGGGGGTTGGGGTAGCAGGCTTCGATACGTGCAAACTCTTTGGCCAGACGACGATGCATCATGTCGGGATTGATTTCAAAGATGTCGTTGCCGTTGCGAAGGGCATATTTGTTCATCCAAACATTGGCGGCAAGTTCATCACCCTTGAAGTATTCAACAGATGAACTCATGATTTCATTAGAGGTATAAGTCGTGTGGTCTTTGTTTGTAGGCATCGGCGTATCGAGGTTATTGTTTAATGATTGATTCTTTTCATTATTATTAATGGTTTCGGTTGTTGAGTCGGTGGGTGGCGTGCTTATCGCTTTTTGGTGGGCTGCGACCTCGTTCCCGAGAGGCTGACCAATGTTGACTTCGGTTGTCATCGTGTTGGCCGAACTCGAGTCTGAGGGGACTTCGTTGGCCTTCTTCTTTTTCGCATTCGACGTTTTCTTGTCTTTAGGCTGCTCTTTTTCGGGCATTGCCTCTCCGAAATCCAAAAACAAATCGGTCTGCATGAGTCGTCTTCTTTATATTATTAACACTTATTCAGATAATTATTGATAGCTGCCACGTGGCCTATCGGAAAGCTAAATTACAAACTAATTGCAACGTATAGGCATAGTGGCCGATAATGTTTTCAACAAGTATTGAACAATGCACTCTTTTCCCCTTGATTTATAAATAATAAGGGAGGCATATCTTTTTCGAGATAAGCCTCCCTTGCTGTTAGTGATGAGATATTCAAAGTAAAGAATCAGCGATCAGATAAAACAGTTCGGTTCAGACCATTGATCGTTAGTGAACGCACGATGCTGTCCAGCAAAGAAATTTGTCAGATTACCGACCTCTCAATTACAGATCACCAATCATTCAAAGATCTCATTATTTGATCACGAGTTTTCTCACACCCATCAGCATACCATTGGCGTTGATAGCGGTGGTGTAGATGCCTGCGGGCAGGTTCTCTACATTGAGCGAGAGAGTACCCTGGTTGGTGTTCACGGGAGCTTCCATCACCACAGCGCCCTGGATGTTGCGCACCTGAAGGGTGCCGAAGGTGGTGCCTGCGGGGAGGGTGTAATTGATGTTCACATTGCTGATAGCAGGGTTGGGGTAGGCGAGAACCTCAGCCTCGTCAACTTGGCTGATAAGGATGCCCACTTCGCCGTACTCAAGTTTTAGGTAGATGATAGAGTTGTCACTCTGATCGTCAACGTTATAGGTTGTTACTTTGTAGTAAGCGGTGACACTAGGGGTAGCGGGATTCTCGTTTTCAAAATCCACAAACAGTCCGGTGTAAGTGTCACCAGCGGGAACTATGTATTCGGGCGAAACGCTACCTGTCTGGCACTGGCCGGCGCAGATGGCGGTGATCACGATAGGCGACTCGCCGAGGGCTTCGCAACGGGTCTGGCAGTTGATAGCTTGGTTGGTGTTGTTGTGAATATGCACGCGGACATTAACTTCAGGTTCAGTGAAGTTGACAGCCACGGTGTCGTTTTGAACCAGATTCTGGCCATTGTAGATAGATGTCAAGTTCTGTGCTTTCATGCTGAAAGCCATGCCGATAAGGGCTACAAATAATAATGCTTTTTTCATAATTGAATCAATATTTTAAGGTGCAAAGATACGCCTTTTTTGCAAATAGCGTACGAGCTTTGATGTTTTTAAGTTTTTTTAGGCGATGTTTGAAAGCGGAGGGAAAAGTGAAGCTGTCGCTGTTTATTTGTTTATCTGATAGATCTACTGCGGTCGCAGACCTACGGTTGAACAGAGAACATCTGCGATTTTCAAATCAACGATTCAACAAAAATCAACAAATCAACAAATCAAAATCACAGCTCGGCCAGAATCATATCCACTACCTTCTTCACTCCTGTGCTGGCCTTCTCTTGCACCACGGTGATGGGGCGTGATACCGTTACGGCTTTGGGATCTACCAGATAGCAAGGGGTGCTACGGGGCACATAGTGTATCAATCCGGCAGCCGGATATACGGCCATGCTGGTGCCTATCACCACAAAATAGTCGGCCTTCTCGCAGAGGATGCTGGCAGGCTCTATGTTGGGTACGGCCTCTCCAAACCATACGATATGGGGGCGCAGTTGGGCCCCGTCGGGTGCTTTGTCACCTAGGTGTATGTCTTGTTCGCCAATCTCAACGATGAGGTCACTGTTACGTTCGCTACGCGCTTTGGTGAGTTCGCCGTGCAGATGAAGCACCTGCTGCGATCCGGCCCGTTCGTGAAGGTTGTCTATGTTTTGGGTCACGATCACCACGTCGCAATACTTCTCCAGTCTCACCAATTGGCGGTGTGCTTCGTTAGGCTCTGCGGCAAACAGTTGTCGGCGACGTTCGTTGTAGAAGTTGAGCACCAGCTCGGGGTTGCGCTGGTAGCCTTCGGGTGTGGCCACATCTTCCACATGATAATGTTCCCACAGTCCGTCGCTGTCGCGGAAGGTGCTGATGCCGCTTTCGGCACTCACGCCGGCACCTGTGAGAACCACTACAAGTTTCTTTCCCATAGAGTGTAGTTATTTAGATATGATTTTAAATTCGGTACGACGGTTCTGTGCTCTCCCCCCCTCGGTGTCGTTGTTGGCCACGGGGCGTGTCTCCCCATAACCTTTGTAGGTCATCCTGCCAGCGTCGATGCCGTGGAGGGCCAGGTAGTCCATCACAGCTTTGGCGCGCTGTTCGCTCAGCACCTTGTTGGCCTCGCTTTTGCCCACATTGTCGGTGTGGCCGCCCAGCTCCACATGGATGGTGGGGTTCTGCTGTAGCAGGCGTACCACGGCGTCCAGCTCGGCTTGCGACTCCTCCAGCAATACATACTGGCCGGTGGCAAAGAATACATTTCTCAGGGTGATGCATTCGCCCACCTCGATGGGCTGCATTGCTATGTCGTTGGTGAAATAGTCGTTGTCGTTTCCCGAAGCACCAAGGTCATAGTTGTCCGAGAAAAACAAGTACCCCTTGGCACTGACATGGAATGCGTATTGGCCCCCTTCGGGCAGACTTACCAGATAGGATCCGTCGGTAGGGTCTGAGTTTGTGGTAGCCACCACTTCGCCGCTGTGCAGGTCTATCACCTCTATGCCAGCCCTCAGAGCCTTGTGGGTTTTGATATTCGATACCGTGCCACTCACGTAATCTACGCTGGTGGCTCTCACTGCCTGAGGCAGGTCGAAAGTGTAGAGGTCTTGCTTGCCGTAGCCGCCGGGGCGGTCGCTCGAGAAGAGGGCGCTGCGGCCATCGCGGGCCACAAGCAGATTGGTCTCGTCGCCATCGGTGTTGATGGGGTAGCCCAGGTTCATGGGGGTGCTCCAGGTGCCGTCGTCGTTCATCGTCGAGCGGAAAAGGTCCATGCCCCCCATGCCAATATGGCCGTTGCTGCTGAAATAGAGCGTGCGGCCGTCGAAATGGATAAAGGGGCTCATCTCGTCGCCATCGGTGTTGATGGAGGGGCCGAGATTCTCCGGGGCGCTCCATCCTTGGCCGTCGGTGAAGACCGTCTTCCATATATCCATGCCGCCATAGCCACCTTTGCGGTTGCTCACGAAATAGAGCGTGCGTCCGTCTATACAGAACGAAGGTTGCGACTCCCAGCTGCCACTGTTCACAGGCGTGCCCATGTTGCGAGGCTTCGACCACACGTCGCCTTTGCGTACGCACATATATAGGTCGCATCGTCCGGCTCCATCTGGGCGGCCGCAGGCGGTGAAGAACATAATCTTTCCGTCTTGCGACAGACATTGGGCACCCTCGTTGTCGTTGCTGTTCACGGGCTCGCTCATGCGCTCGGCCTTGGTCCACGACTGTTCCACAAAGTTGCTTATATAGAAATCCTCCTCCTCGGTTAGACCGCTGGCCGTCGAAGGGCGTCGGGGCACTCGTCGGGTAAACACCAGCGTGTTGCCATCCACCGTGAGGGCAGGCAAGTATTCATCGTCGGCAGTGTTGATGTTGGGACCCAGGTTTTCGGGTTGGAAGTTCACAGGGTGGTTCATGGCCTCGATGCGGAATAGGGCAGTGGCAATACCCCGTTCGGCCTCTTTGATCAGCTCGGGGTTCTTTTTTTCGTAGCCTAGAAAAGCGTGGTAGTTCTCTTGGGCTTTCTGGTTGTTGCCCCGTTGCAATTCTATGGCACCCAGCTGGAGCCAGGCACGGGTGAAGAAAGCGGGGTGGCTCTTGGTTACGGCATAGTAATAGTCGGCCGATAGGTCATGTTGGTGCTGGTCGTAATACCATTCGGCCAGCATCAGGTTGGCTTCCGCAAACTGGGGGTCGGCAGCTACTGCCTGTTGGAAGCACTCTATGGCACCTATGCTGTTGCCCTGATACAGGGCTTTCTGTCCTTTCTCGAATAGCTTGATGGCTTTGGCGTTGTTCGAGGTGTAGTTCTGAGCCATGAGTGGCCACAGCAAAGAGGCTATCGTGAAAAATGCGGTAAGGAATAGTCTTTTCATGAAAACAATAACGTCGTTCCTCGGTCTTTATTATAGAGCCCCTTCATAAAAGCCCACCCCCTCGTAAGGGCCTGCCCATAGAGCGTTCCCTCGCGGTAGCACCACGGGCGCAGGGAACAAAAACAGACAATCTGCGTATAACATATAGAATAATTCTTTATGCTATGAGTATTGTGAGAAAAGTACTATCTCTCCTGTTCTTCTTGATGCCCTTGATGCTATGGGCCCAGCAGTTTGTGGTATCCAGCAATGGAAAGCCCCTCTATTGTCGGGTGCTCGACAAGCACAGCGTGGCTGTATGTGCACCCTTCAGCACCTACGCTGCTCCCTATACCGCTCGGGTCGTCATCCCCTCGCAGGTACGTTTCCATCGCCATAAATATGATGTCGTCACGGTGGCGGCGGGTGCTTTCGACGGCAGCACCCAGCTCCAGAGTGTTGAGATAGCCCCTTCGGTCACCACCATTGAGTATGGTGCTTTCCATGGGTGTGTGTTGTTGCACGAGGTGGTGCTGCCCTCTTCGGTGATGCATGTCGATGAGCGAGCCTTTGCCCGTTGCACGCAACTCCGAAAGATCACCTTTTCCAATGGCCAGTGCCAGGTGCATGTGGGGGCCTTCGACGGCTGTGGCGACTCCTTGGTGATAGCGTGTCCCGAGACCACCCGGGCCGATACCACGGGCCTTCTTCGCCGTCAGTACTACGCGGCTTCGTGTTTCCGCGAGTGTCAGCGCCTCGCACAGCAGATGCAGGAGCAGCGCGAACTCCGGCGTGCTCGTTTGGCTGGCGATTTCCGCAACGATATCCGTCAGTCTATGGAGGAACAGCGTCTCAAATGGGAAGAGAAACAAGGTCAGAAACCTCAAGACAGGCCGCAGGTGTCGCCCGCTGCCCCTCGTTCCACGCCGCTCGGCAATAAGGGCGACTAATGTTGTCCTTCTATCCGGCGTTGTTCCCAATGGTATCCTTAGGAGGCTTCTAATAATTGGTTTTTTGATGGTTTCGAGTCTGTCGCGAAGCAGATTTCTTTCCAAGGATGCCGGCGAGAGTCCGAAAAACACATAAGATAATCATAGAAAGATATATTGATTCTTAGAAATCACCCACCTCAAAAAAACACCTTTCATTCTATGCACTACGATTATTTCGATTTCCAACATACTATGACCGATACCGAGCGTTCAGCTTGGCTTCGTGAGCAATATGAGCGCATACTCACTCGGGTGTCCGATGGCTCCGGGCGTAAGATCAACCGACTGCTCAAGTTTCTTCGTGAGTCCGATTTCTATACCGTGCCCTGTCGTCATCATCAGTTTGTTGGCGGCAATGCGTGGCACCAGCTCGAGACCTTGGCTTATGCTTTTGCGCCCCTTCCGGCATCGGCACCTCAAGAGTTGCACGAGTGGCAGCGTCGGTGGCAGACCGAAGACCGCATGAGTATAGCCGTTGTGTGTCTGCTTCACGACATATGCAATGCCGGCTACGGTGGTAGCATCAAGGTCGATTATCCCCAGCGTATCAGACCTCGCCACGGACGTAAATCCACCTATGTGCTTATCGACTTTCTGAAGTTCGACCTAATGTTTGATGAGAATATGGCCATCATCCACCACCATCACGTCACTGATGAAGAGCTTAGGCTGCACACCCTCACCGTCGAGGATGCCGACCGTGTGTGGAATATGCCGCTCTACCGCATGGTGGTCTATTGCAACCAGCAGAGCTCCGACCACCGCATGATCGAGCCAGAACTCCTCCAAAACACCTCTTTGCTTAATTTGTAGAAGTCACCTTATCCTCTGCAATGTAAAAAAAAGTCGTATCTTTGCAGTCTCAACAATGATGCTCCCCAAAAAAACTAAAGGCTTGAAGCTAAAAGGTGTTACGTGTGTCAATGAGAACAATAAAACGAATGCATTGTGTTGGTAATTATTTAGTAAATACTATAATATCGTAAAAAAAAGTAACCATCAGATATGAATTTCACAGGTATCATCATAGGCGCAGCCACCTTTGTATGCATCGGCATGTTCCATCCTCTTGTTATCAAGATCGAGTATCATTTCGGTACCAAGCTCTGGTGGCTCTTTCTCTTTGCCGGTCTGGCGGCAGTCGTTGTCGCCTTAGTGGTACATCAGGTGGTGCTCTCGTCGCTCCTCGGGGTGTTTGGCTTCTCGTCGTTCTGGTCCATCTACGAATTATTTGAGCAGAAACGTCGTGTGGAGAAAGGCTGGTTCCCCATGAACCCTAAACGCGCACACGAGTATAAGTGCGACAAGAAATCGTAGCCCCCCCCCGAATTTTCATGAATTCGCGTTTAGCAAAGCTAAATGTCAGTTCTTGTTTTAAACATTAATTACCATTACTTTTTCCATTAATATTCTTTATGCCTTCTGAGAAACGGCAACAGAGGTCGGTGACCGCCGAGGATCCAATCCTCGTGAATATTGGTGTTTTCAATAGTCGGGGCGCTTCGCTCGGGGATCGAAGCATGACGACTCAGCCCTGCATCAGGGCTGTTCGGAAGTTGAAGCCTTCGTCGAAGAGGGTGCCCACATCGTGGGCGGGGTCGAGGTAGCAGCCGTGGATGCCGGCTCTCAGAGCTGCCTCTACGTTAGGCATATTGTCGTCTATGAATACCGTCTCTTCGGGCCGTAGGCCGTTGTCGGATACGATCAGCTGGAACCCTTCGAGGGCGGGTTTGCGTATGCCCATCAGGTGCGAGAAGTAGGCGTGGTCGAAACACTCGCTAAAGACATCGAAGCCGAACTTGCGTTTCATGCCTTCGGTGTAGCATTTATAGTTTGTCTCATTGGTATTACTATATAGATATACGCGATACTTTTTGCGCAGGGCCAGCAGAAGGGCTATGCGGTGGGCGGGAATATCGATAAGTATGGCGTTGATGATCTCGTCGATCTCTGTGTCGGTGAGCGGAGCTTGTGTGATGTGGCGCACGTAGTCGCGAAAGGATGCTTCGCTCATCTTGCCTTCTTCGAAGAGGTCCATCTCGTTGGTTTGGAAGCTTCTAGAGAAGAAGTTTCCGAGATTGGTGACACCATGACGCACGAAAGCATCGGCAATATTTTCGTAGCGGATATCATAGATAACACCGCCTAAGTCAAAGATTATGTTATAGATACGGTTCATTTGTGTTTTTGTCTTTTTTGCAAAAATACGAATTTTCATGAAAATCGACATGTCGAAAGGCGTTTTGTAGCTGTTTTTATAGGGTGTGCATGAAAAAAAATACAAAAAAATTGCAGTTGAAAATCAATACGATGACTATAAAAATGAAAATAATTGCAAAAAAAAATTTGGTAGAACGAAAAATTGTCGTACTTTTGCACTCGCAATCAAGGGAAAAAACAAGAGTTCTTCAAAATGATGCAAAAATGGTCTGGTAGTTCAGTTTGGTTAGAATACATGCCTGTCACGCATGGGGTCGCGAGTTCGAGTCTCGTCCAGACCGCCAAACATAAGAGGCTCTCTGATTCAGAGAGCCTTTTTTGTATCTTACTTCATGATTCTGGGGCTGACCGGTTTTGACAGCAAGGATAATGGGTAAGTAAGCATGCAGGCTCAAGCACTAGAAGCCTTGAAAACGGGTGCAAACAATAATTGGCGAAAATAACTACGCTCTTGCTGCTTAACCGAAGCATAGTAAGTTAAAGCTTAATCCCCACACAGGTGTGGGGACAAGACATCTCCCCCGAAGTTCGCCCATCGGTTTGGGATCCGGAGGTGCTCGTGAGAATGGGATAGTCGGTGCGATGCGACTACACGCCGATGAACTCTTAGTCGCTAAGGTCCACCTTGGGTGCTTGTGTCCGGAGTGGCCCCGACAATTAACCACAAGATAAGCATGTAGAAAGCATATCTGTTACTTGTTTGGACGGCGGTTCGAATCCGCCCAGCTCCACCAGCCACGAGGCAATAGTCCTCGATGAAACAGAAAAAAACGCACTGACAGTCAAAAGATCGTCGGTGCGTGTTTGTTGATTAGTGATTAGTGATTAGTGATTGGTGATTGTTGATTAGTGATTTGTGAATTGAGTTTTTTGTGGGTGGTGGATTGTGGGTGGTGGATTGTGAGTGGTGGATTGTGGATGGTGGATTGTGAGTGGTGGATTGTGAGTGGTGGATTGTGGGTGGTGGATTGTGGATGGTAGATGGTGGATGGTAGATGGTGGATTGTGGATGGTGCGATAGGGGGTGCTGTGGGGTTTGTAGGTTTGCTGATCGCTTTTGCCCCAAAAAGGACAGATCCTTACTTGAATGAGGAGAAGGCGATGCCTCGTCTTCGTGAGGCTGAGAAACTCACGTGGATCCATAGTATGCGGGAGTCCTGACGCTTGTCCCTGTAGGCTATCAGTTGGTCGAAGGGGAGCTCTTTGAGTATCTGGAGCAGGCGGTTGTTGTCGAGGCACGAGATGTCGGCTGCCTCGCCCGAGAGGTGCTGAGAGGTGGGCGAGCCGCCCACGGCCTTGTTGAGCGCCCGGCACCTGTATCCGCTGTTGACGATGATGGGCATCCCTAGCCGCTCGCGAGCCGGATCCAGCACCCGCTCCGTCAGGAGCACCAGGTTCTTCCTTGCCTGTTCGGGTATCGTGTTGTCGATGCCCCTCTCGCGCGCCACGCTGCTGCGCTTGAATTCATTCATAGAGAAATGATGCATAGTTGTTCATGTTTAATGATGATAAAAAAATGGTGCCGCCAGCGGGGTCCCGCCCCGTCATTTCTTAGGCAGCTTCAGCCTGTAATCTACATAGTTCTTCAACCCAAACACGCTGCCTGCGTATATCAGCGTCTGGGCGAAATACCAGAGCACCGAATCGTCGATCACATGGTCCTCGCTGATGAAGAAGCTGATGAACGAGAGCACCACTCCCGACACCACCAGGACCACCGACAAGATGAGAGATATCGTTTCTTTGGAGAACATGGTTTTTTTTGTGATTAGTGATTAGTGAATAGTGAATAGTGATTAGTGATTAGTGAATAGTGATTAGTGATTAGTGAATAGTGATTAGTGATTAGAGAATAGTGATTTGCGATTAGTGATTTGTGATTAGTGATTTGTGAATTGTGATTTGTGAATTGTGATTTGTGAATTGTGAATAGTGATTAGTGATTTGTGATTTGTGAACCGAAGGTCGGCGACCATTGTGGAGCCAACAGCTACACATACCCATTGTGAAGCCAAGAGCTACACATACCCATTGTGGAGCCAACAGCTACACATACCCATTGTGGAGCCAAGAGCTACACTACCCATCGTGGAGCCAATTTTTGTAAATGATTATGGTTAAATCATTCATTATGTGTAGGATGGTGAATTTTCGATAATTCACGTCACATTCTCGATAATTTACGTTTAGCGAAGCGATAAAATCAAATCAAAAAATGTATTGTATGTAATAAATGTTTAATTCACAGCAATATATAGCTATATTGGTCAAATTTATCGCATCAGCACTAATTTGATTGTGAATTGAGAATTAGTTTTTGGAGTTCTGTTGATCTGTTGATCTGTTGATTTGATTGTGACAAGTTTTTGGTGAAGAGTGAATTGTGAATATTTTTTTTATTCACAATTCACTTGGATGTTAGTCGCCCATCATGCTGCCGGATCCGCCGGAGGTGGTGTCGGCTGCGAAGGAGGCTGTGTAGGTCCT
>JAZUDW010000067.1:0-5098 GCA_045639845.1 Bacteroidales bacterium
GCTTCATCAACTTGCCTTCTCGACCAAGGACAAGAACTTGATTGCTATATTCGCCAAGCAGAATAATCCTATCTTTTGAAACGTGGCAGCTCTTAAAATATCCGTATTTTTTAGATAGGCTGTCAATGCTTATTGTATTGATGCATTTGCCTTCGGAATTGTATTCGCATAGAGTCTTTCTGGTTTTGAAATCCATGAAGAAAAACGCATCGCCCGCATCATCCGATAGCCCTTGTGAAAATGAGGTACCTTGAGAATGTTGGAAGATAATAGACTCTCCAGTGTCAACGAGCTGTCCATGTCCGCTACATGCAGTCAGAATGAAGCTAATTAAAAGAAAAATCAGAGGGTGACTCATATTTGTCACCCTCTGATGTCTGTTCTCATTTACAGACAGGGACAACAGTTGTTGGATTTGCAAAGATAAAGAATAAACAAACACTTGATAGATGAATTTATTTCGTAAATAATATCTTTCAAAAGAAGTTGTGTATGTCAATAATTTTCGTATTTTTGTACTAGAATTCAGTTTGTTATAAAAGGTTATCAATATACACAACTATTATGCAAAAATACAACCAATATTCCGATTGACAAAATTTATTTTGACATTACCGAGGCCAAGTATCTCCACGATCGGAGCGAGTAATGATTTGAAAACGACCTTTATCCCTTTTGCAAAAGCCGGAAGGCGTAGCGAAACCGACTTCTCTCAGTTTGTGGGGCAATTTTTGCTTAACCGGAACTTTGCCAAACAGCCAGCTGGGTTGTTCGCCAGAGATATCTGTAAGATAACATATTTCACTACTTTACAATATGTCAATTACCTCTTGGGCGGCCCCCTTGGTCATATCAAATATGCTCTAGATTAATTACGCCAACGGGTTGCATTATGTTTGAAGTGTACTGTACAATAGATGATGTTCGTGGTATCATGCCATGAAACCATGGTATCAAGCCATGAAATGATCATTTCAAGCCATGATACCATCGTTTCATGGTGCAATTCTGTTGTTGCAGCATAGCTGTGAAGGCTATAGCAGCATGCTGTGAAGGCTATAGCTGCATAGCTGCGGAGGTTATAGCAGCATGCTGCTGGTTCGAACGCGGCCAATTGGGGGGTGATATTGAGCCGTTGTTTGCATCGAAGCAATAAGGCGAAATAGCGTTTCTTCATGCCATATAAATATTGTTGATATTGTATGTGTTATGGAGTTATTAACGGTGAGATGATGATAAGATGAATGTTTTTTTTTTTGTCAATCGGAATATTGTTTGTATTTTTGCAATATGGCTGATAGTGAAAAATTATGTTAAAATCGGCTAGGATAATATATGAAATACGTTGAGACGGTGTGGTGTGAAACGATTTTAACTTAATGAAAACATGATGGTTAGTACTCACTATCGGACAGACCGGTAGGGGAATGAAGGCGATGAGCCTGCCTCTGTCTAAAAATAATGAAATAATATAAAAGTATAGTATAACTATGGCATTTGAACAAAAGATTAAAGAGCTTCTCGACAAACGTAACGAAGCGAGAATGGGCGGCGGCCAAAAAGGTATAGACAAGCAGCACGAGCTGGGCAAACTGACGGCCCGCGAGCGCATTGCTTTGCTGCTCGACGAAGGTTCGTTTGAAGAAACGGACATGTTTGTGACTCATCGCTGTACCAATTTCGACATGCAGAAGAAGTCGTTTTTGGGCGACGGCGTGGTAACCGGTCATGGTACTATCAATGGCAGACTGGTGTATGTGTTTGCCCAGGACTTCACTGTTTTTGCTGGCTCGCTCAGTGAGACTATGGCCCTCAAGATCTGCAAGATCATGGATCAGGCTATGAAGGTGGGTGCTCCCGTTATCGGTATGAACGACTCGGGTGGAGCTCGTATCCAGGAAGGTTGCAACTCGCTGATGGGCTTCAGCGAGATCTTCGAGCGCAACATCATGGCTTCGGGCGTGGTGCCTCAGATCAGCGCCATCTTCGGCCCTTGTGCCGGCGGCTCTGTTTACAGTCCTGCTCTCACCGACTTTATCTTCATGTCGAAGAAAAACAGCTATATGTTCCTCACTGGTCCCAAGGTGGTGAAGACCGTGACCGGCGAAGATGTTTCGACCGAGAAACTGGGTGGTGCAATGGTGCATGCCACCAAGAGCGGTGTGGCCCACTTTGTGGGTGAAACCGAAGAGGCTACCATTCAGCTGATGCGCGACCTGCTCGACTATCTGCCTAGCAACAATATGGAGACTCCTCCGCTGCGTCCCACCAACGACCCTGTGGATCGCAAAGAGGATCTGCTCAACGAGATTATTCCCGACAACCCCAACCAGAGCTACGATGTGAAGACTGTCATCAAAGCTATTGTTGACGATGGCCAGTTCTTCGAAATCCACGAGCGTTTTGCCACCAACATCGTCGTTGGTTTTGCCCACATGGGCGGTATGTGCGTTGGTATCGTAGCCAACCAGCCTAAGTCGATGGCCGGTGTGCTCGACAGCAATGCCAGCCGCAAAGGCGCTCGCTTTGTCCGCTTCTGCGATGCCTTCAATATTCCTTTGGTTACCTTGGTCGATGTGCCCGGATTCCTCCCTGGTACCGGTCAAGAGTACCAAGGTGTTATCGATCACGGTGCCAAGTTGCTCTTCGCCTATGGCGAGGCCACGGTGCCCAAAGTGTGCGTGACGCTGCGTAAGAGCTACGGTGGTGCCTACATCGTGATGTCCAGCAAACCCCTCAAGAGCGACAAGAACTATGCATGGCCTTCGGCCCAGATTGCTGTGATGGGCGCCAGCGGTGCCGTAGAGGTGCTTCAAGGCCGCGCTCTCAAAGAGATTGAAGATCCCGAAGAGAAAGCCCGCTTCATGGCCGAGAAGGAGAAGGAGTACAACGATCAGTTTGCCAACCCCTATGCTGCAGCCAAGTTCGGTTATATCGACGATGTTATCGAGCCTCGCAACACCCGTTTCCGCGTGATTCGCGCGTTGCAGACCCTCGCTACCAAGAAGGACTATCTGCCCATGAAGAAACATGGCAACATCCCTCTGTAATAGTAAATAATTATAGTTATTCATCTTTATAAATCAATTCAAAAAAAAACAACTATGAAACTGAACAAAGTTTTAATGGGTGGCTTCATGGCCCTCTCTTTCGCTTTCGCTATGGCTGCTTGCAATAGCAATGCTACTACCGAAGAAAACGACACCACTGCTACCGAAGAGGTTGCTGCTTGCTGCGAAGAACATGCTGAAGGCTGCTGCCAGGCTGAAGAAGGCTGCTGCAAAGAAGGCGAAGCTTGCTGCAAAGAAGGTGAAGCTTGCGATCACCAGTGCGAGAAAGCTTGCGAAGGCAATGGCGAATGCTGCAAGAACAAATAATATTTGTTGCTTGAACGATATGGGATGTCTGTCTTAGGGCAGACTTCCCTATATCCACCTTGGTGACTTTGGATTGATTTTGAACTTGAAAGCTAAATAAAATATCATTTAAGATGGAAGAAAACAAACCTGCTGTGAATAGCGTGAGCCTTACCACCAACGAGGCGGTGTTGGCTGCTATTGCATCGGCTCTCACTCTGCTTACTCGGGAGATGCACGACCATGAAGCCAACGTGATCACTATCCGTCGCGTGTCGGGCCCCAACTATTCCCCTTGGAGTGATAAGATTTATAATATGAACCCCTTTAAAAAATAATAGCATCAAGGTTTTTTCTATGTCAACGACCTTCATGCTTTTGTGAAACAACAATATGAAAGAATATAATTTTAAAATTGGCGACCGTTCTTATCATGTAGCCGTAATCGATATCGAAGGCAACGACATCTCTGTAGAGGTGAATGGTATTCCTTTCCAGGTAACTGTTGAAGAATCGATACCCAAACAAGTTCTTGAAACACCTGCTCCCGCACCCGCTCCTGCTCCTGAGGTTTCACCTGTGGCTGCCGCTCCCGTAGCTGCCGCACCTGCTGCTGCTCCCGTAGCTGCTGCACCTGCTGCCGCTCCCGTAGTTGCTGCACCTGCTCCCGCACCTGCTGCCGCTCCCGCACCCGCTGCATCTGTAGCTGCTCCTGCTGCTGGCGCTACTACTACAGTCAACTCTCCACTTCCTGGTACTATCGTTGATGTGCCGGTGAAAGTAGGCGACAAGGTTGAAGAAGGTCAGTGTGTGGTAGTTCTCGAAGCTATGAAGATGGAAAACAACATCGAGGCTGAGGAGGCTGGCACAGTTGCCGAGATCCGTGTAAACAAAGGCGACTCCGTAATGGAGGGCGATGTGCTGATCGTTATTGCTCAGTAACATTATCTACCGATACCGTTAGGATGGCCGTAGTGTATTTTGGTCGTCTGTTATCATCGGATTGTTGGTCAAGAATTATTTATTATAGAATATTACATTATTTATAATATATTATGAAACAGCTTATCGAATGCGTGCCTAATATCAGCGAAGGCCGCGACATGAATATTGTAAACCAAGTAACTGCCGAAATCGAAAAGGTTGAAGGCGTTAAACTTCTCGACGTAGATCCCGGTGCTACTACCAACCGTACTGTTATCACTTTCGTTGGTGAGCCCGAGCAAGTGTGCGAGGCTGCTTTCCGTGTGGTGAAAAAAGCTGCCGAACTCATCGACATGCGTCAACATCATGGTGCTCACCCCCGTCAGGGTGCTACCGATGTATGCCCCCTCATCCCTGTAAGCAACATCTCTATGGAAGAGGTGGTAGAATATGCACACAAGCTGGCCAAACGTCTTGGCGACGAACTCGAGGTGCCTATCTATTGCTATGAGAATGCCGCTTTCATCCCCGAGCGTCGCAATCTCGCTTATTGCCGCACTGGTGAATACGAGTCGCTTAGCAGCCGTCTTGGTACCGAACAGTGGAAACCTGACTTCGGCCCCAATGCTTGGAACGACCACACCGCTCAGACTGGTGCTACCCAGGTTGGCGCTCGCGACTTCCTCGTTGCTATCAACTACAACCTCAACACCACCTCTACCCGTCGTGCCAACGCCATCGCTTTCGACGTTCGCGAGAAAGGCCGCCCCAAACGCGAAGGCGGTTCTCCTATCGGAAAACCTATGAAAGATGAGAAT
>JAZUDW010000068.1:0-29072 GCA_045639845.1 Bacteroidales bacterium
GGTCGGTGAAGATTTTTGGCGCTCGGAAATGCCAGGCTGAAAACTTTTTTTTGTTTTCAGCCTGTCATTTCTCTCGCTTTTTGTATCTTTACCTCCCTTTGGTCGGTGAAGATTTCGGCGCTCGGAAATGCCAGGCTGAAAACTTTTTTTTTGTTTTCAGCCTGTCATTTCTCTCGCTTTTTGTATCTTTGCAACGGCGTAGAACACTTGAATAGGTGTGCTGCGTGATGTAAAATATTGTATAACTTGTTGAAAGACTCATGGAACCGTGGCGGTTGAAGGGGTTGGACAACGAAAAAAAAAGAAGTCTATTTATTATGAAGAAACATTTTATTCTTTTTGCGATGGCCGTCATGGCGCTGTGTGCTACCCTCGTATCGTGTGGTGATAAAACGAACGAAAATCAATTTGTGGGCGTATATGACCTCGAAATGGTCTATGACAGCATTACTACCTCGGACGGTGTTTGGTTTTCGGAGGAGTTTTTTGAGCAGATGACGGGTAAGATCAACCCTCCCAGACATGGCTACCTCACTGTTGCACAAGGCGAGGCCGGAAAGTTCAACGTCACTGCTACCCTGATCAACGACGAGACAGGCGAGGAGAAGAACTTCTTTGCCACTACGGCTACAGAGGTGGATGATATCTTGATTCTCGACAACTGCACCAGCGACTACTATTACTCTACTACCGAAGAGATGATCAGCTTCGTGTTTAGAAACTTTGCCAACAACATGCCTAAGATCTATTTCAAGAGCGTCTATACTATCAATCTGGGCTACGACTATTCGTATCTCACTTCCTATAATTGCACTAAGCGTAGCAAGTGATGATGATTAAAAAAAAATGATTGTCCGCATGTGGGTGATTGCTTGATTCGGCCAAACACTCTAGCAAAACACGTCTTCGCGAATATCATATAAAAAATATTAATCGAACAATAAAAAAATAGGTTTCGTGTTATTGTTGGTAAATAAGTTGTATATTTGCAATTTGAAAGTAAAATAAATTATCAACGGATAAACAAGTTAAACGATTCTATATCATGAAAAAATTGTTAGTATTGAGCTTCTTCGTAGCTCTTGCCTTTGGCGCTGTGAAAGCACAAAACAACCAATCTCAACAGGTCCCTGCCAATGGTCCTAAGATTGAATTTTCTAAACTTGAGCATAACTACGGTCAGATTGAAAAAGGTGGTGACGGCAATTGTGAGTTTACCTTCACCAACAATGGTACCGAGCCTCTTATCCTCTCCAATGTTCGCGCATCTTGCGGCTGCACCACTCCTTCATGGACCAAAGAGCCTGTGATGCCCGGCAAGAGCGGTGTGATCAAGGTGAAATACAACACCAACAACGTGGGTGGCTTCACCAAGACGATCACCGTGACCTCCAACGCTGTGGATAGCCCCCGCGTGGTGCTCAAGATCAAGGGCAACGTCAACGCTCCTGAAAACTAATTGTATGTCGTTTAGGCTTCTGCCTTCCTTTTGGGGAGTGGCAGATCCCTTCTTCGTAGAGACGGAAAGGTAGTAGAACCCTCGCTTAAAAGCGAGCAGCTATGCTACCTTTCTGCTTTTCTGTCTCTTGGCACAAGAGATGTGATGTATAGAAATATCAATTCATTAAAATAAATTCTTATCATGCCTAAAATATCTAACAAAGGTAACGAACTGCCTCAGTCGGCTATCCGTAAGCTTGTTCCTTTCTCTGATGCTGCCAAAGCTCGTGGCATCCATGTGTATCACCTCAATATCGGCCAGCCCGATATCGAGACCCCTAAGGGTGCTCTGAAGACCCTCGCCGAGACCGAGATCGGCGTGTTGGCCTATAGCCACAGTGCTGGCAACCTCTCTTATCGTAAGAAACTTGTAGAGTACTACAACCGTCACGATATCCATATCAACGAGAATCAGATCATCGTTACCAACGGTGGCTCCGAGGCTCTCCAGTTTGCCTTCACCGTTTGCCTCAACCCTGGCGACGAGATCATTATCCCCGAACCTTACTACACCAACTACAACACCTTTGCTAAGCTCTGCGATGCTACCATCAAGACGATCCCTTCGGATATAAAGAGCGGCTTTGCACTGCCTCCTATCGAGGACTTCGAGAAGGCTATCACTCCCCGCACCCGCGCTATCATGATCTGCAACCCCAACAACCCCACCGGCTATCTCTACACCAAAGAGGAGCTGCTCAAGGTGGCTGAGTTGGTTAAGAAATACGACCTCTTCCTCTTTGCCGACGAGGTGTATCGTGAGTTCTGCTACGACGGCCATGAGCACTTCAGCGTGATGCAGCTCGAGGGTCTGGAGAACAATGTGATCCTCTTCGACTCTGTGTCGAAACGTTACAGCGCCTGCGGTGCCCGTATAGGCTGCATGGTAACCAAAAACGAAGAGGTTTACAGCATTGCTATGCGTCTGGCTCAGGCCCGTCTGTCGCCTCCTAGCTTCGGTCAGATCTTCGGCGAGGCTGCCGTGGATACTCCTCAGGAATATTTCGACGCTGTGGCTGCTGAGTATGTGGCTCGTCGCAATGTGGTGGTTGAGGGCATCAACAAGATCCCCGGATGCTTCTGCCCCAATCCTAAGGGTGCTTTCTACACTGTAGTGGAACTGCCTGTTGACGATAGCGACAAGTTCTGCCAGTGGCTGCTCACCGACTTCAACTACAACAACGAGACCCTCATGATGGCTCCCGCTACCGGTTTCTACGTAGATCCCGAGCAGGGTCGTCATCAGGCTCGTATCACCTACTGCCTCTGCATTGAAGACCTCCAGCACGCTATCAAGTGTCTGGAAGAGGCTCTGAAGGTTTATCCTGGTCGCACCAATAAATAATAGTGCTTCCTAAATGTACCGGGGTTGCCATGGGCCTTTGCGTCGATGGCAACCTCTGTTTTTTTTCAAATACTTCGCTACTATGGATCTTTACGAAAAACGCTGTAGGGTGATCGAGTCGCTGATAGCCCACCAGCAGGCTATAGCCGATACGGCTCGCAAGGAGATGGACTCGGCTCAGCAACAGAGCAACGACTACGGACAGAATGTGGATCGCTACGATAGTTTCCGCACCAAGATGATGAGGGCTCGCGATATGTATGCCCGCCAGTATAGTAACGCCAACGAGAGCATACGCTATCTGCAGGAGCTCTTGAAGGTGCACGAGGTTCCCTCGGCGGTGGAGCATGGCTGTGTGGTGGTGACCGACAAGCAACGTTTCTTTCTCAGCATCGGTGCGGGTAAGTTTGTGGTGCCCGATGCCGAAGGCGAGGTGGTGTTTTTCGCTGTCTCGGCCCAGGTGCCTATAGCTGTAGCTATGAAGGGGAAAGCGGTGGGCGAGAAGTTTTCGTTCAACGGCGTTACTCATACTATTGTTGAGATCTTTTAGCGTGGGACTATGCAGATGAGGTGGTTTGAAGGGAAAAAGGCCGACGGCTTTGTGGTGGCTGTCGTGATAGGGGTGTTTGCGTTGCTGTATGCGTTGTTATCGGTGGGCAACCATGTCAATATGCGCACCTATGCACTCGACCTGGGTGTTTATACCCATGCGCTCTATGAGTATGCTCATGGCCATGGTGCCGACTGCGGCGTGTTTTCGTGGCCCGACGATAATAGCAATCTGTTGCACGATCATTTCGATCTTTATCTGCCTTTGCTTTCGCCCTTGGTGTATGTGTTTGGTTCCTATACGTTGCTTATCATACAGATTGTGGCTCTGCTGTTTGGCGGATGGGGGATGTTTCGTCTGGTGCGTCGATGGTCGCCCCAGGGGTGGCTTCCGCTGTGTGCTATGGTGTGCTATTTGGGTTTCTTCGGTGTGTGGCATGCTGTGGGATATGACTATCATTCTAATGTGGTAGCGGTAAATCTGTTGCCGTGGTTTTTGCTGCTTTTCGACAATAGGCGTTATGTGTGGTCGCTAGTGATTGTGCTATTGATGTGTGTGGCCAAAGAGAGTATGGCCTTGTGGCTGGTGTGCGTGATGGTGGCACTGATGGTGGATTATCGTCGCGATGCTGCCTCGTGGCGCTGGCTAGGGGTATATGGCATAGTGGCAGCGGTGTATTTCGTGGTGGTGTCGATGGTGGTGATGCCGTCGATGGGTGGCCCTTCGTTGGGTTTTTGGCGATACAGTCACATGGGCGACAGTATGGGTGCGTTGGCACTATCGTTTTTTACGCAGCCGGGTGAGGCTCTCCGTGTGTTTTTTACCAACTTCAAACACGAGCCGTCACTGAATGGCGTGAAACTCGAGTTCTATCTTTGCTGTGTGACATCGGGTATGCTGCTGCTGCTCTGCAGACCGCATTATCTGCTGATGATGGTGCCACCGTTGCTGTTGAAGATGATGAGCCGCGATGCTGGTTTCTGGGGGGTGGAATATCAATACAATGTGGAGTTTGCCCCTGTGCTGGTGTTGGGTGCCAGCAAGGTGCTGTCTGAATGGCAGCATTCCGATAGTAGCAGGCTTCGCCGGTTGGCAGTGCCTGTGGCTGCATCGGTTGTAGGACTCACGCTGCTTACTACTGTCTATACGACCTCCAATCCTCGTTGCTCGATACGCAAGGATAATGTGCGGTTGGTGAAGTCCAATCATTTCTGCCAACCGGAGTTTGATAAGGATTACGCTAAGTCTTTGATGGACCAGATTCCCTCTACGGCCAGCGTGTCGGCTGCCTCGCCTTTTGTGCCTCATCTGGCTTTGCGCGATGAGGTGACTTTGTTTCCAGTGATGGCCTATCAGGCCGAATATCTATTGGTGTTTGCCGACCACTGGAGCTACTACGATGATGCGAGGGCGGAGATGACTAAGGTGCTTTCGCTGTCCGATCAGTACGAGGTGTTGGCTACTAATGGTGATATCTATCTGATCCATAATCATCAGGCAACTAAGTAAGGGCGGTTTCCGCTTTGCTGTGCTTCATTACTCAGATGGGTTGTCGCCGTTATAATCATTGGGCGAAAACGCAGCACTCTTCTATGGACTTAGCAGAGCTCTTCTATGCCCTTAGCAGAGTTCTGCTTTTTTTTTTCATGCAGATCGGTATCGGTTTATCTCGGTGCAGCGATGATTGCTTGTGGTTGTCTGTTATGCTATTATATACGATGTTTGCGCATTATGTTGCGTTCAATCCAATTTTTGGCTTTTATCTTCTGTTGGCTTAAGTGGCGTAGTTTCACCGTGGGCATGGTGGCGGTGCAGCCGCGAGGAGTGAAGTGTGTGGGTGAGTAGTGGAAGAAGTTGCTGTCGGCTTCAAGTTGGAACAATAGAGGTATCTGTTGGTATTCGGTAGCTGGTAGTTGAAGCAGTGTTTGGTATTCACTATTGGTCAGCGATGTGCCGTCGGGTTTCATGTAGAGGGCCTCTGAGAAGTCGAATTTCTCGTGACTCATGCAGGGAGCAGAGATCTCAAAGTGGGTGCAAGGGCTGTCGCTTATCAGTGTGTAGTGGCCTTGGGCATCGCTGAAGGTGTTCTGTCCGATAGACCAGTCTTCGTTCCAACCTCGTATCACGGCTCCTTCCACCGGTCGGTTCCGTTGATCGACTACGGTACCTTCTATAGTCCAGCGGGTGTAGCCCAACATGTTGTGATAGTTGGCAGGCCGTTGGGGCGTGTTGGGTATTGGACGTTGCAGCAAGGAGGCTACTGCTTGGGTTGCCGGTTTGGGTGTGCGATGGGTGGCGTCGTGGGTGTAGAGACCTGTGTAGAGTCCTTCGTAGTTGCCTTGGGGGCACTCTTGAAACTCCCACCATCCATAGCCGCAGGCTCCTAGGCTGCGAGCCCAGTCGTAGCTTTGAATCATGAATCGTTGTTGATCTTGATAGGTGATGAGTGCGTCGTCGGCCGGTAGGGCTGTCTCGCCTATCATCCATGGTTTCTTGGCGTAATGTGCATACCACCAGGTCTCGTTTCCTACACGCAGGGGGTGGTAGGTGTGTATCTGTATGAAATCGACGGGTAGTAGTGCAGGGTCCCATTCAAAGACTTCGATGGGTTCGCTGAAACCTATGGTGAAGAGTTGATGGGGTGCATGACGGTCTCTGAGATTCTTCCATTGTGCTACGATGGCGTAGGCCGATGCTTTGCTCCGCTTGGCTACGGTGTCGAAATAGAGGGGTTCGTTGAACATGTCGTAGGCGAAGAGGGTGGGATTGGCCGAGAGATGGTCCATGAGTTGGGCTGTGAATAGGAGACTTTCTTCGTCAAGGGGCGGTTTGAGCAACAGCATCACTCGCAGCCGGTGTCTGCCGGCTAAGGTAAGTACATTGTCGATACCGATGAACAGCTCGTCGGCATGCTGGTCGAGATAGATGGGGTTTTCTTGATTGCCGTAGTAGTGGCCTATGCTGTCGCTTCTAAGATTATCCATGCAGATGCGCAAGGTGTTGAACCCGAGGTCTTCAATAAGTTGGAAGTGATGGTCCATCTGTATGTATTCACCCAGCACGGTGTTGCTGTCGAAACGATTGGGGTCGTCGTAGTAGAAGGCGGGTGAAAGTACTGCTTCGTTGTCTATGCGGTGGAAATCTACTTTGTAGTTGATCATCAGCGGAAACCATTCTTTCCCATTGATGGCGAAATGGCCGTCTTGAAGATACACGTAGTCTTCGGCGGGTTCGAGTTCTTGTTGCTTACAGCCGGTTGCGAGAAATAGTACTGTGATAATGATGATCCAATGTTTCATGCGAAGGGATGAGTTTGAAAGTGATACGTATGGCTATGCGACGGCCTCAAAGCCATAAAAGAGACCGAATGATAGTAGTAGCAGTGCTACAATGATGGCGATGGATAGTAGCAGGGCCGCCAAGCAGCGTATTATGCTTTGTATCCAGCCTATCTGATAGAGCTGTCGGTAGGTCCAGGTGGGCAAGACAACTGCTGCAATCATGTTGATCTCTTGCGGCAGGCTTCCTGTTTTGTCGCCCAACCATAGAGGAAGTATGATTAGCGACAGTATCATGTTCATGCACGAGATGTAAACTTGTGCATAGAAATGTTCGGCTGTGTTGAGGCTGTGGGTGTTGCCGCCGATATCTGCAATCTTTTTGCGACGGAACATCCATTTGAATGGGGGTACACAGAGTACGGCCGAGAGGATGGCGAGTGTGACATTGTTGGAGAGCAGGCCCGACACAAACTGTGCTGTACGGTTGAGCGAAGTTGACTGGCTGTTGCTCTCTACCGATGATTCTATGGCCATACTGAAGGGTGTGTATTCGTCGTCGATGGCGTAGGATGCCAAAGCGTAGATGGCTACCAGGCATAGGAGCATCTGTACTGGCCGTATGTAGCGTGTGCGCATGCCGCAAATAAAGTCTCGAATCATATGCCCTGGACGGTACAGCAGTTCGAAGCAGGTGTTGAAGATGGTGTTGTCCTGTCCGATAAAACTCACCATAAGGCTGCGCAGAGTATCGCGTGTGGAGAAGCGTTTGGTGTCGGCTTTCTGTCCACAATGTGGGCAAAAGGTGCCTGTAAACTCATGTCCACAATTGAGGCATCGTGTTGTGATCGGAGGATCTTCCTTTACAGGCCTAGGGCGGCGCTGTGCTTCCTTGATTTGCTCGTAGTGTCTCTGCAGTGTGCGAAATGGGTGGTGCTTCATGGATGTATCCCTTTCTGCGGGTGATAATACCTATGGGCTATGATAGGATTTGTATGTTGCGTTCTTCTAGTATCTTGCTTATACCGCCTACCATTACTTGTTGTATCTGACAATGGGCGCTCTCCACAAGGACGTCGATGGCACTAGTGTGCCCCATGGTGATGCCTTGGAGGAAATGGTAGCGATGTAGCGGGGTGTGGTACTTGTGGAGGTAGCATGCCAAGGCGCAATTGGAGGTGCCGGTAGCCGACTCTTCGTCTATGCCGTAGAGGGGTGCGAAGTTTCGGCAGATGGCTATGGGATTGTGGTGTCCGGTGAGGGCAAATGCGTGGATGCCTACCACTCCGTGTGTTTGAGAGAATCGAGCCATCTCGTCGAATCGGGGTTGTAGATTGTGGAGCTGTTCGGGAGTGTCGATAGGGAAAAGTATATCCTTCAATCCTGTGGACACAGCCTGTATGGGTAGCTCGCTATGAACCGATAGGTGCGGAAAGATTCTTTGGAAGTCATCAATGTGATAGGTTTCGTAGAATGTTGGGTTGCATTGCTGCATCCAGATAGTGCCGTCGTTGTCGATGGTTATCTTCAGTATTCCTGCTAGTGTATCGATAGTGTAGGTGCCTGCCTTTAGCCCTTGATTGTGCAATAGGGTGAAGGCGGCTATGGTGGCATGGCCGCATAGTTCTACTTGCTCTACAGGGGTGTAGTATTCCAATCGGTAGTCGGCCTTGGGTGAGGTGCTTATAAATACAGTTTCGGAATAGTTGGCTTGAGTGGCGATCGACTGCTTTTGCAGGGTGGTGAGATCTTGGCTTTGGATCACAATGCCGGCATTGTTTCCGCCCATTTGCTGGTGGCAGAAAGCGGCAGCAGTATGGAGGGTCACCGATAGGTCGCTACTTCTATTGTTCATGGTGGTATGTGTTGATTGTGTTGACAAGAGCATCGATATCGGGGTTGAAACCGTTGATGGTGATGTGTGCTTGTCGATAGATAGGCTCTCGCAAGGCGAGTTGTGCGGATACTTTGTCTCGTCGTTCTTCGTCGGTGAGATTAGCGAAGGCGGGTCGTGGTTTCTTAGATGCGGCCATGCGTGAGCAGATGGCATCGTGCGACATGTATAGGTAGATGGAGATGCCGTGTTGGTTTATATGTTCGATATTGTTGTTGAAGCAAGGGGTTCCTCCGCCAGTGGATATCACTATGTTGTCCATGTCGTCGGTGCTTTGTAGTACTTTGGTTTCTAATAGGCGGAAGGCTTGCTCTCCATATTTCTGAAAGAAGAGGGGTATGGTGAGGTGGTATCGGTTTTCGAACGCCACATCGAGGTCTAAAAAATCCAAGCCTAAACGTCGTGCCAGCTGTCGGCCCAAGGTGGTCTTGCCGCTATACATATAACCTATTAGAAATATTTTCATAACACTACACAGAACGATGGGGCTATTTTTTGATGATATTCCATTGTAGGTTGGTCTCGTTGCCTACCACATCGACTACCACGGCCCGCAAGATATTGGTGCCTTGGTGTAGGAATTTCGATCCGTTGATGGTCAGCGAGGATGTCTTTCCGTCGTGTTCGGCCAGTACCCAGTGTCCGTTGAGGTAACAGTTGTATGAGGCTAAGCCGCTGAGATCGTCGCTTATCTTGATCTTGATGGTGTTACTTGTAATGGGGTTGGCTACAGAGAAATTCATTGGCAATACCTTGGGCGCGGTGGTGTCGGCTTCGATGGCGAAGGTGCCAAAGTAGCGTGTTTGTCCTACCAACCATTCGCCTTCGCTGTAGGTGGATAGTGCGGTACGAACGTTGGCGTGGGTGCATACGATAACGAGTTTAGACGGATCCAGATGGCTCAGCTCTGCTTGTTCGCGTGAATAGCGGAGACGTACCGTAAAAGCATGGTGAGGTGGTATGGGGTATAATGTGAGATCGAGGGAATGAACTGAAGCCAACCCATTGGACGGAAGCTCGTTGTATGATAGAAAATCGTTTTCGTAGATGGTGCCGATAGGAATGATGGCAATGAAGTCGTTGCGTTCTAGGCGTTTCTGTTTGTAGTAGGTGACGGGCTCGCCTGGTCTGTCGATATAGGCGACAGAGGTGTAGGGCAAATGATCGTTGTTCACGATGTCGCGTACATAGAATGTTTGTGAGGTCTTGTTGCCTTTAAGGTCGCTTACCACGTAGCGTAGTTTGTGAGTAAGGCCGTCGTTGAACCTGAGGTATCCGTTGGCGTTTACGGCCGAAGAGAAGACGTTGCGATTGCCTCGCAGACAACGGGTGAGGATGTATGCGTCGCCACTGGATCGGAACTCGTCGTAGTCGATAATGGCATGCAAGGCTCGTGTCTCCTCGAAGAGAAAGGTAGGGTTGTAGTAGCGGTAGAAAGGTTCGCCATCAACAAAGAGTTCTATGCGTTCTACTCCATTCTTGGATGTTGATCCTTCGGCTTTGTCGGTGGCATAGATACCTACATAGAAGAATCCTTGAACGCTGATGGTGTCGGCCCATCGTTCGGTTTTTCCTATGCTTTTCTTTAGCTTGATGGGAAGTGAGCCACCGTTGATTCGCGATGAGGCATTGATTGGATAGACTTTGATGTTTCGTATGGTGGGTTTGATATTGTCGGTGTATTTCAAACCAAAATAAAGGGGGTTGATGGGCTGATCGTTTTCGGTGTAGCGTATCTCATAGTGCAGATGAGGGCCACCGCTACCTCCGGTGTTGCCAGCATGGGCAATGAGCTGACCACGATGTACTTTGATGGAATCTACGGGGAGCTTCACATCCATCACATAGGTGTGGTGGGCATACTGGTAGTTGTTTGTGTAGCTGGCTATCTCTCCCACAAAGTCGTTGCAGTGCATGTAAACAGTGGTGAATCCGTTGGGGTGGGTGATGTAGAGCACTTTGCCACCGCCCCATGCCGAGATGTTGATGCGCGACACATATCCGTCGGCTGGTGCGTAGATGGGCTCGCCTATCTTGCCGCCTATTCGAAGATCCAGTCCTGAATGGAAGTGATTGGGACGTATCTCAGCGAAGGTGGCCGATAGCGTGACGGGGATGTGAAGTGGAGAATCAAAATAGTTGGTGGGGTAGTGTACGTTGCCTTCCAGCTGCTGGGCTTGAAGCTGCGAGAAACAGAATATATTGACTATAAGCAGTGCTATGAGCGAAAATGTAGTATGAGGTCGGAGTGTGGTGAACATCGCTGTTTGGTGATGGTGTTATTTCTTTGGTGATGAGAGTGGGACCATTGTTAGCATTTGTCGGCAAGGAGCTCTTCGGCGGTGGAGATGGCAGACTGAGTAGGTGGCTCGGACGAGAGCATTACGGCAATCTCATGGATGCGCTCTTCACGGGTAAGTTTGCGGATGCAAGAGATAGTGCGCTCTTCTTCTACTTGTTTGAATACCTTGAAATGTTCTTGCGCTGCCGAGGCCATCTGGGGTAGGTGGGTGATGGCAATCACTTGCATAGACTGGCCCATGTGTTGCATGATGCGAGCCACCTTGGCGCTCACCTCGCCGCTGATGCCGCTGTCGATCTCGTCGAAGATGATGGTGGGGAGTTTGGCTTGCTGGGCCATGAGTGATTTGAGTGCCAGCATGAGTCGCGACAATTCTCCGCCACTGGCCACCTTGCCTATTTCGCGATAGCTGCCTCCCAGATTGGCATTGAAGAGGAACTCCACGTTGTCGTGGCCTGTGCTGCGGTAGTCGGCCGAAGGTGTGATGGCTATCTTCAGCTGTGCGTCTTTCATGCCTACGGATTCAAAAGTGGGAAGAAGGAACTGTTCTACCTCGAGTGCAGCTCTCTGTCTATGGGTGGTGAGCTCTTGTGCACTATGCTGTACAAGGGCAAACGACTTATCGACTTGCTCCATCGCCATCTGTATCTCATGTTCCATGTTGGCTATCTGTTGTAGTTTTTTGTCGAGGTCGTCCTGTATAGCGAGCAGCTGCTCTATACTGTCAACGTTATGTTTTCGTTGCAAGTGATAGATGAGGTCGAGGCGCTGATCCACTTGTTCTTGCCGTTGGGCATTGTAGGTGGTGTTGTCGGCCAGGTGCGCTATTTCGTCGCAGAGATCCCGTAGTTCTATTCCCATGGAGTCTATACGCTGATAAAAAGACTCTACCTGAGGGTGATATGATGTGAATTTTGATAGCTGGCTCTTGGCAGATAGTATCAGGCTTAGTGCCGAAGGTTTGTCGTCGCTATTGTCGCAGAGTGCTAGAACCTCCGATAGTCCTTGTTTGATAGTCTCGGCGTGGGTAAGCAGTTGCTGCTC
The DNA here is from genome assembly GCA_045639845.1 of Bacteroidales bacterium. Taxonomy (GTDB): domain Bacteria; phylum Bacteroidota; class Bacteroidia; order Bacteroidales; family P3; genus Colimorpha. Next base: position 11,914 of record JAZUDW010000068.1, read on the forward strand.
TTGCTCGAGCGACTCTTGTTCATCGGCAAGCAGCGAAGCCTCGTTGAGTTCGTCGAAAAGGAATTGGAGATAATCTTGCTCGCGACGGTTGGCGGCTTCGGTTGCTACCAACTGCTCGAGTTCGTGTTTGTGGTGGATGTATTGGGAATAAGCAGCATTGTATGCGGCACGATAGGCAATAGCAGGACTCTTTTCTTCTTGCACTGTGTAGTTGTCGAGCAGAGAGAGTTGGAAGTCGCCGTCGGCCAGATGAAGTGTCTCATGCTGGGAGTGGATATCGATAAGCTTGGGACCGAGTTCCTTCAGTATGGGAAGCCCTACAGGTGTGTCGTTCACAAAAGCCCGGCTTTTACCACTGGGTAGTATCTCTCGGCGAAGAAGTAAGGTGTCGTCGTAGTCGAGGTCGTTTGCTTCGAAGAATGACTCTAACGACAAGTTGTTGATGGCAAACTGTGCTTCAACAATGCACTTCTTGGTGTTGTCTTGAAGAACACCCATATCGGCTCGCTGTCCTAGTAACAGTCCGAGGGCACCAAGCATGATACTCTTACCTGCTCCTGTTTCGCCTGTGATGGCAACGAACGAAGGGTCGAGTTGTATTTCTGTGCTACGAATGAGCGCGTAGTTTTCTATGTGGAGAGATACAAGCATTTGTGTTCCTTGGTTTGTTATGAGATTACATCAACATGGGGGCGATGCGGTGAAGGGCTTTTACAAGGATGTCCACATCTTCTTGGGTATTGTAGCAGGCAAAGGATGCACGTACAGTGCCAGGTATGCCGTAACGGTCCATGATGGGTTGTGTGCAATGATGTCCGGTACGAACAGCAATGCCTAGCTTGTCGAGCAAGGTGCCTACATCGTATGGATGCGAGCTGCCGATAAGGAATGATATTACACCCACTTTCTGTGGGGCTGTACCGATGAAACGGATGCCTTCGATTTCTTTCATATGCTTGATAGCATACTGAAGTAGATCGTCTTCGTGTCTGGCTAAATTGTCTATGCCCTGTTCGTTCATAAAGTCGAGGGCGGCACCAAGACCAAGCACGTCGCCTACCGAGGGCGTTCCGGCTTCAAACTTGAAAGGCAGTTCGTTGTAGGTGGTCTTTTCGAAGGTCACCTCTTTGATCATCTCGCCACCTCCATGATAGGGAGGCAACTGTTCGAGCAACTCTTCGCGCCCATACATCACGCCTACACCCATAGGTGCATACATCTTATGACCCGAGAAACAATAGAAGTCGCAACCTATCTCTTGTACGTCAACTTTTAGGTGGGCTACGCTCTGGGCTCCGTCAACGAGAATGGGGACATTGTGACTATGGGCTATCTCGGCCATGAGTTTCACAGGGTTGATGGTGCCCAACGTGTTGCTAACATGATTTACGGCTACTATTCGGGTATGGCTATTGAAGAGATTCTTGTAGGTCTCTATGTCGAGGATGCCTTCGTCGCTGAATGGTATCACCTTGAGCTGGGCGCCTGCTTGTTCGCATGCAAGTTGCCAAGGAACAATGTTGGAATGATGTTCCATTCCACTAACGATCACTTCGTCGCCTTCATTCAGAAAGGCTTTGCCAAATGAGGATGCTACAAGGTTGATACTCTCGGTGGTACCACGGGTAAATACTATCTCGTGGCGATGACGAGCGTTGATAAACTGCTGTACTTTGGTACGCACCTGTTCGAAACGGTCGGTTGACTCGGCTGCCAAGTAATGAGCGCCACGGTGAATGTTGGCGTTTAGGTGCTCGTAGTAGTGGGTAAGCGTGTCTATCACGCATTGGGGTTTCTGGGTGGTGGCTGCATTGTCGAGATAAACAAGGCGGTGACCATAGACTTCTGTATCGAGAATCTTAAATTCTTGGTTCATGGTGTTGCTCGTAATAGAAACAGTTGTCGAAGTGTGTTTTTCTGAATTGCCGATTGGACTATTCAATAGAGAGGCATAGATCCGTTACAAACATTATTTCGTTTTCTTCTTGGCCATGGACGACATAATAAGTCGAACTATGATGAAAACTGCAGCTGCAGCAACCATGGCTAAGAGTACGATGGATATGATATGGCTGTATTGTTTGATCATCGAAGGGTCTGCTGCACGGAAAGCCACCCATCCCAATAGGGCGAGGATGCTGTTCCAGATCAAAGCTCCGATGGTGGTGAAAAGCATAAAACTGCCAAGGTTCATCTTGGCCAAACCGGCTGGAATAGAGATGAGCTGTCGTACGGCAGGTATCATACGCCCTATCAATGTGGATATGTTGCCATGTTGGTTGAAGTATGCTTCGGCTTTCTCCATCTTCTCGCCACTAAGTAGCAGCAAATGTCCCAATTTACTATCTACGAAATAGTAGATGATTGGTCTGCCCAGCCAGCGAGAGAGGAAGTAGTTGGTCAGTGCACCAATCAGTGCACCCAGAGTGCCAAAAAGTACTAGCAGCCATATGTTAAGATTGCCTGTGCTTTCGGGGTCCAGCGAAACATATACTGCTGGAGGTATCACAACCTCTGAGGGGAATGGAATGAAAGAACTCTCAATCGTCATCAGTGCTGCTACCGTGAAGTAGTTCATGTGTGCATCATAGAAATGGAGCACTTTGGCTACAAAACCGGTAGTATCGTCTCCGTCACCATGTATCTGTTCGGCTATGTTGTCGGCTGCGGTTTCTGTTGCAGTCTGGGCAGCTGCACTTAAGGGTGTTGCGATTAAAGCAACGATAATCATCAATGGTAAAAAGATCTTCTTTATCATAATTTCTGTTGATTTTATATTTGTTGATTTGTAGGCTCTGCGTTCTCTTTGTTGGAACAGATAGCAATGTTTCTGGTGGCATACCATCGACCGAATCTTCTTTTTGTTGGATTGCAACGGTTCGGAAACTTCTGTGCCAACGGTTATGGATACAAATCAACCATAGGTTTAATCACTTGCATTCACGATGTTCATTACATCGATGTCCTCTTTCATCTCCGGACAGATGTCAAGCATCATCGGTATCAGTTCAGGACAGTTTCGTACGGCGGCACTAAGCGCGTTGAAAAGAAAATTGCGATGGCCTGTCTTGTAATAACAGATGGCTAGTAGCAGTTGGAGTGTGGCTGGGTCGTCGCATTTCACCATACCGTCATGGAGTATTTCGATGGCTTCGTCCCATTTGTTTTGCACAAACATCATAAAGGTAGCTAGTGCCGCCCAGTATTTGGAGTCATAGTCTTCCAACTCTACCGCATAACGGCAGAGGATTTCGGCTTGCTCGTTATCGCCAGAAAGACTGGCGATAGTGGCAGCCAGCAGAAGGTAGTCGGGTGAAGCCGGTGAAAGTTTTAATGCTTTGCCTATGGCATTTCGTGCATCTGAGTAGTCTGCTTTCTGGTAGGTGTCGTTGTTCTCAATGCACCATCCTATAATACTGGGGCCAACCCATGGGTTGGCTTGTCGCAAATAGCATAGTGCCATATCGTACCAACCATCGGAGTTGGATGGATCGATGTCGAGTGCTTTCTTGAAATAAAGCAAGGCTGTGGCATAATTGCTGCGAAAGTCCATGTATAGAATACCTATCTGAATGTAGATATCTTGTGGAGATGGTGCGAACTTAATGCATCTGCGAAGTGCAGTTACTGCATCTTCAATATTGCCTTTGTCACGGTGTAGATCGCTCAACTCTTGGTAGGCTTCGAAAAATTGGTCATCGATGGCCAGTGCATATTCGCAAGCATCGATGCCTTTCTCATAATTGTTGATGTTATGATATCCATAAGCCAGGCTCAGCCAAGCTTCTTTCGAGTATGGGTGTTGCAGAATAAAAGTTTCAAAATAGTCGATCAGCTCTTTGTAGGCTCCCAGTCGTTCGAATGTCTGTACCAGATTGTATATCGATCGAACCTCGGTGCTTGAAGCTTTCAGCGATTTTTTGTAGTATGTTACCGCTTCTTCGTTTCTCCCCAGGTGGCTGTATTCATCGGCGATGTTGCCATACACCATACCCAACTCGTAGCCGTCGGAAGCAGCCTTCAGAAAATATTGTAGTGACTTGTTGTGATCGTCGATGGCGCTGTAGAGAGCCCCCAAAGCGTAAGCAATATCTGTGTTGTTGGGTTCCTGCTGTTCCAAGTTGAGAAGCAAAGGCAATGCTCTCTTGTAGTGTCCCAAGGCGCAGAGCAGATGGCAGCGACGAAGGCGTATCTCATTGTTGTAGGGGAAGAGCCCTTCGGCAAAACCTACAGCTTTCGAGAGCATCTCTAGGTCGTTGCATTCCAGATAATAGTCGATGATGATCTCAACCTGATCCTCGTCCATGTAGTTGCGGTGGCCTCTGCTGAGCATCTCCTCAAAAGCAATCACAAGTTCACGAACCTTGGTCGAGAAACCATCAAAACGATCATTCTTCTTTTCCATCAGACACTGCTATTGTGTTATTTACTGCTGTTTTGCAATATATTGCAAATGGCAATAAAGTAAGTTTTCAATATGCAAAGATACATACAATTAATGTATTCCTTGTTTTGTATTGAAAAAGTTTATCAACATAGTGTTGTTATGGTAATAAGACCAAGTCTGCTGTTGGTGGTGGCGGTGATGTCGTCATAGCCTGCAGGTAGGCTGGCATCATCATTGTTTGGTGGGTTTGGGGAGTCTCAAACTACGTAGATAATCTTTGTGCTCGTCGGTGACGCGGAAACTCTCTAACCCTTTCTGAATGGCTTTGTTGTGGGTCCACAACGGTAGTCTGCGTTGCTCGATAATAGGTATGGCTCTGTCCCATTGTTTCGCAAAAGCTGTAGCAAAAAACCATGCTGCCATCATATTGATGTAGTAGTCGTCGCTACGATAGGATGCAATGCACTCAATGGCTTGTTGGAGATAGTGGTCGTCGGTGTTGAGGGTATGATTCATCAGTACCCCCATGGCATAGCGCACAGTGTAGGGGTAGGGCGATTGCATCCATTCAAAGGCTTTCAGAACAATCTCTTCACGATGTCTTTTAAAAGGCTTACAGTTAAACATCCCATCAGTTACAGCCCAGTTGTCGATATGGGGAAGAAAAGACTCTAGCTGTTCTATTAGGGATAGATAGTCTTTGTATTCTACGAGCAGCATGGCATGAAGCATGTTCTCTTCGTGATACCGATGGGGCAATGAGCCCAGAAAGGATTCACCCTGAGGCGTGCCTTTGATGCTTTTGGCTAATAGCCGAAGCTCAGGATTGCGAATGCCCAATATCTTTTCAGGTTGTATATTGGGTATGAGCGGGGTGATAAATTTACGGTAGTTGGGATCTACTAGTTTCTGTAGTTGCTGTTCGATGTCCATGGGTCGCTATTTGCAATACATGTCGAATACCATCTCCAGTGTGCGAGAGCAAACGGGGCAGAAAGGTGCATAATATCTCATCATACAGTTCATAACAGGACGGTATATACCTTTGGCCACATATCCACCTCCTTCGTAGGCACCAACCACACCGCAGGTTCCCATGGCGTTGGGCAGCTCGCAGGCTGGGGTTGGAACGGGAGTGGAAGGATCAACTAGGTCTTTCCATTTGCTTTCGAAGTTTTTCAAAGTGGTGATATTGGGTTCGATAGGCTCTTTGTCGAGTGGGTGCATGCTGTTGTAGGCAATGTCGTCGTCAACATATTCGTCGGCCAAACCGCCGATGGAATGTCCCAACTCATGGGGTAGGATGTTGGCTGCCATAGGCAGTACGGCACTCATGGCATAAAAATTGTAGATGGCACCGCCACCGTAGGTTGGGCAGTTGGCCATGATAATGATATGGTCGTAAGGAGCCTGAGCTATCACATCATGCAGCTGAAAAATACTGGTGGTCATCAGATAGCGGGCAGAACCAAAGGTGTTGTAGCTCGAACCTACGGCACTCTGTATGTACACATTCTTGGTGGGGTCGGTTACGCCACTTTGTGGTGAGGGTACTGCTATGCCCCATACGTTGAAATCATCGCGACGAGATGCAAAAGGCTCTTTGCCAAATAGGCATTGGGTGAAAAAATCCAGATCGGCACGCATCTTTGCAGTGTCGGCAATGCCATAGCCCTCGGCTACGATCACTACATCCATCTTGCGATGTGAGTCACCTTTCTTTTGTAGTGCGATAGGTGCAAACCAATTCTTGTTCACTCCTTTGCCTTCGTTGTCCGACCAACAAGAGAGTATTTCTTGCTGAGAGTGTTTGGGGTCAAAGAAATAGCTGTTCTGAGTAGCAAACTGCTGATCTGCATCGCGCTTTTGCATGCAGATATTTACAGGTTGTTTGGGATAAGGTATTAGAAGCACTTCTTCGAACTGAGCGATGCTGTCGCGACCTTGAGGTGTGTCGCGATATTCTCTAAAGAGCGTGTTGTAGGTACGGCTATAGAGCTGCGTTCCTGTTTTGGCGTCGGTCACCAGCACGCGATAGTCGCCATTGTCCACAGGATCGAGAAGAATGGTCTGAGATCCGGCCCAGATGCCGGGTTTCTGCACATAGCGTATCAAGATGTTAGTGTCGCGTTGGTGGTTGCCTATGCGTAGGTAGTCTATTCTCAAGGTTCGGTCCTCGAAATATTTCTTAAACTTAGGCTGTTGCTGTTGTGCAAAAGATACAAATGTGCATGCAATAAAAGCAAGCAATAAAGTGATATTCAGTATTTTCTTCATTTTATACTCTGTTCTATTAAGCAACAAAGATAATATTTTTCTGCCATATAGTGATGATAAAAAATAAATTGGTACGATTTTGCTTTAGATTGTTGAGATGTTTTGGAGTTGAGACGAGGGAGCATAGCGGGCTATGTGGCTGAGGAACAGCTTCGAAATAGCCAATAAGTTAAAATAAAATCGTATCAAGTTGTGATGCCGTTGTGTCCCAAGTTATTTTTGCATCATCACATAATAGTAATTTTTTTGTTATTTTTGCATCTTCAACCGTTATGATTACTCTCATGAAAAAGATAATGATTATCAATGGACCTAACCTTAATTTAGTGGGGAAAAGAGAACATGCAGTGTATGGAAATGAGGATATGAACCAGTTCGTGGCTTCTTTGCAGAACCGATGGAACGATGTGTTTATCGATTACTACCAAAGCAATGTGGAGGGGGAACTGATCAATGCCATACAGCGCGTGGGGTTCGATTACGATGGAATCATTATCAATGCAGGTGGCTACAGTCACACGTCTGTGGCTCTTCATGATGCCATAGCTGCTGTAACGGCTCCGGTGGTGGAGGTGCACATCAGCAATATCTTTGCTCGTGAGGAATATCGCCACCACTCTCTGCTTAGTAGTGCTTGCCATGGGGTTGTTGTGGGTATGGGCCTTAAAGGTTATATCTTGGCTATTCAATGGTTTATGGATCAATTCTAATGGCCTAGGACAATAGAATTGTGCTGCACACTAGCCATTGTGTTGGATTACTAAGTGATGAAAAAATAAATTGAGAAAATGTATTTATTTTTTTTTATCATCATTAAAGAAGACGCGAATAGTTGATCCTTGGTTGTCAATTCATGCTTTTTTCTGAGTCGAAAATAAAGGTTCGCATCAATCCGACGAAAAACAATTCAACAACTCAACATTTTTTTGTATTTTTGCATTTGCTAATTAGGATAAAAGATGTTGTTGAAACTATATGAAGAATCGCCCAACGCGCGTGATATCAATAAGGTAGTAGAGTTGCTAAATCAAGGAGGTGTCGTAATAATTCCTACCGATACCTACTATTCCTTTGCTTGCAGCATGCGATTTAAGAAGTCTGTAGAAAGCATAGCTTTATTAAAAGGTTTCTCGTTGAAGAAAGCCAAATACTCAATGCTTTGTTCTAATATCAGTCAGATGTCCGAATACGTTAGGCCTCTCGATAAAGACTTGTTTCAAACCATCCGTAGTTTAGTGCCGGGACCTTACACCTTTATTCTTGATGCAAACAACGATGTGCCTCGCAATTATCAGAATGCCAACAAGACCATCGGCATCAGAATACCTGGCAACAATATTACTACCGCCATCATCGATGCACTAGGTTGCCCTCTTATCGGTACATCAGTTCGTCCGTTGGATGAAATGGATGAGGTGGAGAACTATACCGATCCCGAACTTATTCACGAAACCTTTGGCCGAAGGGTTGACATGGTGATAGACGGTGGTGTGTCCGACTGTGAACCTTCTACTGTGATTGATTGCTCCGAAGGTGGTTTTGAAGTGTTACGAATAGGCAAAGGCCTTCTTCCTGAAGAATAATGAAGATAGTCATATCTAACAATAATTCCTTTCATAACAGCCGTGGTGGATTTCTGCTGCGCACTATTGTGCTGGCTGTGGCGGTAGGCTTGTCTGCAAAACTGCTGCCCAACGTAGAAGTACATGGTTTTTGGGCTGCTATCTGTACGGCTTTGGTACTCTCTTTGTTAAACAATGTGGTGCGCCCCTTGCTTATTTTTATCACACTGCCCGTAACCTTAATCTCTTTGGGTCTCTCCTTGGTTGTGGTCAATGCTGCGGTTATCGGCATAGCCGACTGGCTCCTAGGCCCCATTTTTGAGGTTAAGTCCTTTGGCGCATGTATCATATTCAGCTTACTGGTATGTCTGTTCAATTATTTGCTCGATCTACCCAATCGTTGGTTGAGCCGGGGTCACTATCAGGAGACAGAAAGCTACGACAAACCTGATGGTACTATTGACCAAGAGGCAGACTTTGATGACTATGAAGAGATAGACGGTCAAGACGATTAATCTTTTCTATATAGCTGTTCTATTTCTTATATCGAATCTCTCAGTGAATCTTTCTTCCAATCAGTCATCACCGCTAGGGGCATTAGACAGATTACTAAAATATCAATTCATCGAAACTTCAGTAAAACTCAAAAGTAATGAAAATAGTTAACACCGTGGCTGCGCTTCAGGAAGCATTGGCCACACCTCGTCAAAGTGGAAAAAGCATCGCGCTCGTGCCTACCATGGGAGCACTGCACGATGGCCACCTTTCTTTGATCAAGCAAGCAAAAGCCAACAATGATGTTGTCGTTGTCAGCGTCTTTGTCAATCCTATTCAGTTTAATAATCAAGATGATCTCCAAAAATATCCCCGTACAGTAGAGGCCGATTGTGAGAAACTTACCTCCGTTGATGCCGATATCGCTTTCATCCCCTCGGTAGAGGAGATGTATCCAGAACCTGTTACCGAGACCTATCATTTCGGTGCCTTGGAGCAGGTGATGGAAGGTCCCCAGCGTCCAGGCCATTTCTCTGGTGTGGCAGTTGTGGTTCGTCGTCTGTTTGATTTGGTACAACCCAAACGAGCTTATTTCGGAGAAAAAGACTTTCAGCAGATTGCTATTATACGCAATTTGGTAGAGCAGATCCAGTCGCCCATCGAGATTGTTCCTTGTCCCATTGTCCGTGCTGATGACGGTCTCGCCCTCAGTTCCCGTAATATGCGTCTTAGCACCGAAGCTCGTGCCATTGCTCCTGCTATCTACGCATCATTGCAAGAGGCTGTCATGATGTCCCAAACACAAAGCGTAGCTTCAGTAAAGAGTTGGACCATAGAGCATCTTCGTGCTATCACCAGCGACAGCGCTTCCCTCGTGGATGCTGAGACTGGATTGATTTTCAATCCTGAATATTTCGAGATTGTTGATGACACTACCCTGCAGCCTGTCAACGATTGGAGTGAAGGTAAAGGCATCGTGGGTTGTATCACCGTTTGGCTTACCGGTGTACGCCTCATTGATATGATTCGCTTCAGGTAGTCAATAGTCGATCTCCTAGGAATATAAAGAATAAACCATGAGGTACTATCCGTGCCTCATGGTTTTTTTGTGCTGTTTCGCAATAGATGGTGCACAATGCAAAGATTATGCTTAGAGGCGCATGCAGCAGATATAGAAAGAGAGTTGCTCCAATGGAACAACTCTCTTTTGCTCTATATAGACAGGATTGAATCCTGTTTTAAGGGCTAGTTATTAGATGATACCCTGAGCCATCATAGCGTCAGCAACGCGCATGAAACCAGCAACGTTAGCACCCTTAACGTAGTTGATGTAACCATTCTCCTGGCGACCATATTTAACGCACATGTCATAGATGTTGTTCATAATGGTGTGGAGTTTCTCGTCAACTTCCTTAGCGCTCCAGTTGCGGTGTTCTGCGTTCTGGCAGATTTCGAGACCAGAGGTAGCTACGCCACCAGCGTTAACAGCTTTACCAGGACCGAAGGGAAGACCTGCAGCCTGAACAGCAGCGATAGCAGCGGGCTGGCAACCCATGTTGGAAACCTCAGCAACATACTTCACGCCGTTAGCGATAAGTTCTTTAGCGTCATCTTCGCTGAGCTCGTTCTGGAATGCGCAGGGGCAAGCGATGTCGCACTTAACGCTCCAAGCTTTCTTACCAGCGGTGAATTTAGCCTGGCCGGGGAATTTGTCAGCCATATCCTGTACTTTGTTGCGGTTGGAAGCACGCATATCGAGCATGTAGTTAACCATCTCCATGGTGATACCGTCAGCGATTTCGCAAACGCCGTCAGGACCAGAGATAGCAACAACTTTAGCACCCATTTCGATAGCCTTGGTAGCAGCACCCCAAGCTACGTTGCCGAAGCCAGAGAGAGCAATACGTTTGCCTTCCATGGTGTCGCCCTGCTCTTTAACCATGCGTTCTACATAGTACATAGCACCGAAACCGGTAGCCTCGGGACGGATCAAAGAACCACCCCAGCCGTAGCTCTTACCAGTGAGAGCGCCAGTGCTGTGCTCGCGAGCGAGTTTTTTGTACATACCATACATGTAGCCGATTTCGCGACCACCAACGCCTACGTCACCAGCGGGGCTGTCCTGATCGGGACCGATGTTGCGCCAGAGTTCATAAACGAAGGCCTGGCAGAAACGCATGATTTCAGCTTCGCTCTTTCCAACGGGATCCAAGTCGGAACCACCTTTACCACCACCGAGAGGAAGCATGGTAAGGCTGTTCTTGAAGATCTGCTCGAAACCGAGGAATTTCAGCATAGACTCGTTAACTGCTTTGTGGAAGCGGAGACCACCTTTGTAAGCACCGAGAGCAGCATTGTACTGTACGCGGTAACCGAGGTTAACCTGGGTGTTACCCTGGTCGTCAACCCATACTACGCGGAATTTGAAGATACGGTCGGGCTCTACAAGACGCTCAACGATCTTAGCTTTCTCGTATTCGGGATGTTTGTTGTATTCTTCTTCGATGGTTTCGAGAACCTCGCGAACTGCTTGTAAGTATTCGCTTTCACCTGGATGTTTAGCTTCCAGGTTAGCCATAATGTTTTGTACGTTCATGATATTTAATAAATTATATTAAATTTTTACTTAAATTTGATGCGACAAAGTTACACTAAATAATTGATATGGCGAAAAAAATCTCACAATTATTTTGATGTCGATTTTTTGGAGTATTGATTTCTTGATTTACTGCAAGGCTGTGTTAGTAAATAAACAAATCAACATGGATGGAAAAATAAGCAATAATCATATCTCGATTAGCTGTTTGGCCTCCGCCTCTTTCCATAGGGGAGAAACACGTTTGGCTTCTATCACATCCTGCATCAGCTCCAGCATTTCAGCAGCCGATAGTCGATGATTGCAGTAAAGAAGGCTGTATTCGCTAAAATCGAAATCATAGGGGCATCCCATCTCAACACGCTCTCCGTTGTGGTAGAGCACCAGTCGCAGTGATAGTAGCTGTGCTGGGACCTCGTTGTTTCCTTTCTTGTATTCCGTATGTCTCATATTTCGCCCCTTTAGCGTTTTGTAGTCCAAAGTCGCAGGACAGCAGAATGCCGACATTTTGCGAAACAGACTATAGGGTATCTCTGTCAAGCCCTCGGCGTTGGTTGATAGTTTTACAGTGTCGCCATCGCCCATGATCAACCAGAAAGGTACAGCGAGAGCCTCTCCCTGCCTGTTGGTGATGATCACCTCGACCATATCTGAGAGTTTATTCTCGGAGTTGCGCTTGGTCTCGTAGTAGTAATAACCGGTGGTGTCTAGATGTCGCGAAGCCTCATACATGTAGTTTCTCTTTTTCTGAGCTATAGAGGGCATGGCCACCAACGCAGCCATGAGCAGCACCATACATTTAATATATTTAATCATATTTTAATAGACCTATTGTTTCTTTGTGAAAAAAGATACAAAAAGTAAAAAGAAAGGCAGTCGGGGGATTAGAAGTAGCAGGTATCGACGAAATTTCTCAATCGCAGTTTCACGTAGTCGCGTTCTTCAAGGAAGGCCATGTGGCCCACATGATCCAGTATCATCACTTCGGAATAGTGGGGCAGGAGTGCCTGGGTGAGGCCTACTTCGATGGGGATACGTTTGTCGTTCTTGCCATATACGAAGAGCACGGGCACTTCAATCTTTTCCAACGTCTCTACTCTCGATGGGCGTGCTGCCATACCCCGCTGAGCGGCAAGTATGCCTTCGGTCTTGGTTTCGAGGCACTGGTCGGAGAGATCTTTGATGTCTTGCTCGAGCTGTTGTTTGCTGTGTTCGTCAAACAGCTCGGGGATAAACCCTAGAATGTAGCCAGCACGATTGGTGACAACGAGGTCGCACACCTTCTCCCGATAGTCTCTCATGGCGTCGGAGTCGTTGAGAGCGTGAGAGTGCATCAGGCACAGACCTCTCAGGTAGTAGGGGTAGCGGTCGGCGAATGCCAATGCCACATAGCCGCCAAGTGAGTGGCCCAGAAGCACACACTGCTCAATGCCTAGTTCGTCGAGCACGGCTTTCACGCAGTCGGCCATCAGATCCATCGTGTGCACCTCGTCGAAGGTGTCGCTGTAGCCGTGGCCAGGCAAATCGATGGCAACCACACGCATGTGGCGCATGTAAGAGAGCGTGTAAGAGCTCCAAGTGTCTTGACTTTGGAGGAAGCCATGGAGTATCACAAGCGTTTTTGGGTGCTCGCGTCCTTCATCCCTATAGTGGATGGAATGTCCTAAATATGAGATAGTTCTATGCTGTTCCACGGCTATAAAAATACTCTTTGTTGTTTACAAAAGTACAAAGAAAAAATAGTATAGAAGGCTCATGTTGCAAAAAGTAATGAGCAGATGAATGTTAATAAGTGTTTATTTTAGTGAAGAGTGAGCTGCAATCAGCTCCATTGTTTTGCATCATCACAGATCATAGACCATCGATTACTCATCACCAATCACTGCCCCCCAACTATCTGATTCGTATCAGTACTTCGCTAGGCGGTATGGAGTTACCGTAGTTTACGTTGCCGTAGTTGGATATGATGATACGGTTCAAGTCCATGCCAGAGAGAATCAAGTAGTCTTTGATTTGCTGACCACGCGATTTGCCTAAGTTGAAACAATGGGCCTCGTCGTCGCCGGGTACATTGATCTCAAACTCCACAACGGCTTTGGGATTGGAAGCCATGAAAGCCGCAAGCTGTTGCAGCTCTATGGTGGCACTGGGCTTGAGTTGCTGACTGTTGTTAGAGAAAATCATGCCGTACATGGGTATTGCGATGTCGATATGTTGCAGGTCGTTCAACGAGAATGCGCGAAGGCTGATGTCGGTGGTTGGCTCCTCTTTGGGGCTGATGATGGCCGAGGGCACGTACATGTGGTCGGCACTGGTGGCGAGCACCACATAGCTCTTCTCGCGGTGCATCTGAGTTTTCAGGGCTTTGCGAGAGAATACTTTCTGCTCAGCTACGATGTTTTGCGAAGAGAGGTCGATCATCACGCACTTCATGTCGTTGCCGTTGGGCGTGATGGTGATGTTGGTCGAAGCGCTACTGGCTTTATGCGACGAGGCAACGCTGTAGCAGTTGTATTTGCCAGCACTGTTGGAGATAACGGTGAGGCTTTTTTCGTCGTCCGACAGACGGACGGATAGCTCGTCGAAGCCCGTGTTGGTCTCCTTGCCATAGTTGACAGGGGTGGACCAGCTCTGCCAGTCGTTGATGTCGGTGCGGGTGGCAACATAGATGTCGCCGTAGCCCAAGCCGCCACGGCCGTCGGTGATAAAATAGAGTGTCTTCAAGTCGCTGCTGAGCACAGGGCTGTGTTCGCAATAGGGGCTGTTCACGTTGCGACCCAGATTAATGGCTTCGCCCCAGCCCATGTTGGTGCGGGGAATAAAATATATGTCGGAAGCCAGGGCGGTGTCGCCGTGGAAATAGGCCCGAGACTGTTGCAGGTTAAATCCACCAGGCCGGTCGCTGGCCAGGAGCATACCCGATCCGTCGGGCAGCATGAAAGCATCGTAGTCGTTGTAGTCGGTATTGACAGGATAGTCGGGCATCTCGCTAATCTGCCATTTGTCGCCTACAGCGGTGGCTATGCATATCGTGTTGTTTTGTGAAAGCAACATCTTGGTACCGCGGTCAAAAAGGTTGAAGAATACGAGTTGGCCGTTGTTTTGTGCATTGGTGAATTGCACATCGCCGATATTCTGCCATTTATATTTCTTTCCCACGGTGTGTTGTGCCATGCTTATCACCGAGACATTGCCTTCAATCTTGTTGTAGTACATTATCTTGCCGCCACTGGTGGTCTGAGCATTGCTCATTTGGTAGGCTGGAGCCACTTCGAGCGAGAGCACCTTCTTCTTGTCGGCCGGGGCCTGCACTATAGATCTGAGTTCGTTGCATTCCTCCACGCAGTCGTTCTCAAAGCTGATGTCGAACTTATTCATGCGTTCGATTACGCCGGCCCATTTCTGCTGGGCTATGAGCTGCTGCAAGGTACGTTGCAGAGCCACGAAAGACACCTTGCGGCCTGTGAGCCGGTAGATGTATTGCGTATATTGACCAAACAGCGATTCCTGGAAGCGGGGCATGAGGTTTACGGAGTCTTTGCGCAGAGCCTTGCGTAGGTCTTCTTCCAGGGCGGGCATGTAGGGGAATGTAGGCATCTCTTCGCGGAAGCAAATGATAGGGTTGGCGTTGCCCTCCTCAAGATGCCACTCGTAGTAGAGGCGCAGTATGTCGTCGTAGCCCTCTTCGAGAGGGAAATGACGCAGGAATATGCGGGTGGCAGTGATGTCGTGATTATCCATTATTCGTTTGCGGAGCTGGGCTATAGCCTGGTCGGCCAAGGGGCTCTCTCGGTGCTGTTGGGCAAAGTGGGCAAAGTCGGCAGGTTGCGTCAGCTGATTGTATTCGATCTGCAAAAGGCTCTCCATCTTGTCGAGCACATCCTCGTATTCATCGCCCGAGGGGTAACGCTTCAGGTAATCTTCGTAGGCCTCGATGGTGTGTATCTGGCAGGCTTGGGCAAAAGCCAGGGTGCTCTTGCGCTTGTAGGCCATGCGGCTCATGCCTTCGATGTTGAGATAGGGCTCCACTATAGCGTCCACCTCGCTCTCCCATTGAGCTTCGGCACAGAGTGCGCGGGCCATCTCCACCATCTCCTTGTGGGCATTCTCGGCCTCGTCGGTATTGGGATATTTGTTGGCAAAGGCGTTGAGCGACTGGAGCGTACCCGTTCTACGGGCCTCATTGAAGGCACCTTGCAGACGCTGATGCTCAATGTGGCGGGTAATCATGCTGTAGTTGCCGAAGGCCTTGGCCAGATTGTCGAGCTCCGATGCCGGCAGCACCATGGTGTCGGGTAGCGAACGCAGATAGCGTGCCGTGGAGTCGATGATGTTGTGTTTCATCTGTCGCACAGAGGCCACGGTGATTTTCTTCTTGATCAGTTTGGCTACATCGCGATACGATCCTTGGTCCTCTACCATAGCTACATAGCGAGTCTCGGCCTTGCAGATATAGTCCATGGCCAGTGTGAAGCTGCCCATGGGGTTGCCAGGTATCATGTAAAACTCGGCCAAATCCACCATGGCCTCCACATTGTTGGGATTCTTCTGGAAGTTCTTGTAGAGCTTGGTGTATTGACTTTGTATCTCGGCAGAGGAGATCTCTTTCTGTGCAAATGCAGCTGTGCAGCCCAGCAGCAGCCAAAAGAGTATCAGCAGTCTTTTCATGCGACGAAGGGGGTGTTTATTTGGTTATCTTAAGGGTTGCGATGATGTCTTGAAACGCCTTGTCGAAGTCGTCGAAAGTGTCGAGTGTGGTCTCGGTGCGGAACTCGATAGCAGTGTTGTGATCTTTCAGCAACGCCATGCGAAACTCGTACGATTTGTTGTCGATCATATTGGTGTAGGCGCCTATCAGTCCCAGCGATCCGCCTATGGAGGCAACGGTAAAGTCGCTCAGTGTCTGGTAGGGTTGCATCTCAAAGCGTTCGTACGAGAGGTCATATACCGACTTGGTATAGTTTTTTCTCACGTAGATGCGCAGGTGGGGCAGTATGGTGTCGCCCATCTCGTCCACCACATTCTGGGCAGAATAGGCATAGAGATACACCGTGGTGTTCTGATCTACCGTAGTGGTCTGCAGGTATTTCCATCCGCCGTTGGGAAATTCGAACTGCACATTGGTGCCGGGAATCTTTATCTGGGCCATCACAGAGGTGGCCATCACAAGGAGGAGGGAGAGTACAATAGATTTTCGCATATTGAGTTCGTTTTGTATTTGGTTCAACATTAATTTTTTCAGTGGTCGGCAATACGGTGATTGTATTGGTCCGATCACACTTTGTCAATATAACACGATAACGCAACCAGCCCCCTTTTTATTGTACTACTCCTCTGTGCGGGAGCATATCCGATCGTAGAGTGTTTCCAATCGTTGCATCAGCACATCGGGCGTGTATCGTTGCTCTATCAGCTGGCGGGCGTTGTCGCCTATGGTGTAGCACCAAGCGGGGTCGGCCAAGCAGTGTTCCACAGCCAGGGCTATCTGTTCGGGTGTGTCGGCAATGATGATGTTCTTGCCATCGGCATATTCTATGCCGGCAGCTCCCACAGTGGTGGCTATCACCGTCTTGCCCATGGCCATAGCCTCCAGTATCTTCACCCTGATGCCGCTGCCCGATCGCAGTGGCACTATGTTGATCTGCTTGCTGGCAGCATATTGGGCGGCGTCGGGCACTTCGCCTTCTATGGTCACCTGGTCCGAGGCTCTGTCTATGATCTGTTGGGGCATACCCCTTCCGGCCAGATACAGCCGTGCCTGAGGTGTGCGCTGTCTTATCTTTGGCCACACCTTGTCGAACAACCACGCCACGCTGTCTATGTTGGGCATCCAGTCCATCGA
>JAZUDW010000069.1:0-17466 GCA_045639845.1 Bacteroidales bacterium
AACAATATAGAAAAAATTTGCTATATTAATAATTATTACTATTTTTGTATTTCAATTTTGTAAAATCTATTGTAAACAAATAATTAAAAATCAATAATAAAATATTTATTCTTATGCAGAAAAAAGGTAATAAGTACGGTACTCACCGCGTCATCGAACCTAAGGGCGTTCTTCCCCAGCCAGCTAACAAGCTTGACAACAATATGGATGAGATCTTCGACAATGAGATCTTGATCGATGTACAGACTTTGAATATTGACTCTGCTTCCTTCACCGATATCCACAACTATGCAAAAGAGCAGGCTGGTGCTGGTGCAAGCGAAGTGAAAATTATGGAAGAGGTTAAGAAAGAGATGCTCCTCAATGTTGAACTCCAGGGTAAACATCGTAACCGTCGTACCGGTTCTGGTGGTATGCTCCTTGGCAAGGTTGAGAAAATCGGTGATGCTTTGAAAGGCAAAATCGACCTCAAAGAAGGTGACCGCATCGCTACCCTCGTTAGTCTTTCCCTTACTCCTCTTCGTATCGACGAGATTCTTGAGATTCGTCCTGAGATTGATCAGGTTGACATCAAAGGTAAAGCTATCCTCTTCGAGAGTGGTATCTATGCCAAGATTCCTACCGATATGCCCGAGAAACTTGCACTTAGCGCTCTCGATGTTGCTGGTGCTCCTGCTCAGACCGCTAAACTCTGCCAGTATGGCCAGAATGTAGTGATTATGGGTGCTGGTGGAAAGAGCGGTATGCTCTGCTGCTATGAAGCTAAAAAGCGTGTGGGCGTTACCGGTAAGGTTATCGGTCTCACCAACAGCCAGCGTTCTACCCAGCGTATCAAAGACCTTGGTTTCTGCGATGTTGTAGAGAGCGTAGCTGGAATGACCCCCGTACAGGTTTACGAACTCATCGAAAAACTCACCGATGGCAAGATGGCTGACGTTACTATCAACTGCGTTAACGTTCCCGATCAGGAAATGACTGCTGTTCTTTGTACCAAAGACGATGGTACTGTTTACTTCTTCTCAATGGCAACCAGCTTCACCAAGGCTTCTCTCGGTGCTGAAGGTATCGGCTCTGACGTGAACATGATCATGGGCAACGGTTACACCAAGGGTCACGCTGAGTTTACTCTCCAGGAGCTCCGTGAGAGTCCCGAACTCCGCAAAATCTTTGAGGAACTTTACGCATAATTACCGTTAGCGTCGAGGCTGTGTCTTTGTGATGCGGCTTTATACAAAATGTAGAGACGGATCCCTATCTTTAGGCTGTCTCTACATTTCATAATTTATCAGTCAAAGTCACTTACTTAACTTATTATATAATGCAAGTTAATCGTAGAAAAGAACTGTTCCCCAATGTAACCGATGCAGAGTGGAACGATTGGAAATGGCAAGTGAAACATCGCGTTGAGACTCTCGAAGAGCTCAATAAGTATTTCAACCTCTCCGAGGCTGAGCAGGATGGCGTTCGTCAGAGTCTGAAGACTCTCCGTATGTCTATTACCCCCTACTATTTGAGCCTCATCGACCCCAACGATCCTTATGATCCTATCCGTCGTCAGGCTATTCCTACCGGCCTTGAGACAATCCAGAGTCCTGCCGATCTTTTGGATCCTCTACATGAAGACGAAGACTCTCCTGTCCCCGGCCTTACTCATCGTTATCCCGACCGTGTTCTCTTCCTTATCACCGATATGTGCTCTATGTATTGCCGTCATTGTACTCGTCGTCGTTTTGCTGGTCAGAAAGATGATGAGTCGCCTAGCGAGCGTATCGAGAAGTGCATCGAATATATTGAGAGAACTCCCTCTGTACGCGATGTCCTCCTCTCTGGTGGCGATGCCCTCATGGTAAGCGATGAGAAACTGGAATATATTATCTCTCGTCTCCGTAAAATCGAACATGTTGAGATCGTACGTATTGGCAGCCGCACCCCTGTGGTTTGTCCTCAGCGTATCACCGACGACCTCGTAAATATGCTCAAGAAATATCATCCCATTTGGCTTAATACTCACTTCAATCACCCCAACGAGTTCACCCCAGAATCTCGCGAAGCTCTTGCTCGTTTGGCTAATGCCGGTATTCCTCTCGGCAATCAGACTGTTTTGCTTCGTGGCGTGAATGACTGTGTTCATGTGATGAAGAACCTGATGCACAATTTGGTGAAAAATCGTGTTCGTCCTTACTATATTTATCAGTGTGACCTCTCTATGGGTTTGGAACACTTCCGTACTCCTGTATCCAAAGGTATCGAGATTATCGAAGCTCTTCGTGGACATACCTCTGGTTATGCCGTTCCTACCTTTGTGGTTGATGCTCCTGGTGGTGGTGGAAAGACTCCTGTTATGCCCAACTATGTGATTTCTCAGAGCCCCAACAAAGTTATTCTTCGAAACTTTGAAGGTGTTATCACCACCTATACTGAACCTCGTGAATATCATGAGGAATGCCATTGTGAGGCCTGTGAGGCTAAACGTCGCATTGATGAGGGTGTAGCCTCTCTTTTAGAGACTGATCGCATGGCTCTTGAACCCAGCCATTTGATGCGTCACGAACGCAATAAGAAACACTAATCACCCTTTAGAATAAAGAGGAGCTGATAAACTATATGTTTGTTGCTCCTCTTCTTCCTCTTTTTGAACCTTGTCCTAAGCATAAAAAATGGCCGTTATGAATAGGTTTCTGCTCCCATTGTTTCTTTTGATCTCCAGCACGCTTATGGCACAGGAGATATATCCTTTTTATTATCCTTGCCGATGCGAGACCGGAGAATGGGGCTATGTAGATAAAAACAATGAGTGGGCAATCCGTCCGCAATATACAGCCTTGATGTATGAGACCAATGGGGGGATGTATCCTGTTTCTATCAATGGGAAATGGGGGTTTGTTGGTGTAAGTGGAGAACATCTTACCGACATTGTCTATGATGCAGTGGTTTGTGAGATAGACTATCGCAAAAATCACTATCCGGTTAATTTCGCTGCCGTTCGCCGCAAAGGTAAATGGGCTTTTATTAATGTGCAAGGTCTTCTTGTTACTGAATTTAAATACGACGAAGTTCTGATTCTCAATGGGAAATATATGATACGTATACGTGACAAGAATGGAAAGATGAAAACTGGTTATCTCGACAAAGAAGGCCACGAAGTTTGGAATTGATGTTGCCAAGTGAAGCTTGAAAAATCAATAGTTATTAGATCAGTTATTTCTTATCGAAAACAATACAACAACTTCGTTGCTGCAAATGAAACACTTCCTATTGTTATGGTTTATTTTCATGCTGACCTTGATGGATTCAGTGGTACATCTCCAGGCACAGAATGCTGGAACCAATACGCTTCAGGTACTTGACCTCACCTCATCTTCTCGTGCGGCATCTATGGGAATGGACTATTTGTCGCTTTACACTAACGATATCAATCTTGCTATCGACAACCCTTCGCTCATGGGAGACTATGTGAATAGTCGATTAACTCTTAATTATACAAATCTTTTTGCCGGAGCCAGTTTCGGATCTATCGCCTATGGACATCATTTTGAGAAACTACCAGGCAACTTTGTTTTCTCAATGAGATTCAATAGTTATGGAATGTTCGACTGTTACGATGAGGCTGAAATAGCTCATGGCCGTTTCGATGTAGGGGACTATCTGTTAGGTGTCGGATATGGGCTTAACATTGATTCTCTCTTTTCAGTAGGAGTGAACCTTAAACCTCTTCTCTCACAGTATGAGTCCTATACTTCATTCTCTGTTGCGGTAGATATATGTGGATCATTCGTCTCTTCAGATCGACAGTTCTCTGCTACATTAATGGCGCGAAACGTTGGCAATCAGCTTGCTACCATTAATGGCATAGTAGAGCGGCTCCCGTTCGAGATCTCCCTAGCACTTTCGTACCAACTTGCCAACGCTCCTTTTCGAATTTACGGACAGTTTGCCGAACTTCAGCAATGGGACCTTCGTTACAATGACCCGTTCAATCCTACATGGGTTTATGATCCTTATGAAGGTACCTATATTCGAGAGTCGCTGCCTCACAGACTTTTTGATCAAACCTTTCGCCATGTTAATTTTGGAGTGGAATTTTCAATGCATCAGGTTTTTTATCTTCGTGCTGGTTACAACTATCGCCAAGCCAAAGAAATGGTTGGAAGCAACAACCTTAATTTCAGTGGGTTCTCCTTTGGCGTAGGCCTCCATCGCAAACGTTTCATCTTTGATTATGCTCATCGTACATACCATTTGGGCCAAGGTCTCAACTATATATCTCTCACGTTTAAGATATAAATCTCAAGTTTAATTGCTTACCAATTGTAACCTATGTTGGGGCAATTAAGATGATTTCCTTTTGATAATTATTGTCTTATTATTTAGATTATTTCAATGCTGCGCCTTGTTATAAGCCATCAAACCAATCCCCACTTGAATGTGGCTGTGGAAAATTATCTTCTCTCTCAAAATGAAACGGATACTATTACGATGTATCTTTGGAAGAATCATCGTACAGTAGTGGTGGGACAAAATCAAAATCCCTTTGCTGAATGTAATGTGGATTTGTTGGAGGAGGAAGGCGGATATCTGATGCGACGTCGAACTGGAGGTGGTGCTGTATTTCACGACGATGGCAACATCAATTTTTCGTTCATTGTACCCAAAGCTCTCTACGATCTGTCACGTCAGTTTGAAGTGATACAACGTGCAGTGATCTCCTATGGCTTAGAGACATCATTAAGCGGGCGAAACGATGTGTTGTGTCAGGGACGCAAGTTCTCAGGTAATGCCTTTTCCAGAGGTCGTTTTCAGTATTTGCACCATGGAACTATTCTGATCAAAGGTAATATAGAAGATATGCATCGTTATCTACGCCCCAAGCCTGCCAAACTGCAGAAGCATGGGGTGCAGTCTGTGCATAGTAGAGTAGTTAATCTTTCGGAATTAGCACCTGTGTCGTCGGAAAATATTGTTCCCCGACTTATTGCATCTTTTGAGCAGGTGTATGGAGAGACTGCAGTAGAGGTTCCGTTTGATACTATTGCTCAGAAGTCCGAAGTGCAGGATTTATTTACAGAGTTTGCTAGTGATGAGTGGCGTTTTGGTTCTTGGCGGCAGTTCCAAGCTCAACAATCTGCTCAGTTTGATTGGGGTGGGGTGGATCTTTCGCTTTCTATTGATGAGAGCAAACAGCGAATTGTATTTGTCGAGATGGCTACAGATAGTCTAAGTCTTTCGATCTCAGATATATTGAAAAATATCTTAATAGGTGCCTCAAATGTAGTACCTCCTACCATCCCTTCAACGTTGGCAGACGAGGAACGGAAGATGGTAGAAGATGTGTTCTCTATGATCTATTAGTATTATTTTCGCATATTCCATGCATTGATAAGTAAATCGACCATTGGGGCCGATTATACCATAAGTTGCTCGGATTCAGGAATATCGTCCAAATCTATTTCAGTTTGGGTAGGAAAGATTCCGAAAACAGTAGCTCCACTGCCAGACATAGATGCATATAAGGCTCCTTTTTGATAAAGATAATCTTTCAAGAAAGAGATTCTTGGATGCAAAGGGAATACTGTGGCTTCAAAATCATTCACTATTTGTTGTTTCCATTGTTCGATGGGGCATTGGATAGCTTGTTTCAAGTCGGGTCGATTGACTGAATTGGGAACGATGCCACCGTATGCTTCTTTGGTTGATACTGCATCAGAAGGTTTTAGAAGTACCAATTTGTATGTGTTTAAAGAGAATGTAACGGGCTCCAGTCTATCACCAATACCTGTTGCATATGCAGCTTTGTTGCGTACAAAGAACGGACAGTCGGCACCCAACATTCCTGCATACTTTTCTAGTTGTTCAATAGTAAGATTGAGATTGAAAAGCTTGTTGAGCATCGTAAGGCAAAAAGCTGCGTCACTCGAACCACCACCTAACCCTGCACCAAAGGGAATCTTTTTGTTGAGGCGCATAGATACGTTACCGACTTCGGGGTGTGTGTTTTTTAGTAAGCGATATGCTTTTACACAGAGATTGTCCTCCGGACGATTATCAAGCGTGAGGCCATCTTGGATGAAATTGAACTCTGAGGCAGGTGTGATTTCTAATTCGTCCGACAGAGGGATTGGTACGAAAACAGTCTCAATGTTATGGTAGCCATTGGGCATACGTTCAACGACGTGTAGTCCGAGGTTTATTTTGCAGTTAGGGTGTGTAATCATGTATGAAATAATGTAATTGAGTGTGCTAGCGTTCGAACAGGTGTAGTTGGGTATTTGTGGGGGTATGCAACGATCAATAATTTGTCAGTGATGATGAAATAATAAGTTGGTACGATTTTGCTTAAGATTGTTGAGATCTTTTGGAGTTGAGACGAGTGTGTATGGGGACTATATTGATGAGAACGAAAATGTTCGGCGACCCTTTGAACATTTTGCATGCAAGACCCCACTTACAGAGTAGCAAAATGGTCGATATAGCCAACAAGGTGAAGTAAAAGCGTATTAAGTTGTCATACTATTTTGTCCCAAGTTGATTTTTTCATCAGCACTTAATCACCATAAGCTTCTATGATTTTTGTGACGAGCTTGTGGCGAATGACGTCGCTATGATTTAGTTGTATCACGGAAATCCCTTCGATATTGCTCAGTAGTTCTGTGGCTTGCACTAATCCAGAGTGCTGGTGGCGTGGAAGGTCTATTTGGGTGACGTCGCCTGTGATGACAAATTTTGCGTTGCGCCCCATGCGGGTTAGAAACATCTTCAGCTGAGAGGATGTGGCGTTTTGTGCTTCGTCGAGTATGACGAAAGCGTTGTCTAGAGTACGGCCTCGCATAAAGGCGAGAGGGGCTATCTCAATAGTGCTGTCTTCAAAATATGATTGTAGTTTCTGCTGTGGCAGCATGTCGCGTAAGGCATCGTATAAGGGTTGAAGATAGGGGTCAAGTTTGTCGCGTAGGTCACCGGGGAGGAATCCGAGACTTTCTCCTGCTTCTACTGCTGGACGTGTGAGTATAATACGACGAACTTCTTTGTTTTTTAGAGCGCGGACGGCCAAAGCTACAGCCGTGTATGTTTTGCCGGTACCCGCAGGTCCTATGGCAAACACCATATCGTTTTGCTTAATAGCCTTCACTAAAATGCGCTGGTTGGGAGTCCTGGCTTTGACAAGGATACCGTTGCGTCCATGTACGAGAATCTCATCGTTGGTTTCGGCTTCAGGACTCGAACCACCGCTTTCCATGATCTGCATGATTGCATTCTCATTGAGATGACCAGTGCGCTCATAGTAACTGAGCATTGAAGAAAATTTTTGGTCGAAGAAATCGATGTCTTCCTGTGCACCGATGGCTTTGAGCATCTCACCTCGCGCTATCAGTTTCAATTTTGGAAAGAGTATGCGTACGAAGTCCAACGTCTTTTCGTTGTTGCCCCAGAAATGGTTGAAGTCGATATCCTCGAGAGAAAAGAGTTTCTCTAATGGTTTTTCCTCCATAGTATAATATTAGGTTTGCGGTCCGATGTCTGGGCCTGATTTCGAGGTGCAAAAGTACAAAAAAAAATGCATATAGATGTACCAACTGAGAAAAGTTTCGTATCTTTGAATCGTCATAATGATAGTAGAATTTTGGGTATTGCTTTGTAAAACAATGCTCTATTTACGATGATAATAATAAAAAATACGCTTACTATGAACAATACATTCGCAATAGGTATCGATATCGGAGGAACTAATACTGATATGGGTTTGGTTCGTAATGATGGAAAAATCATGGCCCGGAAGAACCTTCCTACGGGCCGTTATACCGAGCTAGGACCTTATGTTCATGATATCATGGATTGTGTAAAAGCCTTGATGGCAGAAAATGGAGTTGAATCAATAGAGGGTATCGGCATTGGTGCGCCTAATGGCAACTTCTATACAGGCTGTGTGGATAATGCCCCCAACCTCACGATTAAAGGTGTGCTCAACTTTGAAGAGGAGATTCATAAATATATGGATGTGCCAGTATTGCTGAGCAACGATGCCAATGCTGCTGCCTATGGTGAGTTGGTGTATGGTGCTGCAAAAGGTCTTGACCATTTTATCATGTTTACACTTGGCACAGGTGTTGGTAGTGGTGTGGTTGTTGATGGTAAGCTTGTTCACGGCAGCACTGGTGGCGCTGGCGAGTTGGGTCACAACATACTCATACCTCACGGCCGTCAGTGTTCTTGTGGCCGCCAGGGATGCTTAGAGGCATACACCTCGGCACGTGGTATTGTGAAGACATTCTGCGATCTTCGTAAAGAGATTCCCGAGTATGCAGGCGCGTTGAAAGATGTAGCCGATGTCGATGTAACGAGCAAGATGATTGGCGATGCTGCCAATGCAGGTGATGTGTTGGCTTTGAAGACATACGAGATGACTGGCGATTGGCTAGGTTTGGCCATGGCCAACTCTGTCACCTTCTCAGCTCCTGAGGCTATCTTCTTGATGGGTGGTCCGGCCAAGGTGGGTGAACCATTGTTGCGTCCTTTGCGTGCAGCATTCAATAAGTATCTACTCAATATTTATCAAGGTACGGTAGAGGTACGAGTATCAAGTTTGGCAGCCAATGAAGTGGCCATACTTGGTGCTGCAGCTTTGCTTAAGATGCCGAGATAGCGTCTCTGGATTTGTCAAAAAAGCGAGAGAGGCTACACCTATGGAGGCGGGAGAATGTCCGTTTCCATAGGTGTGGTTTATACCGAACTATTATTAAAATGTTTATAATAGATTTATCTAAAAAGATGAACCGTTTTTTACTTTCTTTATTGTTCTTGGGGACTATAGTGCTGGGCGGTTGCCAACATTCCCTTACACATTATGTGAACCCTATGGTCGGAACCGATGGTCACGGGCATACTTATCCAGGAGCTATTGTACCTTTTGGTATGATACAGCCCGGCCCGGATACTCGTCTCAACGGTTGGGATGGTTGCAGTGGTTATCACTATAGTGACGATACCCTCTATGGGTTCAGTCACACCCATCTCAGTGGAACGGGTTGTGAAGACTATGGTGATGTGCTTATCATGCCTTTCACCGATTCGGCTCAGATCTATCGTAACGATTACCGATCGGCATTCTCTCATCAAAGAGAAGAGGCCCATCCTGGTTATTATAGTGTGATACTAGATAAGAACCGTGTGCTGGCCGAGCTAACGGCCACGCGGCGTACAGCTGTGCATCGTTATACCTTCCCCTATAGTGGCGAGAAGGGTGTGGTCATAGACCTTACCCATCGCGATAAGACGCTTTCTTGCGGTATTCGAAAAGAAGGTTCAATCCTCACCGGTTGGCGTTACTCCGCAGCGTGGAATCCTGAGCAGAAGCTATACTTCGCTATTGATCTTGGAGAGGATGTGGATCGTGTGGTGTTTTATTGCGACGACAAGGTGGTGGACGATACTGCCATTGAGGGCGACAACTGCAAGGCTGTGGTCTATTTCCCCTCCAACTGCAAAGAACATGAACTCCATGTGGCAATAAGTGGAGTGGATGAAGCGGGTGCCGTTGGCAACTTGGGTACTGATAAGGGTATCTCGTTTATGCAAGCGAAACAACAGGCACAAGCCGTATGGGAGAGTGAACTGGGTAAGATTACAGTCGAGACCAAGGACCGCAAAGCAATGAAGAATTTCTATACAGCCCTCTATCATTGCATGACGGCTCCCTATTTGTATAGTGATGCCGATGGCCGTTATCGTGGTATGGACGATAGTATCCATGTGGCCGATAAGGGTAGAAACGTATATACGGTGTTCTCCCTTTGGGACACCTACCGTGCCCTTCATCCATTGCTGACGCTGATAGACCGTGAGCGTACAGCCGATTTTATTTATACCTTTGCGAAACAATATGAACAAGGTGGTGAGCTTACCATGTGGGAACTCTCCAGCCACGAGACGCATTGCATGATAGGCTATCACGCATGTCCCGTTATCCTCGAAGCCATGCAGGCAGGTATCCTCGATGCTTGTGACGATGCTTATAAACAGTTGTTGCTTGAAGCCATGGTGGCCACATCTAATCGCACAGATGCTCATATCGACTATGCCCATACTGGTTACCTTAGCAGTGAGATAGATAATGAGTCTGTATCCAAGACGCTCGAATACGCATACGACGACTGGTGTATAGCCCGCTATGCTTCGTGGCTGAAAGGGGCGCTCACTAAAGTCGATTCCCATAGTGTTTCCAACCTCGATGATGTGATTAGCGAGTATGCAAGCCGCAGCCATTCGTGGAGCAATATTATGGATGAAAATGGCTTCATGCATGCACGTCGCAATGGTGGCTTTGTAACACCTTTCTCACCTTCAGAAGTAAACAATCATTTCACAGAAGCCAACAGTTGGCAATATTCCACCTATGTGGTGCACGACTTGGAATCGTATTTTGAACTGAAAGGTGGCAATTCACCCATGGAGGCGTTTCTTGATTCTTTGTTCCATACCACGGCAGTGTTAGAAGGTCGTGATCAAGCCGATATCACAGGACTCATAGGCCAATATGCCCACGGCAATGAGCCTTCTCATCATGCAGCATACCTCTATGCTTATCTGGGCAAACAAGATAAGACGGCAGAACTGATACGTCAGATCTGTGGCGAACTCTATAGTCCTGAGGCCGACGGTCTTTGTGGCAATGAGGATTGTGGCCAAATGAGTGCCTGGTATGTGATGAGTTCGTTGGGCTTTTATCCCGTGTGTCCTGGAAGCGGCGTATATGTGATAGGTAGTCCTTTGTTCAATAAGGCTTCCATTCACCTCGAAAATGGTAAGTCGATCGATATTGTTTGCGAACATCAGGGATCTCGCAATGCCTATATTCAACAAGCTTCACTGCAAGGCTTGGCTCTAACCCAGCCTTTCCTTCGTTATAAAGATCTGTCGGAAGGAGCCCAGTTGCATTTCATTATGGGTAGTAGTCCTGTGTCGGCTCTTCATCAGCTTGAAGGCGATATCTTTGTGCCCTATGTGATTGAAGGGGCACCCAAGACTGAACTCTGCACTATGCCCTACTTCAGTCGTTGGGAGCAACGTTTCGATGGCACCACTACGATAGCACTATCCAGTCTCTGTGCCGACAGCATCTATTATTCCATCAATGGAGGCGAGTGGATGTGTTATCGCGCACCTTTCTCTATTGATGCAGATGCTGTTGTGAAAGCCTATGCTACCAAAGGTAGTCTTCGTAGCCTTGTTACCACCCAGCAGCTTACACGCTTTGTGGCCGACAAAAAGCTGACCTACGTGAGCCAACCTGCCGATCAGTATCGCGACAGTGGAGAAGAAGGCCTTATAGACCGTATGTGTGGCGAAAAGAACTATCGTATAGGTGGTTGGCAAGGATGGCAGACCGACATGGAAGTGATCATTGATCTTATGGAGCCCCGCGCCATTTCCGGTGTGAGTCTCTTCTGTCTCAGCGATTGTCGTTCCTGGATATTCCTGCCGTCCGACATCTACGTAGAGGTGAGCGACGATGGCGTCAACTTTGAGCCCTTGGCTTCGCGCAAGAATATTGCTAAAGAACTTTATGCTCAAGCCGAAGGCGCTATCGACTGGAACTATCAGCTCGATGCCAAGACTTACGAGATCAACGTGTCGCAAAACCATAGTGTTACCAAGCGTTATATGCGCATAGTGGCTGTCAACTATGGTGCTATGCCTCAGTGGCATGTTAGTGCCGGCGAGCAGGCTTGGCTGTTCTGTAGTGAGATAACCACGTTTTAGTTCTTAGAAACTGTTTGGATATTATTCAATACATTTCTTATGTTATATAAACGGTGCAGAGCATTTTGCCTGCAAGTCCCCACTTGCAGGATTGCAAGATGGTCCATATAACCGGCAAGATAAACTAAAGCATATATAAAAAAATGAAACATTGTCTCAAGTTTTTCTATCATCACTAACCCAAAATCTATTAGAGTATTCATCTGAAAACAAACAAATATCATGAAAAAGTTTTTTGTTACCTGTGCTTTGATCGGTGCCCTTGCACTCTTCGGCTCCTGCACCTTGAAGACCTGCGTATGCTACGAACTGGTTGGAAGCCAAATGACCATGGTCGATACCTATACCGACATGGGGTCGGCTTGCAGCAGTCTCAGCAACAATAATCGTACCTGTGTGGAAGAGAGTGAGCGTGTCAACCCTGGTGATGTAGCTTGGAAATAGCGATGCAGTTGCCCGACATCTTCCTTAAGCCCAAAACATTGGTGCTGCAGGTGGTGTTAATACCCCTTTTTGTTCTGCTCTTTGTGGTGGTGTATAAACCGTTGTTTGGCACCAGTGTTGCCGAGATAGTGTCATCACCATGGGCAGAACACCATGCATTATGTATGCCAATTATCAGCGCCATACTGCTCACGGTGATGCTAGTGAGTAGGCTGATCATGTATCTCTTTTCTCGCAACTATTGCTTCACAACGTTGCAATATTTCTATTGGCTGTTGGCCGAGTTTATGACTTGTTGCCTTTTTGTAGATCTGTTTGTGTCGCTCTATTTCCATGTGGGTTACTTTGAGATACTCTCAACGTTGCTGTTCTACGGACTTCTACTATTATCTATACCCCATGTGTTCTTTTGGATTTTTCTTCGACTGCGGGGCACTGAAAGTGAGTTGGCCACGTGTCGGTCACGGATTGTGGATCTTCAGCAAGGTATGGATCGTGGCGACCCTCGGTCCATCCGTTTTGTAGATGAGAAAGGTAATGTAAAACTCATTCTAGGTTCTCAGAGAATCTACTATATCGAGTCGGCCGGCAACTACGTTACTGTTGTTTATGAAAATCATGGGAGGCTAACCCGTTACGCGCTTCGAAATACACTTAAAGGCATAGAAGATGCATGTCTGTCCAACGATCTCATACGTTGTCATCGATCCTTTCTCATCAATCTCCATAAGATAAGGCTCCTTCGTAAAGATGGAGATAATGTGTATGCAGAGATGGACTTCGACAACATAGAAGATATCCCTGTGTCCAAGTCTTATGCGGGTAATGTGATGAAACGAATGACGCAAATATCATAAGTGGTGATGATGAGCGATCAGAGAAGAGGGGGATTGTTGCGTTGAGGAATTAGTAAAGAGTGATCAGTGAACGGACAATACTGAATTATTGTTTAATTGAAGTTAAGCGACAATAAACTCAACAGCTCAACCAATAAACAATTCAACAGCAATAGCCTCGCTGATTACCAAACAACTCAACAGTTCAACAATACCAATACTGATCCTCTCTGACCTAAAGTATTGGAAAGATAATAATTATGAAACATAGTAATCTTTTTCTTCGCAGCATATTTGTCGGGGTACTTATGTTTTGTACACCAGTACTGGCTTCGTGTCGGCATACGTCGGCCGAAACCCTGTCGGTTGATGTGATTGCACTAAAAGCAGGTAGTGATACTTCAGCAGCAGTTACTACTAAGTATGTTAATCCCGATTCCGTACGCTTCGTCAATGGACCCTGGCAAGTGGATACCATAAGTCATCAGCTCATTCTTCGTCGCGTACACTTCCTGAATCAAGAACTCTTCGGCGCCAACCAGTATATCTGTGTACTCGAGATACCGCCGCAAGCAGCGTACGACGTAGCGTTCACCTATACCCCTCGACGCACGCCTACCAGCCTTCATGCCAAACGAGTTGGTGCCGTAGCCGCCGTCAACGGTTCCTTCTTTAGCATGGTGAATCATCACCCCATCTGTTATCTCCGTATTGATGGCAAGAGGGTAGGAGAGAACACACCGGGCAGCGACACACTCAATCGAAAATACTATCAATATGGCTCTATGGCTCTTCGTCATGGACGTCCCTATTTCTTCATTCCCGATAGCAATCGTCACTCTGAAGACCAACTTGCCGACAGTAATCTCATGACGGCCGGACCCATGCTTATCTACCATGGTCGCCCTATGCCCATGCGAAACGATCGCACCTTTGTCACCGACCGCCACAATCGCACAGCCATAGCCCAGCGTGCCGATGGCACAGTGCTTCTCTTTACTGTCGATGGCCGCATGCGGCCATCGGCCGGTATGAGTCTCTCCGAGCTCATCACCACACTTCAGTGGCTTGGTGCTACTGATGCGCTCAATCTCGACGGAGGCGGCTCTACCACACTCTATGTGGATGGTTGGACCAACGGAGGGCTTGTTAACCACCCCACCGATAATGGCCGTTTCGATTTTGCGGGAGAACGAGGCGTTTCCAACTGTGTGGTTGTTAGACCTCGAAAATGATATAATGACATATACGGATTTGTTCATTCTTGTGAACAATGATCTATGCTGCAATCAGTAGGAGATCACCATCGGAGATTGCCAACCATTAGAGTGTCGATTTCTCAATACATTCAACTGTTCAATAGTTATGAATCCTTCAAACACAAACCACGAAGAAAGACCAAAGTTCTATGTATATAGAGCCTCTGCAGGTTCCGGCAAAACATTCAACCTCGTATTGCGGTTCCTTTCCATCTCGCTCGATACGCCCCACGATGCAGAGTTGAGAAACAGATTCACTCATATCTTGGCCATCACCTTCACCAAGAAAGCCACCAACGAGATGAAACAACGCATCCTTCGTGAGTTGCAAAGTATCATCAACTATCCTACAGGAAAAGACGATATGGCAGAGATGCTTTGCCACAATCTCCATGTTTCTGCCCAGGAGCTCAAGCGCCGGGCATCCGTGATGTTCAAAGCAGTGCTTCACGACTATGGCAATCTCAGCATCAGCACCATCGATAGTTTTATGAATCGTGTAGTCCGTACCTTTGCCCACGACCTTCATCTCCCCATCGGTTTCACCCCCAATACAGACAGCGACGATCTTATCCAGCATGCCATCGACGATGTTATGAATGGCTTTGGTACGGCCCCCCACGTTGATATCGACAAAGTACTTCTCGCCTTTGTCAACAGCCAGTGGGACAACGACAAACGCTATGCCCAAGTGGAGCGCAGCATTGCCGATCTTGCAGGGCAGCTTTTCCACGAGGATGTTCCCGAGAAATTAAAGCGGCTGCACAGTTTCTCTCTCTCCGACTTCATCGGTATCAACACCCAATTGCACCACGACAACCTTGATCTCAAACAAGCAATCATACACTTGGGCCAGTCTATATACAATGAACTTTATCAGGTGAAAGACAATCTCGTTGGAAAAGGAAACCGAGGCCCCATCTGCTATTTCTCCAAAGTAGCCAAAGGAGAGATCCTAGCCGAGATTACCACTCCACAGATGGAGGTGCTCAGTGGCGACAAGCCCTGGGGCAAAGATATACCCGACAGTGTGATTCTCAATGCCGTGAATGGCTACCAGCAGATACAGCAGAAAATCAAAACCTACAATACTCGCAAACTAGTACTCAGCCATCTTTTCGAGATGGCCCTTCTCAACGAACTCAACGCTCGAATATCCGACTACTCGCGCGACAACGAGAGCCTACCCATCGGCGAGATCACCCGCATTATCTACAATACCGTGCGCAACGAATCCGCACCCTTCTTCTTCGAACGTATAGGCACATACTACCGTCACATCATGATCGATGAGTTTCAAGATACTTCGGTCATGCAGTGGGGGGCGCTCATACCCTTGGTCAACGAATGCCTGTCCTATGGCTCTGAGTGCCTCATAGTAGGCGATGCCAAACAAGCCATCTACCGTTTCCGTCAGGGCAAAGTGCAGCAGTTTATCGACCTCGCCAATCTCGGCGATCCCGAATACCATGGCCCCCAGCCTCAGCTGCCCGCCCATAGCCACCAGCTGCTGGCCTCCACCCAAACCATAGACCTCAAGAAGAACCATCGCACCCTCAAAAACATAGTCTCCTTCAACAATACCTTCTTCCGTTGGATAGTCGATACCAAATACTCACAAAACAAATACATCCCCCCCATATACCACCAGCTCGAACAAGAGTTCAACGATAATCAGCCAACTGAGCCGGCCAGCAAAACGAACCACGGCTTCGTCAAAGCATATCTTAGCGACGACAACACCGCACTCAAACAGCAAGTCTATCAAACCATACAACGCATCATCACCGATCCTGCATCGCGCTACACCTACAGCGATATCACCATCCTGGCCCGCAAAAATTCCAGCCTTGCCGACCTCATTGCCTACCTCAACCAGCGCACCATCGACGGCAACCCCATACCCCTGCAGTCGGCCGACTCGCTGTACCTCTCCACCAGCCGTGCTGTCACCCTCCTCGTAAGCCTCCTGCGCTATCTCTCCGATACCACCCCCTTCCATGCCTATACCGCCCTGGCCCATCTCTTCAATCTGGGACTGATAGACCATGATCCATCCGCTCTCTACATACAGCCCCAACCCGACTACACTTTCGAAGGCTATCTTCTCAAGCAGGGCTACCATTTCCCCACCGCACAGCTCCGAGCTTTGCCTCTCATCGACCTTTGCGAAGAGCTCATCCGCATCTTCAGCCCTGAACGCCACCTCCCCGCGCAGCAGCAGCGCCGTCCCGCACAGCTATGCGATATCGACAATGCCTTCCTCACCACCTTCCTCACCCAGGTGTATCGCTACACACAGCGTCACCGCCAAGACCTGGCCGAGTTTGTAGCTTGGGCCGACCGTAACCTCCCGCACATAGTGGTCAAAGGAGCCTCTTCGAGCGCCATCCGACTCATGAGCGTCCATAAATCCAAAGGCCTCGAATCGCCCATCATCCTATTCTACAACCCGTCGTACAAAAACAGGGAGAACGATATATGGGTCGATGTGGCCGATGCCGATATGCACCTCCCCATCAGCATCGTGTCGTCCAATTGCGGTGCCGACAATGATTTTATGGCCGAGATAACCGACGAGCAGCTGCAAAACGATATGGACGAGCTCAATATCCTCTATGTGGCCTTTACCCGCCCGCAGCATGCGCTCTATATCTTCAATTATTACAAAGAGCCCCAGGACTCCGATGCCGCCTCCGCATCCACCCTTCGTGCCCACATACACACCTTCTTTGCCGAAGCCGGCAGCCATATC
Organism: Bacteroidales bacterium; assembly: GCA_045639845.1. Lineage (GTDB taxonomy): Bacteria > Bacteroidota > Bacteroidia > Bacteroidales > P3 > Colimorpha. Next base: position 17,049 of record JAZUDW010000069.1, read on the forward strand.
AAAGGCATACCCGTAGAAACCACCCATGGCGAAGCCGAAGACATTCCCTGCCTCACGGTCACGGTAGGCACCGAAAAACTCGTGGCCTCCGTCCCCTCGGCCTCCGTAGCCTCCACCCCCGTATCCGCCATAGCCTATCCCGCCTGGCAGCACCGTCTCCGTATATCCAACCACTCACGGCCGCAGGTGCTGGCGCTTGCCGGCAGCGCCGCCGCCCCGCAGCACACCTCGGCCGCTTTGGGCACACTGGTGCACAATGTGCTTGCCACCATCGGCAGCGCACCATCGCTGCCCTCCTTGCAGCAGCACCCCTTCTATCGCCATCAGCCCCTGCCACCTCAGGTAGTCGATATGGTGGCAGCCGTAGTAAACCATCCGCAGTGCAGCCTATTCTTCAACCCCCAGTACCGTGCCGTCA
>JAZUDW010000070.1:0-39798 GCA_045639845.1 Bacteroidales bacterium
CTACAGCTCGCTGCCAACGCATTAGGATGGGCTCGACCCAACCCCATGGTAGGCTGCGTTATTGTCAAAAACGGTCAGATTGTCAGCGAAGGCTACCACCAGGTCCACGGTGATTATCACGCCGAACGCAACGCCATACTCCGATGTACTGACCGCAGCCTCATAGAGGGTAGCACCCTCTATGTCAATCTCGAGCCCTGCAGCCATCACGGACTCACCCCCCCATGTGCAGACCTTATCGTATCATATCGTCCCAGTCGTGTAGTAGTATGCAACGACGACCCCAATCCCCTCGTTGCAGGTCGTGGCTACAAAAAACTCCGAGAGGCAGGGATCCTCGTTGACACCCATATACTCGAAGCAGAAGGCCGTTTTCTAAACCGACGCTTCTTCACCTTCATGGAGCAACAGCGACCCTATGTTATCCTAAAATGGGCACAGACTGCAGATGGGTTCATGGACATAGACAGACAGATCACCCCCAATGGTACTTATTGGATCACCAATCGTCCTCTTCGACAGCTCTCTCACCAATGGCGTACCCAAGAAGCCGCCATTATGGTAGGCAGCCAAACACTCCTCAACGACCATCCGCAGCTCACCGCGCGCCTGTGGAGCGGACAACAGCCCCAGCGATTCGTATTAGACCGCAGCGGACGTACCCAAGGTCATCTGCCAGAGGGAATTACACCGCTCTATCAACCCACCATCACCGAAGTACTCCACCATCTCTACGAGTTCAAAATACAGTCCGTTATTGTTGAAGGAGGTCGTCAAATTCTCGATGCCTTTCTCGACCAAGGGCTTTGGGATGAGATTCGTCTGCTGCAAGGGAGCGTCCGATTCGGCAGTGGGACCCCAGCACCCACAATCACGCCGCAGCCCGACCGCAGCGAGATCTACCAAGACAACATCGTCAACTATTATTATCGAACCTTTACCCCCTGCAATATCTAACGCCATGGCCGACGACACCTACCGTACTCTACAAAAGCCCTCAGAAGGACTCTACAAAGACAAAGGCAGCAAATTCCTCGCCTTTGCCTATCCCGTAAGCAACGAAGCCGATGTAAAACAACACGTAGAGCAAATCAAGAAAGAATACTTCGATGCCCGTCACCACTGCTACGCTTACATCCTAGGTCCCAAAGGCGACACCTTTCGTGCAAACGACGACGGCGAACCCTCAGGCACCGCTGGTCGTCCCATCCATGGACAGATACTCTCCGCCGGTCTCACCAACGTGTTGGTCGTAGTGGTACGATATTTCGGAGGTATCCTTCTCGGCACATCTGGCCTCATTGTAGCATACAAAGAAGCTACACGAGACGCACTCAGCCAAGCAAGTATCAAAGAATGCACCGTTGATCAGCGTTACCGCATTCAGTTCGACTACCTCTCCATGAACGCCGTCATGAAGATACTGAAAGACTATAGTCTAGTGCCCCAAAATCAACAATACGACATGGATTGCAGCCTCGAAGTAGATCTGCGACTCAGCCTCTGCCCACGCATGGAGAAGAACTTTGCCGACCTACGCAACCCAAACATCACTCTCGAAAAGCTCACATAACCACTGTCATTCAGTTGACTTATGACACAATACGCATAAAGCCAACTGCAGAGAGACAAACCCAAACCTGTAGACAGAAGAAGAAAAACAAACCCAATAACCACCATCAACACACCAATATGAGCCAACTGCTAAACCAACTGAATGAAGCCCAACGCGAAGCCGCAGCATGCATCAAAGGACCTGTCATGATCATAGCCGGAGCAGGCTCAGGCAAGACTCGCACCTTAACTTTCCGTATCGCCCATCTCATCGAGCAAGGCGTGGATCCCTTCCACATCCTCGCGCTCACGTTCACCAATAAAGCCGCCGGAGAGATGAAAGAGCGCATCATCCAGTTGGTCGGAGCCGAAGCACGCAACATCTGGATGGGAACCTTCCACTCCATCTTCGCACGCATACTTCGTTCTGAAGCCACCCACCTCGGCTACAACCCCAACTTCACTATATACGACAACGACGATTCCAAGTCGGCCATAGCACGCATCATCAAGGAACGCAACCTTGATCCCAAAGTTTACAATAAGAGCTACGTTCTCAGCCGAATCTCCATGGCCAAAAGTAACCTTATCTCTGCCGAAAACTACTTACAGAACAGCGAGATACAGACAGAAGACCGCACAGCACGGAAACCCGAAATCGGCAACATATACCAAGTCTATCAGCAGCGCCTCCGCAACGCCATGGCTATGGACTTCGACGACCTCCTTTTCAACACCAACATACTCCTTAGGGACTGCCCCGACGTGCTTCTTAAATACCAGAACCGATTCCAATACATCCTCGTCGATGAGTACCAAGATACCAACTTCGCACAATACCTGATAGTCAAGAAGCTTGCCGCACGCTTACAAAACATCTGCGTAGTAGGCGACGATGCACAGAGCATCTACGCCTTCCGCGGAGCCAACATACAGAACATATTCAACTTCCGTCGCGATTACCCCCAAGCACGACTCTTTAAGCTCGAACAGAACTATCGTTCCACCCAGGTCATAGTCAAAGCCGCCAACTCCATTATAGCCAACAATAAGGAACAGATCAAGAAAGACATCTGGACCGATAATGCCTCCGGCAACCTCATCAAACTCCTCCGTGCTGCCGACGAGCGCGACGAAGCCCAACTCATTGTCGATCAGATACTCCACACCCACCTCGGCGACGACCTCACGTTCTCCAAGTTCGCCATCCTATACCGCAACAACAACCAATCGCGAGCCCTTGAAGACGCCCTGCGCCGCCGCAGCGTACCCTACCATATCTACTCTGGCATATCCTTCTACGGACGTGAAGAAGTAAAAGACGTACTCAGCTACCTCCGCCTCGTAGTCAACAACCACGACGACGAGTGCCTCGTGAGAATCATCAACAAGCCTGCCCGCGGTATCGGACAAACCACTCTGGACAAGATACGCCTTGCCGCAGCCGACAACGACATCAGCATCTTCACCGTCATCGAAAACATACAGTCCTTTGGGCTCCCCATTGCCAGCAACACGCTACAGCGCATCAACGAGTTTGCCACCATGATCAAAATGTTCTCGGCCCAGCAATTCGATACTGATGCCTACACCCTCGCACACCGTGTAGTAATGGCGTCAGGACTCATACGCTACCTTCGCGAGACCGACGATCCCGACAATGCCAACCGCATCGAAAACATCGAAGAGCTCCTCAATGGCATACAGGAGTTCTGCGAAAAAGAAGATGACATCACCCCCGGCAACGATGCCGATCTTGATATCGACGCCACCCCCGAAGCACCTAAGACCCTCGATGTCTTTCTACAGCAAGTGCTACTCCTAACTTCCGAAGACAAAAACAAAGAGACAACCGATGAAGTGTCACTCATGACCATTCACGCGGCCAAAGGTCTCGAGTTCCCTCACGTCTTCGTAGCCGGCATGGAAGAGAATCTCTTCCCCTCAGCACTGAGTATCAACAGCCGACAGGAACTGGAAGAAGAGCGCCGCCTCTTCTACGTTGCTGTCACCCGAGCCGAGCAGCAGCTCTACCTCTCTCACGCCCTCACCCGCTACCAATACGGCAACGCCTCGTGCCAAGAACCGTCACGATTTATCGAAGAGATAGACGACCGCTACATCGATGCCCCTGCACGTCGCAGTGCCTTCCCTAAAGCAGGACAGCCTGCACGGCCCTTTGCCAGCATCGACCCCGCCAAACTCGAGCCTTTCAAGAAACGCACCATTCCCGACCACGCCCAACTCCGCAAAATAGAACGTCAGCCCAAAGGTCCCGCCATCGCCAACAGTCCTGCCGAAATAAACGCCATACAAGAAGGCATGCGCGTAAGCCACGCTAAGTTCGGCCTCGGTACCGTACTACGCGTCGAAGGAAGCGGAGCCGAACGCAAAGCCATCGTACACTTCGACCAGCATGGAGAAAAGCAGATGATGCTTCGCTTCGCAAAACTTACAATAGTCGAGTGAAGAAAAAGAGATTAATGATGAGTGATGATTATTGTTGATTTGTTGATTTGAACTATAGTATTCAACGATGAATGGGACGAAAAATTTGCGATAAGCCATTACTGCCCAGCAGGTACATTTATCATATCACAGATCGATTAAAAGAAATACATTTGTCGGAGCAAAGATCACTCATCACGGATCACTAAAATAAACCAATAAACAACATTTGAAATCATGCGTCTTGTCATCCAACGTGTTAAATCAGCCAGTGTCACAATTCAGCAGACTCTACAAGGATCCATAGAACAAGGACTTCTTATACTCATAGGCATTGAAGATGCCGATAGCGAGCAAGATATCGAATGGCTCATAGGCAAAGTGATGCGTATGCGTATCTTCAACGATGCCGATGGAATAATGAACCTACCTATTACCGACGTCCCTGGTGCTGACATCCTCGTCGTCAGCCAGTTCACCCTCATGGCCTCCACCCGCAAAGGCAATCGACCCAGCTACATTCGTGCTTCACGACCCGAGACGGCCATTCCCCTCTACAACCGTTTTGTAGATCTACTCTCGCAAGCCATGGGTCACGCCGTACCTACCGGCGTTTTTGGAGCCGACATGCAGGTAGAACTCGTCAACGACGGCCCCGTCACTATCATTATCGACTCCCACTTGAAGGAATAAACACCTTATCACCCTTGTAAGTGATGATACTAAATGTCTGTTAATTTGAGTAATCCGACTTTACAACTGCCACATTACTCCCGTTCGTCACAAAATAGACTTAATCGTGAATCGACCAAGTCTCACATATTGCCACCCCATATCGAATACCTCCAACAACATTACTTTTGTTTGTTTCGCCTACACAAGCAAAGCACCGGACTACCTGTATAACATACATACCCTCTAACAACAGTTCATGATATCATGGCATGAAATGATGGTATCATGCCATGATATGATCATTTCAAGCCATGATACCATCATTTCATGCTGCAAAGTATCTATAGGAGCATAGCTACAACAGCTAACATAGCATTATGCTGACGCTAACACAGCATTATGCTAAGGCCATCACTATTAATTGTCGCATCAAGTGAAGAGTAATTAATGATACGATCGAACCATTCTGCTAGTGCATTTGTCGAATTAAGTGATAATGAAAAAATAAGTCAGCTCCATTTCAGTCACTGACCCTGGCTCCACTTCAATCGCCGACCATAGTTCGGGTGAAATGTTCTAGCTTAGTATGACAAATACAGTCATCTTTCAATAGAAGGGGGAACGAGAGAGGAAATACCATAATATATGGCAACTGTACTTGGTGGCCAAACATCCAATTCTAGATATACAACGACAATGATATAAAAAAGGAAAGCCCCTCGAAGAGGGGCCTTGGCACTATTACATTCAACATATATAGAGCACAGCAAAGAACAGCAACGCGGTGGTCTGGCTACTTCACAATGACGAGAGAACCACGATGGATATAGTCTCGACTGGCTATACGAGCCACGAAGAAATAGGTTCCAGCGGGAAGGTCGGCCCCTGAAAAATCGCCTTTGTAGTGGCTATTGGTATAAACACGACGCTGCTGTGCGTTGAATATCTGGAGTTGGAGGTCATCGATATCGTCGGCTCCTTTGACAACAAAATAGTCGTTGATGCCATCACCGTTGGGGGTAATAACATTAGGGAAGAAGAGCTGAAGTGGCTCGGGTGTAGGTGCAGGAGCCGATGTGCCCACCTTTGGGGCCAACGCTACAGACTGCTCTACATGAGGTTTGCCGACTTCGTCAGGTTCCGAGGATGTGTTGGGCACAGAAGGTGAGGACGAAAGGGCAGCACTGGCAACTACAGGTACTGCCACAGGAGAAATCGCTGGCTGCAACTGGCTATGGTTGTGTGCAGGAGCAGCGACAGAGCCAACGGTCCGGGGCTGAGTAGTTCGACAACACTCAACATCAGACTCAACGGATTCGGATGGTGTAGAAATAGCAGGGATAGCATCGGCCGCTTGGGTAGCAAGTGTAATTTGGTTTTCGGCCGAGGGCTGACGCTGGTCGTGGGAGAACCACAGCATCATGCCTACCACAAAGCCCACGCCTATAATACCAGCTATGATCTCAACAGGCAGAGAACGCCAAGGAGAGGGCTCGGGGGGGCGTTTCCCATCGTGTATGCGCTGCCAGAGCTGAGGCTCTGGGCAACCAGTATGTTGGGCGAGGTGTTCTTTAAGAAGCTGTTCTATATTTTGGTTGTTAAGACTCATGACTATTGATTTATTTAATTGGTGTAGGAGATCCGACAAGTTCGGGTCTCTTTTATTGTCAATCTTCTTCTTTTATAATGATTCTATCTGTATTTCTTTAATTACTTTATACGGAACTCGTCAAATAGACTCAAGTGTCGCTATCTAATTGGTTGATGACAGTGCGTAGTTTTTCGCAAGACCGGTAATAAATGGACTTAACGGTGGAATAAGGCCTTCGAAGCTTCAGGGCAGCCTCGCCAAAGCTGTAGCCATCGACAGCGATCATGTTGACAACAAGGCGCGACAAGGGTTTGAGGGTATCAAGGGCACGGCAAAGAAGGTCCGCATTGTCCAACTGTTCTCTCTCGTCGATGGGACGGTCCATTCCTTGCACGAGATCGCTGTTGAACACTACACGCTGACGGCTACGACTACGATAGAAATCGATAGCAGTGTTGATAGCGATGGTGGAAAGCCAAGACTCTAAAGGCGAGGTGTGGCGATAGTAGGTAATGGAACGGTAGATCTTGATGAAAGTCTCAACCAAGATGTCGTCGGCATCGGAAGAGGTTGACGCATAGCGAAGACACAAGCCGTAAATCATGGGGCTGTAACGCTGATAGAGCTGTTGCTGACTGGATTCGTCGCCATGGCAACAGCGTTCTATAAGAAGGGTCGTATCGGGGTCGTTGGCGTTCACAGCTATGTCTTATTTTTAGATGAGTGAAGATTTAAGTTTTATATTTGTCGGATAGGAGTGAGCATCGGCTGCAGACTGTTGGGGTACCACAAGGGAGTGCAAAGACTAGAGCAACGACGCGAATGTCTCGTTATCTGACTACAATATCGTTTATCGAAGGCCTAGAGACGCAAAAGAGAATGTTAAAAATTCACAACAACCATTCTTTGTATAGGCATCACGCTGCCATCGTCCATTACCACGCGTACCATATAGAGTCCGGCAGGAAGGTTGATGTGTTGCTTGACATGAGGAGCCACGTGGGTGAAGGAGGCTACTTGGCGTCCTTCTAGGTCAAAGAGTTGCACACTCATAGTACCGTGATAGCCAGGCACACCGATGCTGAACCCATCGCTGCAAGGCATGGGGTATATACGCAAGGGTCCTGGCGACGAAGGGTCGGACACCGAAAGCAAGTCTTCTGCTACAACGGCAAGGGTGTATTGACCCATTTTAGTGCCACTGAGGGAAAGACTGCCCGATGAGGTGCCACCGGTAACGGTGCCGTGGAGCACCTGCCATGGATGGCCGGGTGCGGGACGGTAGAGGAGACGGAGCGAGTCGAGGGTGGCAGCAGAGGCAAAGAGGTCATCGTCGAAATGATCCTGACGGCCGAAGGCAAAGAATCCGCGAAGCGAAAGAGTATCGGGCAAGAGACCTTGGAGTGTCCAATAATGATGAGCGGTGCGGACAATGCCCGGATTGTCATCGAGGTCTGGGTCGGTATAATGGAGTTCTACGAAGATGCGAGCCGTGTCGGAAAGCTTGGTGACAGCACCACGGAAATGGGTAGTAACCTCTTCCTGTGTGCCTTTGGCTGTATAAAGCAGCTCGGCGTTGGAGCAGGCATTGGCGAAGGTACGGTCGAAATCTACCATGGCTACCACAGGCTCGAAGGGGAGCTGGAACGACTGTTGAGTGGCAGCACCATCAAAGGTTACGAGCTGATGGACACGCTGATTATTGGCACCGATGAAGGTGACGGGAATACGGTTGGAGTTGGCATAGGCGGGTGCGTGGCTTAGACGCTGACGCATGGAAAGTGCCACTTGGAAGCCGCTGCCCGCAGGCTGCGAGACGATAGAATCGATGGTAAAATCCTGAAAGCCTGGACCGAACACATGGAAATCGAAGAAATCGGTAAGGTCGGTACCGCTATAGAGGGAGAGGCTGTCGCGGATGGCAGTGGCAGAGAGGGATCCGAAAGCATTGCGGTCAAACAGTGTGGTGACCGCATGATAGAAGAGGCTATCGCCAAGGTACCCGCGAAGCGAGTGCCAAACAAGACCACCTTTATCGTATGTTGTAGTGCCATAGACATTCTCGTGTGTCTGCCCCTGGAGTGCGGTATAGTCGCCATCGTTGATGTGGGCCTTGAGGATCACATTGTCGAGGTTGGTCTGGAAGAAATCGTTGGCGTAGTCACGACCATAGAGTGCTTCCATACCCACTTCGGACGTGAAGGTGGCACCGCCTTCATTGAACCACATCTCATCGGCCGTGGCACAGGTGACGAGGTTGCCGAACCAAGCATGACCGAGTTCATGGATGGTGGTAGATTGACAAGGCTCGGAGGCATGGTTGGCGATACACTGGTTAACGAGTGCTATGTTTGTGGCGTGCTCCATAGAACCACGAGTGGTGCCCACATAGCCTATACGCCCCCAGCGATAGGGGCCGAAGCAACGTTCGTACATAGGCACCACCTGGTGAAGTATGTCGAAAGTGGTAGCCACACGGGTGCTGTCTTCGGTACGGAAGCCCACAGTAACAGGATAGGTGCCATAGAGACTATGCACATCAAACTGATGAAGATGGAAAGCCGCGGTGGCTACACCAACAAGATAGGTAGGTATGGGCTGCGAGAGTGTCCAATGAGAAGTCTCACTAAGGTCCGTATTGACACAAGCGCTATCCAGAAGGCCCGAACACTGGGTGGTCCAGCCTGAAGGCGAGGTGATGTGGATAGAATAGGTCGCTTTGTCATGAAAATTATCGCGACAAGGGAAGAGTACACGGCCGTAGTTGTGAGGGCTGTCTTCAAAGGCCACACCAAGATTGTAGTGTATAGTGCCATCCATATGAAAACCACCAAAACCGTAGGACTCTACATGTCCTCCTGTGTGGTAGTAGATGGTGACATTATGACTATCGGCCACACCGAAGTCGGCGGCAGAGAGAACCAGTCGGGGGCTCTGATAGTTGAAGGAGATCGGTGCACCCTGATATTTCACAGAATCGACCACTGCACTCTGCAAGTCGAGGACGAGACTATCAACATGCTGCAGGAGTCGGAACCTCACGGCTGCAGCACCGAAAAGAGTATTAGACTGTTGATGGTCAATATCAAAGGTGAGATCGTAGTGGAGTATATCAACACTGTCGGCAAAATTTTTACTATCCAATGAACGCTGTGCATGTATTTGCAAGGATGCAGAAAGCAAAAAGAGGAGCAAAAGTGGGAAACATTTTTTGTTCATATCTTATTATTTTTCTTTTCAATATATCATTGAGCGTTGCAAAAGTACGAAAAAAATATTTGGCCGTTAAAAAAAAAGATAATATCTTTGCATTATGATATCAAAACGATATCACTACAATATACACTCTACCAAAAGTAGATACAATTAATAGATCATTGATTTTCACAAACAATAACTACTATAAAAAAATTACAACCATGGAGACAAAAGAAAAAACGAAAAAAATGTCGGGTATGAACAATGGATTTGTCCATCTACTGCTGAATATCGCTATGCTGGTGGCCTTCATACTGATTGTGGTGAAGGTGGCCACTCTTGACTGCATGACCATCGTGATTGCCGAAGGCATAGAGGTAGCAAGCAACATGATATGGATTCCTATCGTGTTGGCGAGTGTATTTATTATTATTTGGATTATTCATCTGAGAGGTCTGACTATCGTACAGCCCAACATGGCTAGGGCGTTTACTTTTTTTGGAAAATACAAAGGCACTTTGCGTGAAAACGGATTCTTTTGGGTGAACCCATTCTATGGCAATGTCAAACTATCATTGCGTGCTCGCAACATGGATGTGGACCCCATCAAGGTGAACGACAAAAACGGCAATCCTATCATGATCGGACTGGTGCTGGTATGGAAAATCACCGACACATACAAAGCCTCCTTCGAGATCGAGACCAACACGATGTCTGCTAACAACAACGGACAGGCTCCCTCACTAAAGGGCTACGACAACTTTGTAAGAGTGCAAAGCGATGCTGCTCTACGCAAGGTGGCAGGACTCTATGCCTACGACAACATGGACAACCACATGGAAGAGGTAACACTGCGCAGCGGCGGCGAAGAAATAAACGAACATCTAGAGAAAGAATTGATGCAGCATCTGGAGATTGCCGGCATCGAGGTGATCGAAGCCCGCATCAACTACTTGGCCTACGCTCAGGAAATCGCCAGCGTGATGTTGCGACGCCAACAAGCCGACGCCATCATCTCGGCTCGCGAAAAGATTGTAGAAGGAGCAGTGAGCATGGTAGATCTTGCATTGAAAAAACTAAGCGAAGACCAGATTGTAGAACTAGACGAAGAACGCAAAGCCGCCATGGTATCGAACCTCTTGGTTGTGCTCTGCGCCGACGAATCGGCCAGCCCTGTAATCAACACGGGTTCGATCTATTAATGAAAACAACTTACGGGTAGGGCTTTTATGACACACCAGGAACCAAGTCCTACCCCTCAACTATTTATTCTTCATTATTTTTCAGTCCTACTAACATAAGGTGGATTCTACAAATTCATCGATTAAACAAATAAACAATAATGATGGGTAACAGTAATCTTTTCAGCGTTTTCGAAGTCTTGCCGGCATCTTGCTGCTTTTCTTTGAAGACCTTTCTTGACCTCGGCAATCTTCGAGCAAGCTCAATATTGCTCTCGACTTTCGAAAGGTTGTCACTCGGTTTTGTAGGAACAAGATGTTGCTTTGGTTCGGAAAAGCCTGCGAGCAGTCTTTTCTCTCGCTTTACGCAACACTGCATAGCCCGCTATGCACCCTCGTTTCGTACAGCTATCTGCTCGACAACTGAGGTCAACGGCCAGCGTGGAGCTAATCCATTCAAAATCGCAAGAAATGAATTTATAGAACCCACCATAAAAAAAAAATTTATCATTACTATGGCTGCTAAAAAATCGTTTGCCTTGCGCATCGACACCGATGTGTTTGACGCCATTGAAAAATGGGCGGCCGACGAATATCGCAGTTCTAACGGACAGCTAGAATGGATCATTGCAGAAGCTTTGAAAAAGGCAAAACGATACCCCAAAAAGGCACAGAACAAGGATAGTTCAAACAAAGAAAATCTACAATAATATATTATGACAACTGATAACCCCATTACCTCAACACCACAGGCCGAAGCCATTCTGCAGGTAGAAGGTTTGTCGAAAACGTTTAAACTTTCGATTAAACAACAGAAGATTGAACAGACGCAGAATCGGACCAAAAAGGCTGTGGACAACATCTCGTTTAATGCCTACAAAGGCGAGATATTCGGACTGCTGGGTCCTAACGGCGCAGGCAAGACTACGACACTACGAATGTTGGCCACATTGATAAAACCCGATAGTGGAAACGCCATACTTGATGGTGCCAGCATTGTTGGCCAAGCAGAAAAGGTTCGTAGCAAGATTGGTTTCCTTACCAGCGAACTAAAATTAGAAGATTTCTTCACACCCAACTACCTCTACGACTTCTTCAGCGACCTACACGGCGTGGATACGGAGACAGCACGCAATCGCAAAAAGACCCTCTTCGACCGCTTCGGAATCAGCAAGTTTGCCGAGGTGAAAGTAGCCAACTTAAGCACTGGTATGAAACAGAAAATATCGCTGGTCATCTCGCTAGTGCACAACCCTGATATCATTATCTTTGATGAGCCTACGAATGGCCTCGATGTGATAACGGCCCGAACAGTGACCGACTTTCTACAAGAGATGAGAAACGAAGGCAAGACTATTATTCTCTCCACCCACATCTTCAGCTTGGTGGAACGCCTGTGCGACAGAGTGGGCATCATCATCGACGGACACCTTACCCACTGCGACACATTGGAAAACATCTGCCAGGGACAATCCCTAGAGGATCGTTTCTTTGACATATACACTGAGGCTAAAGCCACCGAGACTACAGACAATACGAAAGGAGGTTTGGAATGAAAAAGAATAATATGCTAACTATCATAGGCAAAGAGTTCAAACGTTTCTTTGGCGACAGGTCACTCGTATTCACTGCGATAATAATGCCCGGTTTGCTGATATATGCTATCTATACCCTCATGGGTTCGTCTATGCAGAAGCATTTTGAGGCCGACCCCGACAGCATTACGCTGGTAGCTATTGATAACCTGCCACAGAGCATATATCCTGTAATCAAGGATCTGCCCATGCTCATAAATACGGATGACCACAACGCCGACAAGGAATTGGAACAGATTGCCGACAAGGACAACAATTTGGTATATATGGTGTTCCCCGAAAACTTCGACAGCCTGACGGCAACCTACACCCCTGCATCGGGCTTGGCCGCTCCCAACGTGAAGATATACTACAACGCTGGCTGCCCCGAAGCCGAGGCCACCTACACAATGCTATGCTCAGCTCTGGAAAACTATGAGAACGAGCGTGCCAACCTATTCGACATCAATGCCAGCTACGAAGACGACGAGGTATATAACCTAGAGTCTTTTGAGGATTCGCTAGGCGATCTCCTAAGCGGACTAATACCTATGCTCATCATGATGCTGCTCTTCTCGGGATGTATGGCTGTGGCACCGACGGCTATTGCTGGAGAGAAGGAACGCGGCACCCTTGCCACCCTCTTAGTAACACCGATGAAACGAAGCCAACTGGCCAGCGGCAAAATCATAGCACTATCATGTTTTGCTCTCCTAAGTGGACTGTCGAGTTTCTTGGGAATTATGCTGTCGTTGCCCAAGATGATAGCAGGCGAAGATCTGGGGAGTTTGGATATGGCTTCATCACTCTACACCACGGCCGACTACCTGAGTCTGCTATGCGTGATACTGAGTACTACGCTTATTATCGTGTCGGCCATCTCTATCATCTCGGCTTTTGCCAAAGATGTGAAAAACGCTGGCACCATGGTAACGCCACTGATGCTGATAATGATGATAGTAGGACTCTCACCCCTATTGAGCGACGGTACACCTACACAGATATGGCCCTATCTTATCCCCTTCTATAACAGCATTCAATGCATGGCAGGTGTGTTCAACCACAGTGTGTTTGCAGGCGCAATGGCGACCACCATCGCATCCAATGTAACCTACACAGTGATAGCAGTATGGGCACTGACCAAGATGTTCGACAGTGAAAAGGTGATGTTCCGCCACTAATACAAGTACCCCTACGAACATCATAAGATAATACAACTAAGCCTCGGCCCATGAAAGGTGCCGAGGCTTATTGTTTTCGAGTTTTTACTCAAAGGCTCAACAACTAGAAACACCACTATTCAATATCTCTAAGTTTCAAGAGCCAGAAAAAAGGCACAATGATTTCAAACCAAAGAAAAAGGTTGAAGTAGAAAAACCGTTCAACCCATCTTCGGTTCTCCCAATAGGTTAGTACTCGATGATGGGTTCGAGCTCTTTGGCCTGGGCTATCATCTTCTCAAGTTCTTTAACAGAAGGCACGCGGTTGCAGAGATTCTTCTGTGCGTTTACTTCCTCCATCTTGGGCTGAAGATTTTCGGCTACGCGATGACGGAACTCTTTGACGGTATCAACGCCAGCAGCTTCGAGGAGCTCGGCGAACTGGCCAGCCACACCATTAATGCGGAAAAGGTCGGCATGATTGGTCCATCTGAGGATGAGTTTCTCGCTGATGCCAGTGGTGTCGGCAAGACCCTTGCGTCCCGATTTCTTTGCACAATGGGCAAGAAGGTCTTCTGTGGTTTTAATACCAGCTTCATTAAGTTTGGCAGCATAGACTTCACCTACGCCTTCGATCTGTTCAATTTTGTATGCCATAATAATATATGTTTGGGGGTTGATAATTAGCAGAAGGTTTAATCCTCATCGTCATCGGCAGGGATCACATCGTCGGAGTTCTCTTCCTCGGCTTGCTGGTTGGCATTGCCTTCGATGCGGAGAAGGAAGTTGGGCACCTCCACTCGACTAGTGCCGATACGGTAGTGGTACTTTCCAACATCGCCGCCTTTACTATAGCTACGTTTTTCGGGAGTGAGAGCCTTGATCATATCCACCCACTCGCCCACACTACTGTAGATAACCATAGCCTGGCTATTGAACTCGTAGTTGAAGTAGTACCAGTGATCGCCAGCAATTTGGAGGTAGAGGGTGAGATATTGGCCATTCCCTTTACGATAGAGCTGAGCCTTAACGCGGCAGTTGAGGTGGAGCTGTTTCTTGCCAACGGAAGCGAGACCAGCCATACCATTATAATAGAATCCCAATCCGGGAGCATATTGCCAGCGGATGCCCTCAAGGAGGATAGTGCTCTCCATCTCGGCAGGGATACGCTCATAGAATCCGGTGCTTACATAAGTGCTATAGTTGGCTGCACCGCGATCGGCACCTTGATAGAACATCATAGCACGACGCACAACATCGTTGTCGGGATTGGAGGGAGAGAGACGAAGGTCATCGGCAATAAGCTGAGCAAGGGTAGAAAGCACCTTGTCGTCGATGGGGAAGGAGAAGGCCAGCACAGAGTTGATCTCACTTTGGTCAAGATGACGGCTATCGAGAAGAGCTGTACCGTAGCAGTTCAAAGTAGTGTAGTTGCTCTTAACATTAAAGTTGATGGGACCTTCACCTGTCATAGTACAGTTGGTGGTATTGAGCGTGAGATAGCGTTCCACTACGCCATCAGGATCATTCAGTTTGGCATCGGAAGCGATGATATAAGTCGAGCTGTCGCTGTTGAAGAAGAGGAAGCCGTGGGCACCCATTAGCTCATTGTCGGCAGCACGCTCGTTGGTAAGGAACGCTGGACGAGGCTCCATAGAGGCACGGTCGAAGAGGATGGAAGCCGTGATACGGTTACCTTTCCAGTCGGTAGGGATCTCAGGCACAGGCACTCGAATATTCTTGGGGTCGAGGTAGCTGGCATAAGCAAGGAGACCCAGCTGGTCAGCAGGAGCACAATTGTGCAGCAGTCGCACACCACCATCGAAGTAATAGTTAGCATTGTCGGCCTCCACACGCACCTTTCCTGCAAAGCCGAAGGCACGGTTGAGGGTGAAGTTGGCGCTGTCGGATATGAATCCGTTGCCAATAGTGCGACCATTTACAGGAGCAACATCCGTAAGGAAGATCTTCTGACGTTTGTCGTCTTCATCAATATAGTCGATATAGCCTTTGCCGCTGTATTTCTGACCACCTTCCAAAAGGATGTCGGCATTGTAGATCACATGATACTGGGAAGAACGGCTGGCAAGAAGGCTGGCATTCTTGATCAAGTCGATATTGCCACCCTGACGGATATGGAGGCTGTCGCCACCGGGAGCGATGACTGCATCGGCGCTATTAACAAGGAACACCTGCTTGCACGACAGCTGGCCTGCATTGTAAAGATAGGAGCCATTGATGCTGTGGAACTGCAAACTATCTTTAGTAGGATCTGTCGAGACAAAGCGTGCACCAGGTTGCTCGGTATGGCGGAAGCGTTCACGGATGTTAAGGCCTTCCATACCGCCGCTGGCAAGGCTATTGGTATTCTGAAGGTCGAGCTGCTTCTTGTCGATCTGCCAAGTGAAGCGGTTTACGTAGGCTGCATATTGAAGCAAAGGCAGAAGAGTGCGGTCATTCTCACGGTTGGAAGTAAACTCGGCATAACGTTTGTCATAATCCACCATACTCTTCATGTCTTGAGCAAAGAAGGCTACGTTGTTGTAAATATCGCTACGCAGCGTAAATGTGCTCACGTTGGCACGTTGGTGACGAGGTTGGAAAGTGAAATACTGACTCTCGACGGTGCCTTCGTTGATGGTGACACTGCCCTTACCCGAACAGTATTGCGGACGGAGCACCACCGAACCAGAGAGGAGGGCCGCCTTCTGATACATCTTGAATGAAGCCCCTTTGGCAAGCTGATCCACACGCATAGAATCCTCATAGGGGAACCAATGCTGTTTGCAGCGGCCGTTGAGAATCTCGGGGAATGTAGCATCCTGTTTCACAAAGAAGGTGTCGGATGTTGACATCATAGAGTCGGGCATGAAGACCATCTCTTTGGACTGCACAGTAGCGCTGAGATAAGTGAGGGTTCCTTGTGCCCGCAAGCCCTGGTAGCTAAGGTCGATGAGACTAGTATAGTGTCCTTTTCCGCCATAGGCAGGATAGCCACCACGAGGAGTCTTGATGCGAAAACCTAGAGAGTAGTCGCGCTGCACCTTGAGCGGCTCGGTGATAGTGGGGAAGATGCCAGCCGAGTTGAGCTCGCCGTTAAAGCTGAGACTATCCGTCTTAAAGCCATCCATATCTTTCACAGTGAAGGGGTGAATGGTATAGTAAAAACGGTTACGATCATAGGTACCGTTGTAAATGTCTTTGCGGTCGTAATACACAAAGCAATCCTCCTTGCTATTGAATATGGGGTACTCTTTCGTTTTCTTAAGTCCGTTGTGATTGTCAGGACGGTCAATCTGGATGTTACCCACCAGATGATAGAGAGGAGTATAAACAATATGTTCTTCTTCGGGATTATTGAACTTGGTAACGTAGAAGAACATAGAGTCGATAACAGGCAGATCCAGATTAAACTGATTGTAGTTGAAGGTAGCATCCGTCACATGCACCACAAAACGGCCAGCATTGATAGTACCCGAAAAAAGGATATCACGGTTTTTGCGAACCTCCAGTTCGCCCTTACGTGGGAATATAACCACCTTCTGGCTATCGCTCAGCACAAACTTCTCAACACCATGCATACGCAATGCCTGGTTCGAGAGATCTATCTGGGCATTGCTGCCGCGGGTATCGCTCTCAAAGGAGAGGGCATCGTAGTCTTTGCCGATGGCTTTGCTATAGGCTTGGGCATAATCAACAAGTTTATCCTGCACATACACTTTACCTTCGGTTTCGTTAAACGACACAAGACCCGAACCTGCAAGATTGTGGACCATGAGCTTAGCCTGGTTAATGTCCATATGAATGTGTTGAGCAAACTCGTCGATGAAGAAGTCATAAGTCATACCGCGATCTTTCATATATTTATACATACGCATGATAGGGTTGACCTGGTCTATACCTTGAATCTGGCGGAACTTGGTTACACTATAAAAATTGCGAGACTCGAAGGTAGCGAAAGTCTGATCGCCACTCTGTCCGAGCATAGACATATCCAGCACATTATCGTTCATCTTCCACACTATCTGCTCGCAATACATATCGAGATTATGATAGGTATTGCGGTAAGGGCTATAATAGTTACGCTTGCTGCTGTTGAGGAGTATCACCTGCTTGTCGGCACTGTTGTATCGAACGGTGATACCATTGTTGGTAATTGAGTCGCCTTCGATATAGATCTTCACACTGGCGTTCTCGCTCATCACTTTGCTAGCAGTAATGGTGAATTTGGTACTCTGTGCAGTAACAAAGGGGCTGCCTTCGCGATAGAAGATAAGGGTGGCGGGATTTTTAGCATCGCTGGTGATGAACTTAGCACCGTTCATCATGAAACTACCACTATAATCCACACCGGGTAGAATATCCTTGAGCTTAAAGTCACGCTGATAACTACGGAATTTAGGGAAACTATATTTCTCAGGTTCCAATTTAGCACTGAGGGCCTCTTCCACCCTACCGTAGATAGGGGTAGAGAAATAATTAGAGTTGGTAAACTTCACCGAATCGGCAATAAACTTCGGGAACTTGGTTACAGCCTCATAACGGTTCAGTTCTGCCCAGCAGGCAGTGGCAGGAATACCCGTACGGTCCCAGTTGAGGCGGCCGCCTTTACCATTCCACTTATTGTCGAAATAGTAGTATTCGCCAGTAGTACCATAGATAGTACCATTGTCGTCGCCCGAGCTATAGTACACCTCCATGGGCTTGTCGAAATAATACACAATATCTTGTCCCACCAGTCGCAACCTGTACGACGAAGCACTCTGAGTCTGCCACGAACACGAACGCGACTTATACAGATTACGATTCACAATGAAATCGGTCGAGAAGTCAATAAAATCGGTAAAGTCTTTGATCTTCTTATTTCTACCCTGAATATATTCGATGCACTTGATCCACTCGTCAAAATTGTCACGTTCTTTAGCCGTCGTGTTCCAGCAGAGAATGGTGGCACCTACAAAATTCACAACATCTGGGTACTGACGCACCTTGAGCTTGAGAACAGTGTTGCAGATCTCCACATAGCGGTCGCGCATCTCCAAATCCCACTCGCCATAGACTTGAGAGAAGTTCTTCATCAGCTTTTCATTCTCAGCTTTCTTCTCCTTTTCACTGGTTGCCTGATTCAGATACTCCAACATCTGCTGGGGTAATTCTTGATTACGGAACTCGGTAATATGATTTTTCTGGGCCCACAATAGTGTTGACAACACCATAGCAAACACAAAGACAACGATTTTCTTACACTTCATAGTATTTTTTCTTATGATATCCTTTGCAAAAGTACTACTTTATTGACTAATATAACCCTATAACGCAGATAAGTTTTCAATAGTTTATCGTTAATATTTTTTATAATGATCATCCGCATGCAGGTGATCGCTTGATTCCGTCAAACACTCTAGCAAAACACCTCCTTGTGGATAATCACATAACAAAAAAAAGTCGGCTCTTAGTAGAGTCGACTTTTTTTATCTCGGCAATGCTATTATTACATAGCGTTTACTTGCTTCATGAGTTTAGATTTGAGATTAGAAGCTTTGTTTTTGTGGATAACAGAGCGTTTAGCCAACTTATCGATGATCGAAACCATCTTAGGGAGTTTCTCGGTGGCTACAGCTTTGTCTTCGAGTGCGCGGAAGTCACGGAGGGCATTGCGCATAGTCTTAGCGTAATATCTATTCTCAACTCTCTTTTTTTCGCAAGAGCGAATTCTTTTT
Source organism: Bacteroidales bacterium (assembly GCA_045639845.1). Lineage (GTDB taxonomy): Bacteria > Bacteroidota > Bacteroidia > Bacteroidales > P3 > Colimorpha. Next base: position 19,102 of record JAZUDW010000070.1, read on the forward strand.
TTTGCTGAACTGTGATGTGCCATGTTCTTTAAACTCTTTCTTTTTATTTTTAGTACTCGGTGCGGGATTCGAACCCGCGATTTTGAGAATGAAAATCTCACGTCCTGGGCCAGCTAGACGAACCGAGCATCCTTCAAAATCAACTTTCGTTGACTACAAAAGTCATAATCTCTTTGACTTTCGGGTTGCAAAATTACAACCTTTTTTTGAACCGGCCAAATTTTTTTTTCAAAATTCACAATCCGGTGTTCATTACTCAATCGCTATCTGACTGAAATCTAAAGCCTAAACGCTTAGCAGTGACCACCGATTTTTTTTCAGAATGTTCAACCATAGCCCCTGCAGGAACAAGCTTATTTTCATCATAGGGAGGGGTCAAAGTATCAAAATTGGCAGCATACTCGATAGCCGACTCCACTATACTTTGCACTGAATCGTTGGAAATCAAGGAAGTATTGAAGTTATTAAACATCATACCCAGTTCACGTTTACCTTCAATAAAGTAGTGTTTTTCGTGATTAACAAACACTCTACCAATCATATAGCCAAGATCATTGTATCGCTCGTAGGTAAACGAGTCGGTGATGAAGTTATAGATGCGTATCACACCGCAGTACGAGCGACGACTGTCTTCACGTATATAGGGAGTTTTCATCACCGCATGATCGCGACTGAACTCAAACACATCGGTAGGCATATAAAAGATCAAGGTGTCTCCAGCAAAACGAATCTCGAATTCAAAGTCACCACGATCAACAAAGGCAAACTCAATCTGGGTACCCCTGCGATCATTTTCAGCTTTGAAGAGTTCAATTATCTCACGTGCACAGCCGCGAAACATCTCAAAGGTATCCTTCGTGGATTTATACACCTCCTGTTTCAAAACGCTTTTCTCGAAGACCGTGGTCTTCAACGATTCTTTCAGTTCCATTATATATAATATGAATATTATTAAAATCTACAAATGACAATAAAGCAGACCGCCCCTACTCTTTCGAGGCCGTCGCCCTACTACTTAGCTCTATCGCCTATCTTGGCCCTGCGCACAGTAAACAGCACCGACAACGTAGCCAGCAAAGCCACCAGCAGGAATGTAGCCCCAAAGTCCTGCACCCGCATCGCCACAGGGAAGGCATTCACAATAAGATTGTCCGACCCCATCTTGACCAAACCGTAACGTTGTTGGAGCCAACAGATCACAAAACCCACTACCAATCCGCACACAGCACCCACGAGTCCTATAATCAAGCCTTCATCAAAAAACACACGTCGTATATCACGATCCTCCATACCCATACTCTTCAGCGTGGCCACATCTTTGCGCTTGTCGATAATAAGCAGCGAGAGAGAGGCCACCAGATTCAGTGTGGCAATGAGCACAATGAGACTGAGTATGAGGAACACGCCGAGACGCTCGCTGCGAAATATCTTGTAATACAGCGGCTGCTGTTCAAACCGATCTTTCACTGCATAATCGTCACCCAGCAACGCTTGTATCGCATCCTTTACCCTGCCAACAGGAGTGCCCTCGCTGAGAGCCACAGCTATCGACGACACCTCATCGGCGTCATAGTCCAAAAGGCCGCGAACCATATCAATAGGAGCTACGACATAGCGGCTATCCACATCCTGCTGCACATAGAAGTTGCCCGCCACATAGGCATAGTCGGTATTGAAAGCGTCCTCCATCGTCAAGCCTATGCCACCGCGACGTTTGGGGATATGGACAGCCAACGGGCTGTTGGAATAGCTGTTGATGCCCAAGTTGAAATATAGGTCGGCACCCAGCAAAAGGAAATTCAGGCCACCCTCACTCAGAACATACGACCCGTCGTATATCATCGTATCGAGCCCCGAGATAGCCGCATATCTGTCATCAACGCCGCGTAGTGTCACTATACTCTCGTTGTCGCGATAAGTCACCCATGCATTCTCTTCCACCACCTCGCTCACCGCTGCCACGCCCGGAACAGAGAGCAACTCGGAGTAGGCGATCGTCGAAGTGCAGAACGATTTGCCCTGCACAGGCTCCACTACCAGTTCGGGGTCAAACACATTGAACAAACTCTGCGTAAGATTGCCTATGCCATTATACACCGAGAGCACCACAATCAGCGCCGTTGTACCCACGGCAATACCCACCAATGAGATCCACGAGATCACATTAATGATGGTACGTTTCTTCCGCGAGAAAAGATAACGCTTTGCAACAAACAGCGGCAGCTTCATTACAGGCAAGGGGGGAAATAGAATAGCACTATTGCTTCAGCAACTGTTCGATATGCTCAATATAATCGAGAGAGTCATCTACATAGAACTCCAAATGAGGGATAATGCGCAGCTGTTTGCCCTCGCGCATACCCAGACGCCGACGCAAATCAGAAGCATTGGCCTTGATAGCCTCATAGACCTGATCCTTGCCCACGCCATCACCTATAGGGAAGATGCTCACATAAATACGAGCTATGGAGAGGTCGGAAGTGATACGCACCTTCGTTACCGTGATAAGGCTGTTGCCCAACACAGGTTTCATCTCCTTCAGGAAAATATCACCCATGTCGGTCTGTATAAGACGAGCTATTTTTTGTTGACGTGTTGTTTCCATTAAAAAAATCTTTTTTTCCAAGACGTCCCAGCACACTCTGCCCTAAACGGGACGTCCAAAGTTGATTGCTATCTATTTACTTTTTTCTATCTCCAATCTGTTGGCCAGCACCTCGTGGAGTGTGCGAGGGTTGATCACACCCAACTCGGTCACAAAACCCGAAATCAGCTCAATCGGAGTGACATCGAAAGCCGGATTATAAGTCTTCACACCCGTTGGAGCCATCGGGTGATCGTACCACATCGACGTAATCTCTTCGCCACAACGCTCTTCGATCACAATCTGCTTACCCGAAGGACAGTGGAGGTCGAAACTCGACAACGGGCCACACACATAGAACGGTATGCCAAAATGATGGGCCAACACAGCCACCCCCATAGTACCGATCTTGTTGGCCGTGTCGCCATTGGCAGCCACACGGTCGCAACCCACCAGCACGAGCTGCACCCTGCCCTGAGCCATGAGCGAAGCAGCCATATTGTCACATACCAGCGTGGTATCGATACCGCTACGGCTCAGCTCATAGGCCGTCAGACGAGCACCCTGCAGCAGAGGGCGAGTCTCATCGGCATACACATGAACACGTTTGCCATCAGAGGCAGCCGCATAGATCGGAGCCAGCGCCGTACCGTAGCGACCCGTGGCCAGATGGCCGGCATTGCAGTGGGTGAGCACGCCCATACCATCGTTTATCAGCTCTTTGCCAAAGTTGCCAATAGCCATACAAGTAGCCACATCCTCATCTTTGATACACTGAGCCTCAGCCTGCAAGGCCGTAAGGATATCCCGCACCGAGTCATCGGAGTGCCGTTCGGCACAGCGTTCCATCCTATCGAGAGCCCACATAAGGTTCACAGCAGTAGGACGAGACGCCCCTATCACACCCTTGGCCCTACGCAACCGATCCATAAAAGAGTCGTAGGTCTCGCCACCATCCATGGGCTCATTACGCAGAGCCACCACCAGCCCCATAGCAGCAGCTATACCTATCAGCGGAGCGCCACGCACACACAGCTTGCTGATAGCCTCAGCCACCTCGCAAGCAGTAGTGAGGTCCACATAGCGTTCCTGGGCTGGCAGCAAACGCTGGTCGAGCACCCTGAGGCTACAACCGTCAGCACCCCACCGACAAATATCCGTATTGAAGAAAAGATTATCCATTCAATATACTTGGTTTGACCACAGCCATCGCCCATGCATACGCCACACACCTCTCGATGCACCACACAGGCGACGGAAGCCTACATCACTTTAGAAACGCACACCTACACGTATAGGCAGGAAAGTAGCCTGCTGCATATACGCCAAACCCAAGGTCACATACACACTCTTGTAGTTACGTTCCATATTGCGGTAAACATAATTGAAATACCAGTTGAAACCAATACCCACCTCCGCATATGAAGTAAGCGTGTTGCCGTAACTATTGTCGGCCATCATATAGCTGGCACCCAGTCGAGCCATCAACATAGGAGCCCACTCATCGTCGATCGGACGATAGTCAAAGTCGGCAAAAGCCAAGCCGCTATGCCATCCACCGGCTATATCATTGGGGCGAGCCACATAGTTGTAGCCCACGCCGAAGCCCAAGAAGAAATCCTGACTGATACAAACACCATTGATCACATTCAGGCCAGCAGCATGACGAAGGTCTTCATTATAATAGCCGTTGTCGCCAGCATGACCTATATTCGTCATAAAGGGAAGATAACCAGCCTCAACCTTCAGCATATACTCCACTTTGTGGAAGTCCTGTTTAAATTGAGCTTTTGCCGAAACGCATACAAGCATTGCCAATGCAAGAAAAATAGTACTTATTTTATTCATAGTAATAATATTATATAACACAGACCCCAAGAGGTCCTTTCCATTGTTTCAAACTGCAAATATACGAACAATTATCTAATTCATGCCAACTTTTTAATACCCCTACATGTTTTTTCACGCCAGAAACCCACCATATTAGATAATTATATCTTATTACACAACAGGTTAGCCCACAACAACAAGACAAAAAAACAACGAATCCGACACTTCCCTACGACCATAAACCGTCGTCAGTGTCGGATCCGTCACTCGCGAACAGCGATTTTTCAGTGAGCAGTAATCAGTGATCTCAGCAACCAGCGACCAGCGTTTTTTAGCAACCAGCGTTTTAGCGACCAATGACCTATTCACAATTCACAATTCACAATTCACTAATCACAATTCACTAATCACTAATCACCATTCACAATTCACAATTCACTAATCACAATTCACTAATCACTAATCACCATTCACAATTCACCATTCACCATTCACAATTCACTAATCACTAATCACAATTCACCAATCACCAATCACTAATCACCATTCACCAATCCCCATTCACAAAACCTCTATTTCTCGAAGTAGCGCTTGTAGAGGCCAGCAAGAGCCTTACCGTGGCGAGCCTCATCGCGAGCCATCTCGTGAACGGTGTCGTGGATAGCATCCAGACCCAGCTCTTTGGCGCGTTTAGCGAGATCAGTCTTACCAGCGGTGGCACCATTCTCGGCATCTATACGCATCTTAAGGTTCTTAGCAGTGCTGTCGGTAAGCACCTCGCCAAGAAGTTCGGCAAACTTGGCCGCATGTTCAGCTTCTTCATAGGCAGCCTTCTCCCAATAGAGACCGATCTCAGGATAGCCTTCGCGATGAGCCACGCGAGCCATAGCCAGATACATACCCACCTCGGTGCATTCACCGTTGAAATTGGCACGGAGATCTTCCATGATGTCTTCACGAGCACCCTGAGCCACGCCCAATACATGTTCAGCAGCCCACGACATACTGTTCTCTTCAACTTCCTTCATAGGTTTACCACAAACAGGACATTTCTCGGGCATAACATCACCCTCATGAACATAACCACAAACGGGACAAATAAATTTCTTTGCCATAATAACAATTTTTCTTTTATGCCGCAGCAGCGGCGTTAATATTAAGGATGCAGCCTCACAAAAAAAGCCCAGCAGCATCTATCATAACTCTTTACTTATCGTCATCTTCAGCCCTTTCACCGGCACGAACAACGACTTTGCAAAATTACAAAAAAATTTCCGAACCGAGGAAAATTAATAGCGATCAGCGATCCGACAAACCAACAAACCAACAAATAAACAAAGATCATCAAATCATCAAAGATCATCAAATCATCAAATCAACAAATCATCAAATCATCAAATCAACAAATCATCAAAGATCATCAAATCAACAAATAAACAAATAAACAAATAAACAAAAACTCAAATCACCAATCACCAATCACAAATCACTAATCACCAATCACATTTTCACATACGCCCCCTCCTGACGGGTGTTGCCCGACACCTTCTTTACCAGGCCGTTTCTCTTCCATCGAGAGATGATCATCTTAGCCGAGGAGGCCACGTTGCTGTCTTTGGCTGCTGTGGTCACATCACCCGAAGAGAACTCCTTGGGTAGGACGTCGAACACTTCGAAATAGGGCACCGTGTTCACCACACGTTTCTCTATGTCGAAACGGTTCACGTGGTCCTGCACCATCACGTTGGCCACCCAGCGGGCAAACTGCACCACCTTCTCGCGTACAGGGCGGGTGTCTCTCTCACCATAGAGGAAATAGGCCAGCATACCGGCACGGAAGCCCACCACCGCCGATCGTTTTCTAAACACGTCGCGGCTTCGGTCGTTGGTGCTTACGGCGTAGGCTCTCTGTTCTTCAGCCCAGCACTCCATGGCCCTGCTCAGCCAGTCCAGGTCCATCACATAGTCGTCCTGCACCTCGTCGCCTTTTATGCTGACCTCGTTGAGTCGAGCCAGCGCCTTGTCTATCGTTTTGCGTTCCGCCTCGGTGAAGTCGGCATAGGGAGTGAAACTCTTGCCAAACTGGTCGGGCAGCTCCACAAAGAGCACGCGGCTCACCGTGCCGTTCTCCACATTGGGGTAGAACCTACGCATTGCCGCAGGGGTACCCGAAAAGAGCGTGTTGTAGTATAGCGGCACGGTGCCCGAAAACGACGCGTCGCTGGCGAAATCCTGACCGTATTTGCTGTTGTCGAAAGCGTTGCGCAGCAAGTCGCTGATGTCGGCGAAGCCCCGCTTAAAAGCCTTGTGTACCGTGTCTATCTCCTCGGCCATAGCGAAACAGTGCAGGCCCTGGGCTGCCTTCTGACGTATCAGCAGCTTGGTGATCGACACCGTGGCGGGAAGCAGCCGTATCAGCGCCTCCGGCTTGTCGCCTATCAGCTCCATCTTCTCCTTCTTGTTCATCCGCATATTGAGCGTCTTAGCATCTTTCAGCCTCTCTATGTAGCGTTCCTCGCGGGTCCGTTCCGTCGTGTCGTGGTCCTCTATGGCCTTCAGGCAGTATTCCGCTATCATAGTCATGAAGCTCTTGCCCGAGCTCTGTTCGGCCTCTATGCTCACCTGAAACGAAGGCGAGTGGAGACGCTTGTCGAAATAGCGGGCACGCAGCTTCGACCCCAAGGTGCCCAGCACCGGCAGCAGCACCGCTATGGTGCACCGCTTAAAGTCGTCGGGCGCTGCCTCCACCCATTCTTTGAACACAGGCGGCAGCGGTGGCAGCTCCGCCGTGCTGTTGGCCGCCCAGAAAGCCTCCATGTAGTCGTCCGGTGCCTCCTCGTCGTCGGCAGGCTCCTCGCCCGCTTGCGTCAGCCTGCTCAGCGTAGCCTCCATATCTTTGGGCATCAGCGTGTCGCTGCCTTTGGCGGCACTGTTCACCACACGCCACACCTCGGCATCGTCCAGACCGAAATGGGGCATGTTGTGAAACATCACCTGGGCGTTGTACCCACACACGTGTCGCATCCTCGTGGCCAGCGTGTAGAGACCCGTATGGCGGTGACCCTCTTCCGGATAGCCGCCGTTGTCGTTCAGCCACGCATCGGCTATGGCCATCAGAGGCACCCCCTTGTAGGTAGATAAGGTCATCTCGCCAGGCAGTGGCTCCGCCCCGGAGTCTGGCCGGTCGGGGGTGCCGTCCTTGTCGGGCAGAGCGGCAGCAGGACAGGCTATGGCCGTCGATCCGCCGTGTGCCACCTCGTAGGTGCAGCGGGGCGAGCCGAAGAGCGCCTCGTTGTCCAGATAGTAGAAATACTCACGGTGCACCACAAAAGAGCTGCGGGCCCAGTCCTTGCACACCTCGTCTATCTCCACACCCAGCTGCATCCCCAGCCACTGCTGGCACTCCTGCAGGGTGCCGAATTCGGGCCGGCAGTGAGCCACCACGCGGATACCCTGCCCCGAAGGCGTCTTGCCGCAATACACTATGCCGCAGTCTCTCACCTTCGGCGCTATCTGTTTGGACCATATCTTGCCGGGCTCCTCCACATGGTCTATGTCTATCATAAAGAGGCCCGACGGCACCGCCTTGTCGTTCTTGCGTTCCCCGTCGGGAAACAGTGCCTGCCAGGTTATGGCGGGCAGCCGCGTCTTCAGCTTGGCTATCTTGTTCTTATATTTGCGGGCCTCCTTGGCATCCGTAGCTTTGTCGCGAAGACTCACGGCCTCCTGAATCTCTATCAAGATCTGCCGCACCTGCTCGCTCTCGCTCGTCTGCAGGAATAGCTCGGGGGTACACAGCACCCCCTTGCCTTTTATGCTGTTGAAAATACTAAAATTCATGACTTTTTTTGTTTTTTTGAATGGTCAGCACACAGACACCATGTTTTTTGCTGTCGCCTTCGCTCGGCCTTTTGCGTCGGTCCACAAAAACAATCTGTTCACTGCCCCCTCTTTATTTTTTCAAAATACACATACTGCCCATCGTTGCGTTCGTTGGCATTGCAGGCCACCATCATGCAGTAGGTGAGCCTCTTCGATCCAAACACACAGTATTGGCAGCGGTGCATCCAGGCGGTGGCACGGGTGGTCACACCCGTGGTATTGCCCAGCCGCACCCATTGGCCCACCGTAGGCTCTTTTCTGCTCATATAACAGACATGCTGGCGGTGGTCTCCTCCATCTCGTCTATCAGCTGCTGCAGCTCGTTTTTCAGCGAGCGCTTCACGCGGATGTCTATCTCCCGCACATCCATCTCGGCATGGAACGAGCCGTCTCGTCGCAGCACCAGACTGAAGTGGGTGGTGCGGAGCAGCCGTTTGCTGCGCGGAGGGCGGGGCGGATTCTGCACAAAGAGCACGTTGCTGTTGGCCTCGTTGTACACCACCGCACCGCGAATCACTCTGTTGCACTGCGCCTGGGTGTTCGTTATCATCTCCAGACTCGTGTTGTCGTATCTGTTGTACACCTTGCCGCTGTTTTTAGCACGCAGCTCTCGGCATATACGCTGGGTGTGGCTCATGTTGGTGGGTTTTTTCTGCTGTCCCGGGGCGGGAGTTTTAATTGTGTTTTTTTTCATAATAATGATAAAAAAAAATGAAAGAGCACGCCTTTCCGTCGAACCATTACGTACAGGGCAGTGCCGTAACTTTCAAGGAGCCGAAGCGCTCCAGGGTTGGGTCGGGTTCGTCCCAACATAAATGTACATTAGAGCCTCACGTGGGAGTCGAACCCACCGCCTTGTCCCCGTCCGGAGTGAGGCTGTCGCACCCCAGCAGGCGCAACAATCATAGATATGCCGTGGTTTCAGTCTGTCAAAGAGCCCAATGCTCGCCGTCGCGGTCGAGAGAGCAACCCGTGCACCTCCGGCCCGAAAGCGAATGCAAAAATACGAACAACGGACGAAACCGACAACTAAAACAACTGATTTTCAAGTTTTCAAGCAACTTCCAAGAGTTTTTCAAGTCTTGTTCAACTTTTGTTCAAGTAATTTTGAACCCCGTTCTACCCCACCGAAGGCCGTTTCACCCAAATTTAGAAAAAAAGGACGACGGAAAAAACTCGTTTTCCGCCGTCCTGCAACCATTAAGATATATGTCTCTTAATATGATTATCCGCATGTTGGCCGTTTCTCGATTCGGCCACATTCTAGCAATTATTAACGCCGACCAAAAAAGATCCAGAATTGCCCCCCCCCTTCGGTCAGCGCCCTTCGGTTCACTATTCACTATTCACAAAAAATCAATTCACTAATCACTAATCACCAATCACAAATCATTAATCACTAATCATTAATCATTAATCACTAATCACCAATCAAATCAACAGAACCCCAAAAACTCAAATCACAAATCACTAATCATTAATCACTAATCACTAATCACAATTGCCCCCCCCTCGGTCGGCGCCCTTCGGTTCACTATTCACTATTCACAAAAAATCAATTCACAAATCACTAATCACTAATCATTAATCACACTTCACTATTCACTAAAAATTTCTATTTGTTTATCCCAGTTCGATTCCGAGAAATCGTATAGTCCGTTTTTGTTCATTATATTATAAAGCTTCCGCTTGCAACACTCCCTGTATATCTTTCCCTCCTTCACCAGACGGGTCACATATCGGGGTATCTCTCTCGGAGCTGCACTCTGTGCAAAAGCGATAAAGGCGGGTATCGCCTCCGGGTCTGCAAACACGTGCGTCAGCTCCTCTGCCAGCCCTTCTGTAGCAGCTGCCTGTTCCTCGGCCGAGGATCCCGACTTCATCTTGTCGAGATCCGTGAGGTTGAAAGTGCCGCCATGGAAGGTGTTGTCGTGAATGTCGATATTGTAGTTGTTTACCGTACCTCCGTGTACATTGATCTGAGGGAATTTGTTTTTCTCCATAAAGCATACTTCTTCAAAAATAAGGCGTAGGCAGCCTCATCTTTTGTACTTGTACACGGGCTCGCCAAAGCCTCCCAACCAGTTCAAACAAGTACTGCCCACAGCCAGGGGTTGTGAGCGATGCTTGTTGCTGCTTTGGTCGGTATAAACAAACTTCTTTGTTAGATATTTGGCGATTCGTGTACAAAAGAAGTCACAGCAGCGCTAATTGTTTTCTTGTTATTATAACGTTTATTTTACTATTTTATTATCTACTGTATTATCGTGGACATCCATATTCACATTATTGAGGGTGTCCACACTGTTTACGGTCAGATTGATATCGCCATTAACAGTACAGAAAGTTGCAAACGATGATTGTTTTGCTATTATCTTGCGTAGAGAAGGATCGTAAACGTAATCGTTGGCTTTACCTCGCAAGATTAAGTCAATGGCCTCACTAATAGCTTCGAGCTTGACACAGAACCATTCTCTCGGCGAGATTACTGCGCCACGCTCATCGGGGATGTTGATATTGAGTCGCACCTTATCAAAGAAAGTGTGTACCCTATCCTCCATTTCACGTGCACCCATGTTGAAGCAACGATAAGTCTCAACCACATCAACACCTGCATAAAGATAAGTAGGCTCATTTGCAGCATTCTTGATACGCTCAGTAACAGAAGTAGTGGTACTACCAATCTTGTAAATGTCTGGCACATTACGCAATTTTGCATGATGGCTTTTGAGGACGTAAACGAAACCTCTTGCCTTATCAAGTTCGTTTACATCTTCTGCGACCATTCGAGCTTCCTCATAGTCAGTTATGGCATAGCCATCCTTCTGTAAAGCCTTATCAAGGGAACGATAAAGCATGTCGGATGTGGTGCCATTGTCGAAGATGATTTCAGTTCGGCCATCGTATCTTGCCCTCTCGCCGCTAATGTACTGGTAGTTGGTTACATTTCCATCTACAGATTTGAGGTACAAAATAATTCCCCCCAAAACATAAAAGCGTTCTGGGATTAATTCGCCGGAATGATAGATAGCCAACTTCCTATTACCACACTCCAAATCATGATGAAGTGTTTCAAACATTGGCTTGTACGTCTCGAAGTCCTGACAGAACTTACGGCGAGCAATGTACTCAGGTGCAATTCTATCCGACCTGCGAACATTATTAAGTGTGAAGATAGATTCGTCAAAATCTCCTCCGAGTAGATTCAACGGATCGTCACCCAGCAGGTCCTCAAATGGAATGTCTTGCACTCCTTCGCCTTTGAGAAGCCCGTGCAGGTCAAATTCCTTTAACTGCTGAACGAGTTCTGGCTTTGTGCGTATGTGTTTCAATCGACAATAAAGCTGAAACTCCTTTACGTCAGTAGCTGTGTTCTGAGGCTCACGATTCTTCTCTTCGAAGAAATTCACTATTTCCTCGAAGTTATTGAGAAGGACAGAGCGGTTTGCTCTTGGGGTCTTCTTGGGTTTTACCTTCAGAAGTCCAAACGGGTCATTCTCTTGTAAAAAATCTAAAAAGTCATTTGTCTCTTTAGCCATTCTTTTCCATCATTCTACGTCTTGCATACAACAATACTTCTGCCAATCTGCGCTCATAAGGATCCATGCTATCAAGGTCTGGCTCGCGCATCATCTTTTCGGCAAATTCCTTGACCTTAGGCCATAGTACTCTTGCCTCATCCTCAGTTACGTCAACTCGCATTGCCTTGATGTACGTCTGTATAGACTTGAACACCTTGGCATCGAGAGTCTTTGACATTACCTCATAAGCGTCCTGGAATGGATTGACAGAATAAATCAAGTCAAGGTTAATGTCATTTACATTAATGAGCCTGCTTGCAAATTCCAAAAACTTCTGACCATTGATGTCCTTTACGTCCTTATGTGACAGAACCGAATCAATCACGATGTAAGTGCTCAACTCGCGTGCCTCTTCCTCCTTCAAATCAGGAATGACCTCACGGATTACTTTCGGAATAAGTCCATTGTTGATTGTTTCAGCAGGAACATTCTGACCTATGGCATGTTGTACGTCTGGATCCTGTAAGATTCGAGCTTTAAGGTCAACAATGTCGTTTTCGATAATGTCCTTAACTCTGTCTGACTTGATGCCACGGAAACCTTCGATGAAGACAGTGTGACCACTTCCATCGTCATTCGAAGGAGTGCCCTCGCCACCTTCTTCTTCGTTCTGAGTTTCTTTTGGCTTGTAATTGAACTTTGGCGCAATTACCTCTTCCATCAGAAGTGAAGCCGTGATAGCTTTGAGGATGTTGTTCACGCTCTCAACAATTTCCTCTCGATTTGCGTTTGGCTCAGCGACAAGATTGGTGAATTGCGCATGTTCCTTATTGCTGCTGTCACGAGTGCAACGACCAATAATCTGCACAATCTCGGTCAACGAACCACGATAGCCAATAGTAAGAGTTGCCTCACAGAAAGGCCAGTCGAAACCTTCCTTAGCCATACCCAGAGCAATAATAATGTCCATTTCCTCAGGCTTCTTGATGTTGCGGAGGTACGACATTACTTTTTCACGCTGCTCGTAATCTGTATCATTAACGAGGTCAGCGACACGTATTTCACGACCGTCTTCTGCCTTCAAATGATAGATACCACAATCATCCATAAACTGATAGGTTCCTATGCAACCAAGAATCTGGTCAACCTCCATCAGTTTCTCTTTTGTTGATTCCGAGGAGTTGACGTTAGGGATGTAGATGATGGTTTTCTTGTTGAGGTCAAGCACCTTTGGATCCTTTAGCGCGTTGAGATAAACTCCATTGTAGAAATGGAATCCAATGCCTAACGATTTAAGGTACTTGTAACCATTCAACTGCTCATAATAGTTGTAAGTAACCTTATCAAATCTGCGTTCATCAGAAGGACTTAGGACAGCCACACAATCACCACGGAAGTATGAGCCAGTCATTGCTAAAATGTGAGCATTAGTTTCAGCCATAATAGCACGGAGCAATTCTCCAAGTTTACTATCGGCTTCTGCTGACACGTGGTGGAACTCATCGATTGCAAGCAGACAATCATTAAACTTTTCCTTGCCTATCTTTTCGTAAGCGAAACGAAGGGTTGAGTGTGTACAGATGAGAACCTGAGCTTCATCATCGTTCATGAAGTTTGCAAAGGTGGTTGTCTTCATTGATTCACCTCCAGGAGTACAAAGGTCGTAACGACGAGTAACCTCCCAATCCGTATGGAAACCATTCTCTTTGAGTTTGGTGCTTGCGAATGACTTACCGATGGAGCGTTCAGGTACTGCCACAATAACCTTCTTCACCAAATTATGACGAAGTTTTTCAAGGGCAACAAACATCAATGCTCTCGACTTACCTGATGCAGGTGGTGCTTTGAGCAGAAGGTATTGAGAATTGAACTTCTCGTAAATACGGCGTTGCATCTCACGCATACCCATCTCGTTGGTAACGATGCTCTTGCCGTTTCGTGCGTATGTAGTTTCAAAGAAATTATTCATTTGCTATCATGTTATTGTATAAGTTCTGTAACCAAACCAGTCGCTCGCCATCTGATTCAAATGGCTGGCTTCTGTAGAGAGAATCAACGGTATTATCAATCCATTGGTGTACTCTTACCAATTCGGGTGGCATATCCGTGTACATTTTAGCCAAAGACCTATCGCAGTAGTGTTCTCTGACTTCAAGCAACGTCTTCGCCAGATTCCTCAGGATGCCAATTTGTTTCTTGTCAATCTCGGGCATCGGGAACGTATTGTAGCAGAGGTCGGCAGAATAGCGCGGACGTTGTTCGTGTTTGCCGGCAGAGTTCATCACCCATACCAGATGCATTCGCGATTCCAAGAGAGCGAGGAGCCAAATGTCAGCATCAAAGATAACAAGTACGTTATTGTTGAGTATGGCAGTAGAATCAAGTATTCCCATCTGAAGATAACGCCTACGCTCTGATGTGACGCATGGTACAATGACCGACACCTTTCCTTTGCTCGTTACATTTGTCTCGCGGAACTTGTGGGGATTGTTCTTGCTCTTTTGCGATGCGGTAGATTTAGCTCGCGTCGCACGAACTTTTTCAATTCTGTCTGCAATACCCTTGACCTTTATTGCCTCTGGTAACTGTTTGTCACTTATCCAAAGGCAATATTTGGGAGTACCTTTCACAAACTCATCACCACCATACAATGGTCGGATGAACTCTGTAGCATCAGGATTTTCTTCAAGGAACTCATCCAATTCAGCAGAGGTAAACGTGAGTGCTGTCGCTCCATCAGGCATGTTGCCCTTCCTCATGTGAGGCAGCTGCTTGCTCAATGGAGTTGTTCTACTTTTGACTTTGAGTGTGATGTCTGGCAGTAGTGTAGCGCTTATGTGGCTACATTGTGTCTTTTGGGAATCATCATAGATACACTTGCTCGGGAACTCTCCTTGTGAAGCAATGCCGACAATCACAACTGTTACAGCACTATTATCTACGTTTGACACCTTCCACTTGAAAGGACGATAACCAAAAATGTATTCGCAGCCATTTTCGCTTACCTTGTCATAAATGTATGTGGCTTGACCGCCTTGTGACACTGAATTGGTTTGCACGAAAGCGGCTTTTGCTTTGCTATCTCTTATCAGTTGTGAAGCCTTGACTAACCAAGAGGAACAGTAATCCGCGTTATACAGAGCATCTGAGTTGAACACCCTTTGCATGTCAGTCTTCTTGGAATTGGCAAGTTTATTTGTGCCTTTGAATTGAGGACTTCCTACGATGTATAGTGAGTCGCTTGGCGTTACATACTCATTCCAGTCAGAGGTCAGTTCATTACCAACATAGACATTAAGTTCATTTTCCATTTCGTTTATCAACTCCATGGTCAACATCCCCATTCGCTTTAGTTCTTGCGTATGTGTAAATACTAAAGCGAGACGGGTCAAGTCCTTCGTAAGGTCATTCTCAACAAGCGCAACAAAGTTACTCAGTTGAAGAGGCTCGTGACAGATAATGTTGAATTGTCGCTCAATGTCACGAAGCTGCTGGAGTAAACCGTTGTATGCAGCAACAAGGTAGCATCCAGGGCCATTTGTAGGGTCGAATATTACCGTATTGTAAATCTCTGTCACTACCTGAAAGACGGTTTCTGTCACAGATGCATTTGCTTTTCTCTGCATCTCGTCAAGAAACATGGGTTGTAGCAGTTTCTCCACGTTGACAAATGAGGTTTGATGACCATAAAGACCTGCGTCCTCTCTGTCTGCCATGCGATAGATCAAAGAAGTCAATACCTCTGCATCAACGAGAGTTGTGTCGAAACGGATAATGCCAAAGATGTATTTGTACGCCTCCTTTGTGATGTTCAGAAACTCCGAGTTGTCGCTGACAAATGGGCATCCTAACTTGCGGAAGTATTTGTAAACCTCATAAAGTTTCTGGCCGTCCTCAGTATTATAACTTTTGAGAGTGGCATCGAAGGCGGTGATTCCCAACAAACTGCGGAAATGGGCAATGTACAGAAAATTGAAGATGGCGGTTCTTACCTCATCGACAGGATTTTCGTCCATTATTAAAGCACGGTAGAGTGACTCAACCAAGGTGTCGAGTTCCAGTGTGCTGTAGTGGTCATTGCGGTTAATGTCCCAGCTTTGAAGGGGTGAGAGATAATCGAGATACTCGGCCAGTTCTGCATAAGGACAACTTATTTCACCGAACTGCTTGTTAATCAACACTATCTGTGTCGGTTGCAAAACAATGGTCAAAGGCATTGATTCCTTTGTCTTGGCAACAACAGATTGGTATTCATCATCAATACAGTAGATTACCGCACGACGATAAACGTAAAATGGACCATTCTCGTTGTTCTCAATCTTATTGACGATTTTGGCGATAGTTGGTTCCACAATACCATAAGCCGAAAGCAACCGTTGGGTTGTTCTGGCGTAACTGACAAATTCAAAATGTGTCAGAGCATGGCTTATGGTTTCGTTGTTAATCATTTTCACGCATGTATTTGATGATTCGTTTTCCTATGTATTCTGCCATCTTAACTGGTACGGCATTGCCAATGGCTTGCTCAATGTCTGTTTTTGCACCGATGAAATTAAACTCCTCGGGAAAGGTCTGAATGTAACTTCTTTCCTTTGCTGTCAAAGATCTTACCTTGGAGAGGTCTTTAGTCTTGTCGGCAGGATGACACGTGTATCCTTCTGGAATAGGACGATTGACCCCACGAATAGTTGCACTTGCCTCGTTTACTGAGAAAATGGCTCTGCGAGCATAACTGCGAGGGTGCATGTAATAATACTCTGTGTCCAGCGGATTATCCTTCAAGTAGCGTTTTAGAGTCATTCGTCTTTTCGTCAACCCATACTCCAAATCTTCAAGAAGGAAATCATCTTCGGTGTTGAGTCTTCCAATGACAAAATAGCGTTTGCGCATTTGTGGTACTCCCATGTAGCTGGCATCCCAAACATGCTTTGTTATACCATAACCTGCAGCCTTGAATACAGCCAAGGCTTGCTCAAAGATTGGTGACTTTTCTATGTTGTACACATTCTCCATCACAAACCACCGAGGACGTACCGTTTCAATGATGTGGCTATAAATGAGAGTTAGGTTTGCCCTTCTGCCCTCAAAATCACGCTTACCAGCAATCGAGAAGTCCTGACATGGAGGACCACCGATAATGATATCAGGTTTCGCTTTTAGCAGTTCCTTTGTAATGTCTTCCTTCGAGAGGTCACGCCTATGGATGGGATGATCAAAATTGGAGCTGTAAATGTCAATGGCAGGTTGCCAGTTGTCATAAGCAGCAACTACCTTGAATCCCGCATTTTGGAATCCAAGGCTCATGCCTCCGCAACCAGCGAATAGATCAATCAGTTTTCTTGCCATTGATGTAATTCATTAAACAGTTTGCAATGTACTCTGCCAGTTTCACCGGAACTGCGTTGCCGATGGCTTGGTTGAGATTCGTCTTACTTCTATCCCCCCACTTAAAATCTCGTGGAAACGTCTGAATCCAACTGCGTTCTTGTGGCGTGAGCGTACGGATGTCTGGAGTTAGAGGTGAAGGATCGTTTGGATGACCAACGTAACCAGGTGGAATCGGACGATCAACACCACGGATTGTCATTGAGGGTTCGTCGATGCTGAATATTCCACGGCGGCTATACGAACGTGGCACACGGAAATAGTATTGGAATCCAAGAGCATCGCCAAAGTAGTCACGAAGAGTCATGCTCTTCTTTGATTGACCAGCAAGCATCAGTTCATCAAGGAATCCTTCTGGTTCGCCCATGCCACCAACCACGATGTAACGTCGTCTCTTTTGGGGAACACCACATTTGCTGGCATCCATGACCATGCGACTGATGCCGTAGCCAGCTGCATGAAACACGTCCAACACCTGTTGAAGTTTCTCGCTCTTCTGGATGTTTGGTACATTCTCCATAAGGAAGTATTTCGGACGCAAACGATTTATGATCTCAGCATAATCGAGCGTCAACTTTGCTCTGCCAAGATCCTCATCACGATGTCCGGCACTTGAATAATCCTGGCATGGAGGGCCGCCAATGATAATGTCGGCATGGTGACGTTCCATGTCGGTCAAATCCTCAGTATTGCCGAGGTCGCGTTTTATGATGGGATGGTCAAAGTTTTGCTCATAAATACTGATGGCTTCATCCCAATTATCATAAGCAGCAACTATTCGGAATCCTGCATTTTTGAAACCGAGGGACAAACCTCCGCATCCTGCGAACAAATCAATAACCTTGTATGTTTTTTTTAACATATTAAATTCTTATTACACTTAAATCATACAATTTCGTTTCAAAACAGAAGTTGTGATTCTCGGCACAACTCCATCTCAAGGTAAAAAAAAACGCTTGTCTATTGAATACAAAAAAAAACACTCCATTTTACATTTGCCCAAAAGAGTTCATTGGAATTATTATAGCCAATGAATTTTCATAAATCGACTTTATATTCTTAATTACTATCCATTATGTCGAATTGTAGTTATATGACACTAAAAATACATTGTTTTTCACCAATAATCAATGCGTTAGAAACCAATCTCACAATCTTTTGTTCTTCAATTGAAAATAATTATCCCTAATTTCACTGTTAGCATCATAAGTAGTTGAATATTTTCTTTTCTTGTCCCAGTCTCGGTGGTACCGCTCGGCTTGGCGGCTGGATCTCTTTGCATATATAATATTAATAATAATGGATACAATACCTACAATAACAGCAAGCAATGAGCACAGACCGGAATATTGATTCAATGTTTCCATGGTTAATTGGTTGGGTTAGATTAGTTCATATATACTTGATTGAAGGCTCCGAACCAGTTGGTTTCCCACGAATAGGTATCGTCGTCGTGGATGGTGACATCCGTTACTTCAACAAGCACATTCATTGTTTTGCGGACATATTTGTTGCTATAGCCCTGTCGCTGCTCGAAGTCCCAAGTGGTGGACAGATAGCCTTCATAGGGTTCCACGTTGTTGATAATCACCAGGCTGTCGATAACGATAGAGTGCACCTCGCCGTACTGCTGCAAAACCAGCGGGAGGTGTTTGTTTTCGTAATCCACTATGCACATTTTGATGTCTTCGAGGTCTGATTGCTGTTTCTTTATGCCGCCGTTGCAACCGCAGAGTGCGAAAAGCACGACCAGCACGATAAATTGTAAGTTCTTTTTCATGATGGTTATTGTTTTAATTATTGATACAGATGTTCGCCGTCGTAGTAGAAGGTGTCGGTACCCTGCCAGGTGGTGTCGAGGGTGATGGTTCCTGGGGTGCCCGACGCTGAATTTTCTACATAAGTGTTGCTGTTTTCATTCTCAGAACAGCAAGAAAACGACAAAAAAGTGACAAAAACAAAGAAAAACGTTGCAGAGATTTTGAACCTCGAAAAATCAGCTAACGAACCGGGAGTGATGAATATCAATAATTTACGCAAACATTGGGTGTTTTTGCGCATCATTGCTCTTTGGGTGCGAAGAGCAACAGTGTGTGTATGCGGTTTTTGTGTCATTATTGATGTATAACGATGTTAGTCATATGGTTATATTGGTCGATGGTGATGATAGACACAATGCAAAAATACAACTTTTTCACGACA
The DNA here is from genome assembly GCA_045639845.1 of Bacteroidales bacterium. Classification (GTDB taxonomy): domain Bacteria; phylum Bacteroidota; class Bacteroidia; order Bacteroidales; family P3; genus Colimorpha. The sequence continues at coordinate 38,506 of JAZUDW010000070.1, forward strand.
AAACAGACGAAAAACGCATCCGAAATGACGTTTTGTGTATGAAAACGGGGTGTTGTGTGTCGGAAAACAAGCGTCTGCATGTCGAAAAAAGTTAATATTTCCACTCAATAATCGGGCTGTTTTGTGCTTATTTTGGTGTTTCGTATTACCAATCGCTGTTAATATCTACTAACGATACGGGCAAAAAACATGTTAATTCATAAGCAATAACGACAAGATACGTCGACAAATATGTATATTGCATTTAGAGGCTAAACATATGGTTTTACCGAACAGTACGTGCGATGGAGGAGCCGCCATGAATGGAAAACATGGAACGAGCCTCATTTGCGGATTGGTATATTGGTAACTGGTAACATGCTTAGTTTTGTTATTGCGTCTGTGTATGAAAATAAATTAATTAATAATAATAAATAATAAATAATATATATAATAATGTACGCGTGAGGCTATGTGCTATTAACAAACACTGCGATGTTACCAGTTACCAATATACCAATCGACCTTATTTCGCCGGTGCAGTGACGCTGGATTGACACCCTGCTGCCGGGACAATGCTTCCGCATGCAGACCGCCTGCCTATGGCAGCCAGAACGACGGAGGATAGAAAGCGTGTTAATGTTAGTTAAATATTTGCGAGTGTGCAGAAAAGTGCGTATCTTTGCATTGTCTTTCGCATGGTGCGGGAGATAGGAATCGGCACCCTAATGTGCTGAAAACATCAAACACTATTACAAAATTATGGGCATTATCAAAGGCGTGAGCCCCGCAAAAATGTCGGGCTCAATCGGTAACTTCACTTATCGTCAAACCAAATTCGGCACCGTGGTGTCGGAGAAAATCCAGAAGAAGGCCAACCCCAGCCGCTCGCTGCGTCAGATGCGTCGTCGCACGGTGCTGGCAAACCTCTCATCGTTCTTCGCCGCTTTCCATGGGGCGCTGGAGCGCGGTTTTGAGAACAAGCCTGCCAACTGGTACACCATCAACGCGTTTGTGAACGCCAACAGCGAGCGTGCACGTGTGTTTCTCACCAAGCAGATGGTGGCCAACGGTGCCGGCGTGGTGGACGGCTACCAGATCTCCCGCGGCAGCCTCCGCCCCATAGCCTACGTGGCTACCGGCAACGCATACCGCACCGACCTGGCACTGGGGAGCCTGGTGATCTCGGCCGACACCACCGTGGGCCAGCTCTCCGCAACGCTGGTGCAGAACAACGCCGAGTTCGCCTTTGGCGACCAGATCTCTTTCTTCTCTATCCGCCAGGATATCGACGCCAACGGCACCCCCCGCATA